>NZ_JBBAPF010000010.1:0-103090 GCF_040400975.1 Limnohabitans sp. | reverse complement strand
CCCCGATGGCCACTTCAAATTCCCCCACCCGTGGCCACCCCAAATTCCCCCAGGCAAGACGGCCGGATTATGACGGCTCTGGGCTAATGGCCAGGCGCGCTGCGGCCTCTTTGAGGCGGTAGCTCCTGCCCTCGAACTCGAGCATGGTGCAGCGGTGCATGAGCCGGTCGAGGATGGTGGTGGCCATGGTGGCATCGGCCAGGTATTTGCCCCAGTCCTGCACCACCCGGTTGGAGGTGATGACGATGGCACGGTGGCGCTTGTAGCGCTGATGGACGATGGCCTGCAAGACCTCGGCAGCTTCTGGGCTGATGCGCCGTGCCAGGAACAGGTCGTCGAGCACCAGCAAGTCGGGCTCGACCCAGCCCTTGAGCAGTTCGGCGCGCTCGGCGGCGCCAGCCAGCGCGTAGCGGGCAAACTGAGCATCGGCCTCCAGGTAGCGCACGTCATAGCCCTGGCAGACGCCCTGGTGGGCCAGAGCCTTGGCCACATGGCTCTTGCCGGTGCCTGGCTTGCCCACGATCAGCGCATTGGCGCCCTCGGCGATGAACTTGAGCGTGTGCAACTCAAAGCAGGCCGCTCTGGGCAGCTTGGGGTTAAAGCGCCAGTCCAGATCGGCCAGCGAGGCCTTCTCGTCCAGCCCGGAGCGCTTGTAGCGCCGCTCTATCAGGCGCGAGCGACGCCGGTCCAGCTCGTCTTGGACCATGGCCGCGAAGGTCTCCAGGAAGGGCTGCTGGGCGGCCTGGGCCTGCATGGCCCGGGTCGCCAGGGTCTGCGCCATGCCCGACAGGCGCAGCTCGCGCAAGGCGCGTTCCATCTCGGCCATGTTCATGACTGGCCTCCTTCGGCACTGGCCGTAGCTGCCGCAGCGGCCGTGGTGGCCAGATCAAACAGGTCGGCATACTCGTCGGCCTGGCGAATCAGGCTGTGCTGCTGGGTCAAGGCCGGCACATTGGGCGCAGCCGCTGAGGCGGGCGCACCCCCTTCTGGCGACCTTGCGGCCTGCATGGCGGTTGCTGCCTCCTCAAAGGCCCTCTTGGTCAACTCCTTGACATGCGTGTAGCTGTAGACCCCTTGCGCCAGCGCCTGGGCGCAGGCCGTCTCGACGCATTGGGCCGGGTAGTGCTTGGTCAAACCCACAATGCCCCAGAGCTTGCGCTGGCCGACCCGACCTTCGATGGCAAACATCAGCTTGCACAGGCGGCTGGCCTGCTCGCCGATGGCCTGGGCCTGGCGCAAGATATGGCGCGTCTCGCGCGAGGGGTTGAACACCCGCTCCTGCATGGGCAGCACCACCGTACCTGGCCGCTCGGCCTTGGCGTGGATGCGCAGCAAGGCGCCGCTGGCGAACTCACGAATCTCGATGCGGCTCGCGTAGATGCGCACCAGCACCTTCGAGCCAATGGCCGCCGGGCGGGCGGCGTAGCTGCTGTGCTCGATGCGCACGCAGCTGTCGTCGCAGACCGTGCGCTGCTCTTGCTTGAAGAACTGCATGCCCATCAGCGGCAGGGCCTTCAGATGAGGCCGTTCTTCCTCGAACATGGCCTGCACCTGGCGCCGCTCGGTGCCGTGAATGCGCTTGGCCGCCCAGTTGCGCTCCCAGTTGGCCAGGAATGTGTTCTGCGCTTCGATGGACTCAAAGCGCTTGCCCTTGAGCGCAGTGGCTTGGGTGTGGCCAATGGCGTTCTCCACCGTGCCCTTGCGGTTGGGGTCGCGCACCCGGGCCGGGTCGGCCACCACGCCGTAGTGCTTCAAGGTGGCGGCATACACCGGGTTGAGCTCAGGCTCGTAGAGGTCCGGTTTGAGCACGCCTTCCTTGAGGTTGTCCAAGACCACGTACTGGGGGCAGCCGCCAAAGTGGCGAAAGGCCCGCTCGTGCAACTCGGCCCAGACCTGCTGGCCGGACTTCCAGACCACGCAGCGAAAGCTTGCGCGCGAGTAGCGCAGCGTGGCCACAAACAGGCGCGGCTTACGGTACTTGTCGCTGCCGGGCACCAGGGTGGGCGCACCCTCGCCGTAGTCGACCTGCATCTCCTCGCCCGGCATGAAGCTGAGCCGGTCAAACTGCTCGGGCTCCTTGCGCCGCAGCTTGGCCACAAAGCGCTTGACCGAGTTGTACTGGCCGGCAAAGCCGTGTGTATCGACCAAGTCCTGGAAGATGGCCACGGCGTTGCGCTTGAGGCGCAACTGGGCTTCGATGAAGGCGCGGTGGGGTTCGCACAGGGAGGTGGCTGCCGCGGCGCCAACAGGCGTAGTAGCCGGTGGCCGGGGTGGGGGAGTTTGAGCGGCCACGGCCTCAGAGCCGGTGGCCACCCCGGGGGAATTTGCCGACCGGTCATCCCTGGCCAGCCAGCGGCGCTGGTAGCTCCTGACCGTCTTGCGGTCTATGCCGGTAATGCGGGCGATCTGGTGTTGGGTCGTGCCGCGCTCGAGCAGCGTGTACACCGTCGCTTGTTGGTTCGGTTTCAAGACATTCACTCCTTGGCCTTCCCTCGGGGAAGACCGGATCTCGTGTCCTGCCAACAGGTGCCGGCGGCGCCAGCGTTTACCCCCTGTCCCCGATCAACTCAGGTGGGGGAGTTTGACGTGGCCATAAGTGGGGGAGTTTGGGTGGCCATCGGGGGTTCCCAATGGCATCAACCACTCAGACAGGGGGCTGGAGGTGTCCAATTGGGCTTTGCCAAACAAAAAGCGTCCGGCATCATCCAAGGCGTCTCGAATGGGCCCCCAATTGGACTCTGGCGTTTGGGCTGCTTGCACCCCGCATTGGTAAACAGCATTGGCTTGGGCCGGTGGAATCCAAGACTCCACTGCACCTGCAGATGACGTGATGAGTCTGGTGTTCTTCGGCTCGCCCGTCATACCGCGCTGACTGTCTTTGAACCCCTCCTTGTAAAGCGCCTCCACATGCTTGGACAACACAATTTGGTATGGGCCTTGCAAATCAAAAATTGCCAAAGGGTCCATGCCCATTTCTGGTCGACCCGTCATGGCATCCCACAACTTTTTAGACGACAGCCCCAAAAAAGGCGGCAAAGGCGGTTGGACTGAATTTTGTTGCTGAATGGATGAAAGGGCTTGGCGAGTTTCTTTTTCAATGGCACTGACCCTATCAATCAAATAAATGATCAAAACCAAAATAACCAACAGGCCAATGGCCATCAATGCATTCAATATGGCATCCATAAAATCAGCGGCCAAGCGCGCTAGGATCTGAGGGCTCGTTGAGCGTTAGAGGCGCATTTTCGTCTGTCGCAGGCTGCATCTCTTGCTCCGCCAACTCATCCCTCAAGAAAGTCATCACCTGGATTGGCTCTTTCAACCGCAGGTCGTAGTAACTGATCTGATTGGCCAGCGCCTGCATGGCTTCAATGGCTTGGGGTGCCGTGATTTCCATTTTTTGATAACGGGTACCCAGTCCAAAAGCCTCAAGCACATACTCTTCAGGCATATAGGTATAAATATCGGCTTCGCCAGCGCGGATTTTTTGGAATTTTGAAGGCATTGGCATGTCGGGAGCAGGTTTTCCTTCCAACAATGCCAAATTGGCATGCTCTTGCCAAAGGGCGGTTTGCTCGGCGCCCGCAATGAAGGTTTTGTCCAAGTGCGCTCGACACAACATGCCCATTCGCATGCGCAAAATGCGTGCATCGTGCTTGTCGGACTTCAAACTTACGACTTTTTCATAAGCTGCTACAGCGCGCTTCATCTCATCTGCGGGACTGTTTTTGTTAAAAAAACCGAGCATATTGATTGATACTGTACAAATCTAATTGATTTGAAGATTTTGCCGTAATTTTTTAACAACCGCAGAAAGTATCTGACTTATCCGGGACTCACTGACCCCTAAAACCTCACCAATTTCCTTGAGGTTCAGCTCCTCAACATAATAAAGCGACATGACCAAGCGCTCACGCTCGGGCAATTCATCAATGGCCGCCACGACAGCCTCCATGAACTCCGCTTCTTCGACCATGACCTCTGGCTGCATGGCACTGTCTGCGGGCATGCTCATGACCTCATCGGTCACGACTTCCATGGAAAACGTCTCAAAACGCTTGGCTTGACCGCGTTCGCGGTGAAATTCTTCGATGTCCTTGCCCATGAACAAAGCCAGTTCGGCTTGGCTTGGGGCTCGGCCCAACTCAGCAGCCAAGACATGAACCGCCTCGTTTTCGCTTTTGTTGAACGCCACGGCAGATCGGGGCAAAAACGATTGCCGCCTGACCTCATCCAAAATCGCGCCACGGACCCTGCTCAGAGCAAAGTGCTCAAATTCAAAACCCTTGGTGGGGTCAAACGAGCGTGCCGCCTCAATCAGGCCGACCATGCCGACTTGAACCAATTCATCGAGCTCCATGAACGGTGGCAAACGGGCTTTGAGATGCACCGCCACCCGCTTGACCATGGCCATGTGGTCCAAAATCAGGGACTCATGGCGGTTTTCAGCCTGTTCGTAATGGGAAATGGTATGAGCCACAGTCACTTCCCTGGCTGATCAGCCCGTAACATGCGTTCAGAAAAAAACTGCATCCGCCCGGATGGTCCATCCGTGGAGGGCAAGTGGTCAATGGCTTCGGCCAAGCCCCGGAAATCACGTGAAGCTGCGCTGCCAGGCGCAAACTCCATCACGGAGGTGTATTTTCGGAGGGACTGCAAAACCATTTCATCGGCCTCGATCGATTGAAGAAATTTGACCGACACACCCAAAAACCGGTTACAGACGTCATTCAGGCGTCGATGCAACTGCCGCCCTTCCTGGACACCAGAGACCATGTTGGGTATCAAGTAAATCTCATCCAGTGATTGCTCGGTGGCCATCACCTTGATCAAACCATAGGCGTCGGCAATGGACGAAGGTTGGTTGCACACCACCACAAAACGGCGCTGGCATGCCGCCATGAATTCCAAAACAGCCGGCGCGATTCCAGCCGCCACGTCCACCACCAAATAATCAACCGGTTCTTCCAAGCTGTCAAAAGCACGGACCATGCTGGCTATTTGGAATGAATCCAAAGCGGCCATGTCGCGCAAACCTGAAGCCCCTGGAACCAAGCGAACACCTTGCTTGGTGGTCACAATGACCTCGTCTAAAGTCTTCTCACCGGTCAGAACGTGACTGATATTGAAGGGCGCGTGCGCGCCTAAAGCAATCTGCGCGTTGGCCATCCCCAAGTCACCATCCATCAACATGACCTTGTGACCTCGCATGCACAATGCCACGGCCAAATTGATGGCCACGGTGGTTTTTCCAGCACCGCCCTTGCCGCTGGCCACACCGATCACTTGAGGAAACTTCAGGTCCATGGGGTACTTATTATGCAGGGAGAGTTGAGTTGGATCGGTTTCTTTGTCGCACGGAAAGGCTCTTGCCCATCAAAGTAGGAATCTCAATCTCCTCGGAGACATTGGGTCTGATCGGCGGGGTCTTCAACTCAGGGGGGGGCGATGGGTTGGTTTTGCGGGAGGCCGAAACTGCTGTTTTTTTGGGCCTGACACTCCGTTTCGGGACATCAGCCAGAACCTGAACCTCAGTACGCGCTTGAACCGCGACATCTGCGCCCAACAAGTTGGCCATGGGCTTCAATGCCAATTGCACCAAGACCGCGGCATCGAAAGGCTGGGCCTGAACTGCAATCCGGCTGTCACCCGCCATCCATGAGACAGGCAAACTGTTCTCTGTCAAGCCTTTCACCAAAGCCCATGGATGCGCCGCCTCATCGACTTTGCTGAGCATCAAGGACGACCAGTCAGCGGTGGGATTTTGAAGAATTTTTTGCACGCTGGTCACTGTAGCATCAACAGGTAAAACCGCATGACGCAGAACCTGTGGACACTGCAGTTGCAAGATCTCTGCCTGCGCGATGAAGTCAGCCCCGCACGTGTCGATCCAGACTGTTCTGCCGTGCAGATCTTCCAGCAATGTGCCCAACATCGCAGCATCGGCCACACGGTAACAATCCACCCCCGATTGCGATGCCAACAACTGCATTTGAGCCCAAGCACCCGGGCGATGGTCAGCAAAACTCACCATCGCCTGTTTTTCTACACCTTCTTTTTGGGCTGCCGCTAGCGCCAAACGTCCCACCATGGATGTTTTACCCGCCCCAGAAGGGCCACACAAAGCGTGCGCAAGCCTGGGTTGCAAATCGCAAGCGGGTCGATACAAAGAGGTGGCCAACAAATGCTGCATCACGGCAAGTGCCTCGCCCATGCTGTCCAATGACTGAATACTGTCGGTCAAAAGCGCTCTCAAAGCGGCAGGAACACCCGCTTCGTTCATGGCTTGGAACAAGGGCTGAATGGCTGGCGAAAGCCTCAACCCATCTTGCCAAGGCTGCATTTGGCGCGACAAAGCGAATTCTTTGCGCAAAGACGCCATCTCTTGACGCAACATGTCCACGATCTCCAGGCTTCTTTGGCTCTCATGCACACGGCTCAAACTTTCTCCATCGGTCTCAGCTGATGAGCTTCGGGCCTTGGATGAACTCGGCCATTTTTCATGGCACTGTGTCTCCCCATCGTCCAAAACGTCCAGATCCTGACGCGTATTGACTTCGTCCAACATTTGCGAAAAAGGCACAAAAGGCTGATGCACCCTGGTCGGTGATGAGGCCCCAGCAGATGGCACAGGCGAATCGGCAGCAGGCGACACTCCAGGATCGACATCGGTGGCGACAATCAACTCGATTTGATTGTCCAAGCGTTGGCTCGAAATGATGAGGACGTCACTGCCGTACAACTGAATGGCTTTTTCGTTGGCCGAGCGGCTGTCACGAGCCAAAATGCGTTTGAGTTCCATGATCTATCAAGCCTTGGTCGCTGAGGGGTTGTTTCTGGGGTCGGCGTGCACGGTGTTGATCACCTTAACGGGCTGATCGTCCGGGATTTCGCTGTACGACAACACGGTCAAATCGGTGACCCGGTACCGAACGGCTTTGGACATCCAGGGTCGAATGGCCGGTGAGACCACCAACACGGCCGGGAGGCCTTGCTCCTCGGTCGTCCGAGTACTGTCGCGCAATGCGGCGAACAAGCTTTCGGCCAAAGCAGGTTCCAGCACCATGCCCGCCGAACCATTGTTCTGTTGCAGCACATTGTGCAAAAGCTGCTCCAACTGCGGGTCCAGCGTCAAAACCGACAAAGTATCGCGGCTCTCCAACAAACCCTGAACGATCATCCGACCCATCTTGGGGCGAATCAACTGAGCCAACTGGTCGGGGTCTTGGGTGCGACCGCTGACCTCGGTCAGGGCCTCCACCACACTGCGCATGTCACGAATCGGCACGGACTCTTGCAAAAGATTTTGAAGCGTTCGGGTCACCACACCCAAAGACAACTTGCCCGGCACCAACTCTTCCACCAATTTGGGGGATTTCACAGCCAACTTGTCCAGCAATTTTTGCGCTTCGTCGTGGCTGAGCAATTCGGATGCGTTTTCACGCAAAACTTTGTTCATGTGCGTGGCGATGGCCGTACTCGGGTCCACCACGGTGTAGCCCAATGCACGTGCCTGATCGCGCCAGGCCGGCTCAATCCATACAGCTTCCAAACCAAAAGCAGGCTCTTTGGTCGCCTGCCCCTCCAGCTTGCCGTAAACCTTACCGGGATTGATGGCCAGTTCGCGGCCCACTTTGACCTCACCCCGACCACGAACTACGCCGTTCAGGACAATATGATAGGCATCGGGCTCCAAATTCAGGGCATCTCGAATGCGCACAGGCTGCACCAAAAATCCCAACTCAGCAGACAGTTTTTTACGCACACCCTTGACGCGGGTCATCAATTGGCCGCCAGACTCCACGTTCACCAAAGGAATCAATCCATAACCAATTTCAAGGCCAATCAAATCAACCTGCTCCACATCGTCCCAATCGAGCTCTTTGGGAGCCTGGTTGAGCGCAACCGGCGGCGCATCAGCCCCCTGTTCCAGCAGCATTTGCTTGCGCATCACCATGAAACCCACGCCCGCAGTGGCGGCTGCCAAGGTCAAAAAGACCAAGTGAGGCATCCCAGGCACCAAACCCATGACCATCAAAATACCCGATGAGATGAACAAGGCAGGCACATTGGACAATTGGCTACTGGCCTGTTCGGTCATCGACTCGGAAGTCGTCACCCGCGTCACAATGATCGCTGTGGCCAAGGACATGAACAAAGCTGGAATTTGGGCCACCAGGCCGTCACCGATGGTCAACAAGACGTAAAGCCGGGTGGCTTCACCCACGGGCAGGTCATGCTGGCCGATTCCAATGGCCAAGCCACCCACAATGTTGATGATCAAAATCAACAAACCCGCCAAAGCATCACCGCTGACAAACTTGGAAGCACCATCCATTGAACCGAAGAAATCAGACTCCTGTGCCAATTCTTCCCTGCGTTTTTTAGCGGTTTCTTGGTCAATCACACCCGCGTTCAAGTCCGCATCGATCGACATTTGCTTGCCCGGCATCGCATCCAGGGTGAATCGGGCATTGACCTCTGACACACGACCGGCACCTTTGGTGACGACAAAAAAGTTGACAATCATCAAAATTACAAAAATGATGAAACCAACCACATAATTGCCGCCAATCACGAACTCACCAAACGCCGCAATCACCTTGCCGGCCGACTCTGGACCCTCATGACCGTTGACCAAAACCACCCGAGTCGAAGCCACGTTCAAAGCCAAACGCAGCATGGTGGCAAACAACAGCACAGAAGGGAAGGATGAAAATTCCAGTGGCTTGCGCGTGCCAATCGCCACCATGATGACGACCAAGCCAATCATGATGTTGAAGGTGAACAAAATGTCCAAGAGCAACGGTGGCAGGGGCACCACCAACATGGCCATGATCAAAAAGACCAAAGCCGGCAAGCCCAATCCCGCCAAATTAAAGCTGGAAAGGTTTTGCCGAATCGCTGACAGGGTCAATGTGTTCATGAAGGGGAGAAATCAAACAAGGCGATGGGGTGTGGGTTTTCCAACACCATGAAGCAAATCCCGTGCCACATCCATCAAGATGATCTTTCATTTTTTTGGATCCCCGCTGCAAAACTGGTGCGCAAATTGCTGTAACTCAGAAGAAGTTGATCGACGGCCATTTTTTGCCGCTGCTCTGCCACCGCCACCCAACCCAAAACACCCGCTGAAGCTTGAAGCCCATGAACCTGACACCCATTGACATTTCAACGCGCCCCACAAGCACCAGTGCTCTGGAAACCACGCCTACAGCCACAGAAAAAGCAGTCAAAAATACGGCGGCAGAGTTTGGCGCTGTCATGAACACTTTGCTGGCCGAACACAGCGGATCAGACCCATCGCCCGCCTTGTCCGAGGCCACCCAAGACCTATTGGCCCCCACGGAAGCTCTGACAGAAGAGGCACTGGCCGACATGCTGAACCTGACCCCGGGGCTGGTCACAGTCGGTGAGCCCCTGGTTTTGACGGCCGTTCACCTTGGACCGCACATGCAAGTCATCACCCCCCAAACCGCCGCACCTGAAGGTCAGAGCTTAGAGGTCTTTGCTCGCTCTCAGGGACTGGATGAAACGGCTTTACAGTGGTTGATGGGCAAGACAAGCGCGATCATCCCGAGCGGCACAGTCGCCACCCCCCCCCCAGGACCCACGTCAATCGGCCCCAAAGATCTGGCCAATCTTGGTTTGACCTGGCCCAACCCATCCGGTACTTTGTCACCCGCCGCAGTAACATCCGAGCTGAGCAAAACGCTCATGACCCCTGAACCGATCCGTCCTAATACGCCCGGTACGGTAAGCACCTCGGCCGCCCCCCTTGAAGGGGGCATGCAGAAAATCAACACGTTTTTGACCCAAGCATCCGAACCAGCCTCGGGACCACTGGAAATCACCGTCATGAAATTCCAACCCGCCACAGACCTGACGAAAAGCCCAGCCCCTTGGGCTGCAGCAAGCACCTCGGCATCAGAATGGCTGCAAGGCAACACCTTGGCCGCCCAGCTGATCAAACCTCATGTCAGCAGCAAATTGGAAACCACGCCAATCCACTTGGACTTGAGCGCTCTGATGACCGCCGACATGCAGGGCAGCTTGGAATCCATGGCCATGGACGGCTTCGCATCAGGTCAAGACTCCCCCTCACAGGGACAAGGCCACTTCAATGCCCAAGCAGACGCCAAACTTGTACAGCGCACCGAGGCAACATCCAATTCTTTGGCCATGACCGAGCAAGACAGCGCCCAAAGGCGTGAAAACATCAGCAACTTGGCTGAAAGAATGGGGCAAGCCGTCGGAGAGCGGATATTGTCAGAGCTCGAACGCGGGCAATGGCACCTCAAATTGTCCCTCAGGCCTGCCACTTTGGGATACATCGAGGTAGAAATGCGCATGCGCAGTGGCGAAATGGATGCCGTGTTCACCGCAGCACAAGCCTTGACACGCGAACTGCTGAACGAGGGCATGTCCAAACTCAAAGACACCCTGAATCAAATGGGCATGGATGTTGCTTCATTGAAGGTAGACGATGGGCAAAGCCGTCAACGTGGCGGAGAGTCGACACCTGAACGGCAAGCCCAACTCAAGGACAATGCACCCTCCGAATCGGCGGATGCGCCAGTGCCATCCAGCGTTACAGCCACCCAGAAAATGGGCGCCGATGGATGGGATGTGCTGGTCTAAGCAATATTTAAGAAGGAATCAACATGGCTGATGAAGAAATTGAAGTCGAAGGCAAAAAGAAATCTCCTCTCATCAAGATCATTGTGATTGCCTTGGTGGCCATCTTGTTGCTGGTCGGCACCGTGGTTGGCACTTTGTTTGTGACCGGTTTTTTTGACAAAAAAGACACCATTGCGGCCGAAGAAGCCCTGAAAAACCTGGAAAGCAGTGCGGCCAACAAGGCAGGCGCCAACCCTGCCGACGCAGCCCCTCAAAAAGTCGCCAAGGAATCCCCGGAATTGAAACGCTTTGAAAACAGCTACATGGAGCTGGAAAAGCCCTTGGTCTCTAACCTGACCAATACCCGCAAGGTGATTCAGCTGAATTTGGCCATCATGACCCACTACGACGAGCGGGTTTTCAAGAACGCAAAAAAACACGAGTTCGCACTGCGCTCGGTGGCCCTGGATGTCATGCGCCAGATGACCGAAGCCGACTTGGCCAAACCCGAATTTCGCAAAGATCTGGCGGCCAAAATTCGCGAAGAGATGAACGCTGTGCTTCAGAAGTACGAAGACTTCGGCGGCATTGAAGAAGTCTATTTCACCAGCTTTGTGGTTCAGTGAACACCTTGAAGTTATAGCAGTGCATTGACCATGTCCGATACCCAACCCCTGTTGTCTCCTGAAGAATTGGCCGCCTTGTCGGCGAGCCTCAGTGACGGCACACTGGACAGCCAACCCGGCTACAACCTGGACATCCAAGTTCGCAAACACGACTTGGCTGCCGAAGACAGCAGTTTGGGCGTGAACGTGGCCTCATTGGACATGATCAATGAGCGCTTCATCCGCATGTTCCGTTTGGGCATGCTGGAGGTGCTGCGCACCAGCCCCCGCATGAACCCCACCCGAACCCAAATGGTTCGCTTTGGGGACTATGTCAAAGAACTCAAAGCGCCCTTGTCGGTCAATATTGTGCGCATGAGCCCCTTCAGGGGTTACGCCATGGTGGTCATTGAGCCCACCGTGGTGTTCAGCTCGCTGGACAGTTTCTTTGGTGGTTTTGGGCGTGGTGTGGGGCAACTGCCAGCGGGGCGTCTTTTCACGCCAACAGAAAGCCGCATCATCAAAATCATCTTGCAGGTCTTCTTTCGCTCTTACAAAGAAGCTTGGGCACCACTGACACCCGTTGATTTCGAGCACGTCAGTTCTGAAATCAACCCGCAATTTGCGCAGATCGTCGATGAAAACGATTTGGTCATCCTGTGCCGTTTTGAGTCCGAAATCACATCGCAAGGCTCCGGCTTTGTCGACATGGTCATTCCCTATGTGGCCCTCAAACCTGTACGCGACCTGTTGCGCAGTCGGGTCCAAACTGGCGATGGCAATGAAGACTCTGACAAGGTCTGGCGTGAACAACTCACGGATGCCGTGCATGACGCCGATTTGGAAATTCAAATCTTGCTGGGCAAACTCAGTGTGTCACTCAGCCAGGTTCAGACCATGCAGCCGGGTGACATCCTGCCCTTCAAAAAGGCCGACTTTGCCCGCGCCATGATCGAAGACATGCCCGTCTACGACGTCGAAATCGGTGCCATGGGCAGCCAAGTGGCCGTCAAAATTGTCAACGCCGTCAGCCCCAATACACCGGCCTGATCTCCATTTCAAGGACCTCCCATGAGCGAAATTACCGGTCAAAACGAACCCCAAGTTGAATCCAGTGACAAGGGCCAGATCCACACCGATGTGTTGCAAAACATACCGGTCACCCTGTCCATTGAAGTGGGACGCGCCCAAATCAAGATACGCGACCTGATGCGGCTGACCCAAGGCAGCGTGGTCGAACTCGACCGCATCGCAGGAGAGCCCCTGGATTTGCTGGTCAACAACACCGTGGTCGCTCAAGGCGAAGTGGTGTTGGTCAACGACCGCTACGGCATTCGCCTGACACGGGTTGTTCCGGCCTCCGAGCGCCTGGACAACCTTTGATGCCCAAAGTCTGCAAACCATGAACACCGGATGGACATTCCTCGACTGGGTGCAGTACGCGTTCAGTTTTGCCTTGGTCATTGGTTTGCTGCTGGCGCTGTTGTGGACCCTGCGCAAAATGCAAAACGGCTCGACCCTGCTGCGCAAAAAAAACCAGCGCATGCACACGGTTGAAACCCTCTCCGTTGGACCTCGGCAAAAAATCTTGCTCATCCAAGTGGATGGACACGACGTCCTGGTGGGCGTGACCGCACACCAAATGACCGCCCTCTCGCCTTGGCCCCGCACAACGGCCATGCCAACCGACCTCTCCAAAGAAACCCCGCCATGAAGCGCCACCTCAGCCTTGGGCTGATCCTGACCCTGGTCTTTGGCCTCTTGCCCGTGCTGGCCCAGGCCGCACCCGAGTTGCCCGCCATCACCGCCACCAACACCGCTCGAGGCACGCAGTACAGCCTGACACTGCAGCTGTTGGCCTTGATGACGACCTTGTCGGTCTTGCCATCTTTGCTGCTGATGATGACCGCTTTTGTGCGCATCGTGATCGTCATGTCCCTGCTCCGCCAAGCCTTGGGTACCGGCCAAACCCCGCCCAACATGGTGATCGTGGGCTTGTCCCTGTTCTTGACCCTGTTTGTCATGACCCCCGTGTTGACCGAGGTCTACCAAACCGCTTTGCTGCCTTACATGAACCAAGGCCTGAGCTTTGACAAAGCACTGGCAGCCGCCGAAAAACCGATCCGCGCGTTCATGCTCCTGCAGACGCGCGAAGACGACATCGCCATGTTCATGGAGATCGCGCGCAACACCAATTTCACCAGCCCGCAAGATGTCCCTTTCACCACTTTGGTGCCGGCATTCCTGACCTCCGAACTCAAAAGCGCCTTCACCATCGGCTTTCTGATCTACATCCCCTTTGTGGTGATCGACCTGATCGTGGCCAGCGTGCTCATGTCCATGGGCATGATGATGTTATCCCCCATGATGATCTCCATGCCCTTCAAGCTGATGCTGTTTGTGCTGGTCGACGGCTGGAGCCTGATCATGGGATCGCTTGCTGGCAGCTTTGCCATGAACTGAAAGAAACCGCCATGGATACCACTACAGTCATCGATCTGAGCCGCCACGCCATGTGGACCATTGCCTTGGTCAGTGCCCCACTGCTGTTGGTGGCCTTGGTCGTGGGCTTGGTCATCGGCATCATCCAGGCCGCCACCTCCATCAACGAAATGACGCTGAGCTTCATCCCCAAACTCATTGCCGAAGCTTTGGCTTTGCTGTTGTTCGGCGGTTGGATGCTCAACACGCTGGTGGATTTCACGCGCAATATTTTTCAGCGCATCCCGACCCTGTTCCTTTGATCTGCGCACGGGTGTCGCCATGAACTTTTTAGCAGCCGACATCGTGGAAAGGTTCTACACCTTTTTATGGCCCATGCTGCGCATCTCGGCCCTCATGATCACGGCCCCAATTTTTTCTCTGAGCGCCTTCAACACCCGCTTGCGGATCCTGTTGGCTTTGGTCTTGACTTGGTTGGTCTATCCCCTGCACACCTGGCCAGTGGTCGACCCTACGTCGGCTCAGGGCTTGGTGGAAGTTTTCAACCAGATCATGATCGGCGCCACCATGGGCTTGATTTTGCAAGTGGTGGTGGGCGCCGTGGTGGTGGCGGGCCAAAGCATCGCTGCCGCCATGGGTTTGTCCATGGCCAACATGATCGACCCCAACATGGGCAACGTGCCCACCATTTCACAACTGATGATTGTGATGTCCACCCTGATTTTTGTGGGTTTTGGGGGCCACTCGATCATGCTCGGTTTGATTTTGGAGTCTTTCCACAGCCTGCCCATTGGCACCTCCATCATGAACCAGGCTGTCTATGGCCGAGTTTTGCAATGGAGTTCCATGGTCTTTTTGGGCGCTGTGCTCATGGCACTGCCCGTCATGGTGGCACTCTTGTTCATCAACGTGGGCTTGGGTGTGGTCACCCGCGCGGCGCCCAGTTTGAACATTTTTGCTCTCGGTTTTCCCGCCATGATCATGTCCGGCTTTGTGATCTTGATCATCTCCATGGACAGCATTGGTGGGCGCATCAACTGGCTTTGGGTGCAAGGGTTTTCGGTCGTGCGTGAAGTCCTAGGAGTTTCCCGTGTCTGATAGCGCCCAAGAAAAAACCGAAGAACCCACGGCGCACAAGCTCAACAAAGCGCGCCAAGACGGTGAGGTCCCTCGATCCATCGAGTTGCCAGCGGCAGTCATCGTCATCGGCGTGTTTTTGCTGCTCATGCTGACGGGCGGCTGGTTGGTCAAACGCTTGACCACCGTGTTTGCACAAGGCTTTGTGTTTGATCGGCAACTGATCGAAAAACCCATGCTGCTGCCCGCCCACTTTGGCGAACAGCTTTTGGCCGCCTTCGTGCTTTTGCTGCCCATCATCGCTTTCACGGTGGTGGCCGCCATCATCGCCTCGGTCATGACGGGCGGCTTAGTGTTTTCATTCAAAGCGGTCATGCCCAAAGGCTCCAAGATCGACCCAATTGGCGGCTTCAAGCGCATTTTCGGCACCCATGCGGTCGTCGAATTGTGCAAAGCCATCCTCAAGTTTCTTTTGGTGGCTGGCGTACTCTGGTGGTCTTTGCTGAACCACATGGACATGCTGGTTGAAATTGGTCGAATGGATTTGGAGCCCGCCCTGAGCGCAGCAGGTTTGATGATCATTGAGTCGGGCCTGTGGGTGGCCTTGAGCCTGGCGGTGATCGCCATGATCGATGTGCCTTATCAAAAATACGCCTTCACCAAGCGCATGAAGATGTCCATGCAAGAGATCAAGGACGAATTCAAGCAAATGGAGGGCAGTCCAGAAATCAAGGCGCAAATTCGCCGCCGACAGCGCGAAATGGCCAATGCCCGCATGATCGAACGCATCAAAGATGCTGACGTGGTGATCACCAACCCCGAACACTTCGCCGTGGCCCTGGAATACGACCCCACTGGCGAGGGTGCCCCCATCATGGTGGCCAAAGGTTCAGACCACATGGCCGCATTGATCCGCGCCGAAGCCACAGCGCATGGGGTCCATATTTTTGAAGCAGCGCCTTTGGCACGGGCCATCTACTTCACCACTGAAGTCGAACAACAAGTGCCCGAAGACCTTTACCACGCTGTGGCGCAGGTCATTGCCTACGTCTTCAGCCTGGAAGCCGCATCGCCGATGAACCCACCGCGCCCCAAGCCCACGGTCAAAGTACCCAGCAACATGGAATTCAGCCCTGAAGGCCTGCGTGCCAGCGCCGAGAAAGCCGCCGCATGAACATCCCCATCACACCCGCTGCCACGCCGTTGAACGATTTCGTTTTTCGATCGGCCGACCGCATGCGCATCGACGGTTGCACCAACGCCATCGCCAGAGAAGGCCTGAGCTTGGCCTTGCAATGCGAACACGAAGCCCTGATCGACCACTATATGGGGCTATTGCTGGCTCGGCTCAGGCAACAAGCGCCAGAGCACAGCATTGAGGTCTACTTTCCCACCAATGCAGACGCCCTGCTGGCGCGGTTCAACGACGCACTGGCACGCCAATCCTTGGCGCAAGCCACCCAGACCCCCGAAACCTCAAGTCAGGCGCAAATCTGGGTGGTCCATGACGCACAAGCACTGCCCGACACCGAAATCCAGCTTCTGGCTCGGCTCATCCAAAACTTTCCTGGCGCGAACATCCGAGCCATTTTGCTCATGACGGGTGCGCGCGGATCACACCACAGTCTGGCATCTTTTGGCCGAAAAATATTGCGTTGGGAAATTGAGGCTCCCAACCCAGAGCAAAGCCAAGCCGCACTCGAGTTGGCACGCGCCGAAGGTCGGATCACCCCCGTTCAACAGCTCCTGAGGCGCATCCAGTCAAGGGCATGGTCAGACGCCGCTTCGCCATCGGTCATGACACCCGACGATTTTGTCCCACCTGCACCCATCACCAAGGCGGCCAAGCCAACCCCATCGTCAAAGTCTGAAGCCCGTTCCCGTTTGGATGGCTTTTACCAACACGGACTGAGCGCCATCCAAACATGTCGACACGCCATGGGCTCACTGAGCCGCAGACACCTTCGAATGGCCTCGATTGTGGCCGCCATGTTGGCCGCTGCAGCCATGGTCATGCTCTGGATACAACCAGAGGCCTTTGGCATCGGCCCGCTCAAAACGACAAGCAATGCCAAGGCGTCAACGACTATACCCTCCCAGCCTTTATCCGCAGTTCCTTCGGCACCACCCGCCAATCCGGTTGACAACCCTGCCCCATCCGGCTCGCCCACACCGGCCACTCCCCGTTGACAAGGCCTTCGCACACCATGAAAAAGCAAACCCTCATTCGCAGCGATAAGCCTCACGCCGTCCAAGTGAGCGAAGGCTCGAGCGTTGCCCAAAGAAAATCCACGATCCCCAAAACCGCTACGCCTGAGACAGCAGAGCCGCTGATGAACACTCAACTGGCCCCTTTAGTCAAAGCGGCCAAACCTCGCAAAGCATCGGCAACCAAGGCCCTGACCACCTCTGAATCCACCTCGGCACCTGCCGCATCTCAAGCCAATGTGGCCGCGAATTCACCCAAAGCCAAACGCAAAGGCAAAACGGCGCTCAAAACAAGCGTCCGAAAACCTCGAAGTACAAGCCCTGACAAAACCCCTGCGCCGATGGAAGCCGAGTTGCCTGTGGCGCCCGTCCTGCCTGTTTGGGAACAAGACAACCCCGTCAAGGCCCGCATTGAAGAACTTCAAGCCCTCAACGCTCAGTTGTCAGAACAACTTCAGCGTCTTCCCACCACCCGAACCCTGCGAGGAGCCACGTCATGAGCGAAGCCAACTTCACCCCCACTGAGCCCGTTTTGATGGAACCCCCCATCACCGAAGCTGCGGAGCCTGTGGAGGCCGTGCCGCTGGACAAACCCGCCGCATCCGCGGCCAAAGCTGCGCCCATGGCAGAGGCGGCAACGGGTCCAACAGAAAAACCAGCCAGCGCTGTGGATGAACGGGCCTACCAGCAGTACCAAGCACTGGCTCAGGTGGTGCTCGACTCGGCCCACATCGCGACCAAGTCGGCCACCGCTGCTGCTGCGGCGAGCCGCGACATGCATGCCGCCACGGGTGAGTTCCGGGCATTGACCGAAACCGGTCACAAAAAAGCCTTGATTCTTTTGGGCGCAACGGGCGGCGTGCTGATCCTTTGCCTGATTTTCTTCTTGACCATGGGCGTTCGCATGAACAGCCGCATCAACCAACTCGACAGCATGATGCTGGCCGTCGGCAAGCGTGTGGTGGACCTCAATGCCGGTCTGGAGTCGCTCGATGTGATCAACAAAAGCATCGAGTCACTGAAAGCTCAACAAGTTGAGCAGGCCAAAACCCAGGGGCAATTGGAAACGCGCATCAACGAAGCCCTGAAAAAGTCTGAAACCATGGTTCAAGGTGTCCCCGGCGAAACCGCCAAACAAGTGGCGGCCACCAGCGACAACTTGCTCAAACAAGTGCAAGGCATCAACAACAAATTGCAAACCCAAGCCGGCGCCGTGCAAGCGCTGGGCACCGAGGTCAAAGCTTTGAAAGGTGCCGTGGGCAATGTCGACAAATTGAACCGCGAGGTCGAAGCCCTGGTGACATTGCAAAAAGAGCGCTACCTGGAGACTCTCCAGAAAAACAACAACACACAATCACGTGAAAAAGCGGTTCAGTTCCCCCGCGTTGTGCCCCCCAAGCCAGCCGACCCAGCCACTGCCGCAGGCCCTCAAAGCAACTCTACTGGGCCCCGATAAACCATGGAAAACAGGGTTGATGCTTCACTGGATGCACACGGCGATGTAAGTCAAAACAAAAACGCCGTCGGGTGGGATCTTTCGCCAATAACCCATTTCATTGACCGTGGTCACCACCTGGCCCGTCATCTTGGGGCCCGAATAGCTGGTCATTTGACCCACGCGGTGCATTTTGTATTCACAGTCGTATTCGTTCAGGTAGCGACGAGATCTGACCCCATCAGGATCTGCCGTTTTCAGATCTTGCATCTCCCACACTTTGCGAATTCGGTCGGCTTTTTCGATGCTGTTGCGGTTGACAAAAAGAGCCACCTCGGGGGTTTCACCAATCCGCGTCCAGGCCATGGCCACCTGTGGTCCCAAAGCCGACAAGGTCAGCAAGGCCATCCAAGCCATTCGAATGTGTGATCTTTTTGAAAAGCCCAACATGTTCATGTTCCATCTCAAAAAAAAGTTCCAGCAAGGGTCACCACATGTCCCCCCGCGCCCAATTTAAAACGCGAAATCCCGGGCAAGTCATGGGTATTGATACCGCCCAAATCCAATCGGCTGACGCCTTGAGCTTTGAGATAAGCCATGGCTTTCCACAACAGCGCATTGTGCGCATTCAAAGCACGGCCTTGGTCGTCGGCCCATCCCATATGGTAACTGGCCACCTGTCCATGGATCAAAAAAAGCATGCCCGCCACAGACTCTTTGCCCAGTTCGGCATACACCACCACAAAGGCTTGTTGGGGGCTGGTGCATTGGTCAATGTAAGCGGGCACGAAGTTGGTCGGCAGCCCATGGAATCGGCGCGCTTCCCGCTGGTCGGCCTCTTTGCCCAGCAGCCAAGTGCAACGCTTCAAACTCGGCACCGCATGGACCTGGAGTTTTTCGTGGGTCAAAACCTTGTTGAGCCGGTTACGCCACTTGCCGTCCAAGTTGGACTTCAACACCTCCAGCGGCAAGCTCAGATCGAGGTAGGCCGTGGCATAGCCGGTCATCACACGCGAGAAGCCTCTCAGGGTCTCGGGGGCCAACTGCGCAACCGTCTCATCAGGCGAGATCAGCATGACCCGAAAAGGGGCCAATGGCAAGGACCGCTTGAGCAACTGGTAAATCTGTGCGCGCTGCGCCGGTGTCACATCGGGATGCCACACCGGCCCACGCGTGCAAGAGGCCATGGACACATAACCCAAAAACCGTCGGCACATGAATTGGGCCATGCCCACCAGGCGTCCCTCATCCAAAAACACCGCGCGCTCGACCCGGATCCCCAAAGACATCAAGGCCTCGCCATAGGCCCAAGACTGCTGCAAAGAGCCCCGATGTTCATGGTGGAACGGGGTCCAAATGTCGGGAGACGCAAACTTCCAGTCAATGTTCATATTGTCATAATAGGCAAATTTTTTAAATCAACTCAAGAACGTTCGACTTTTGTCGATTTATACGTGTCGAATCGCCTTGAAGCACGATGATTTCCAAAGCCAATAACGCCATCCACGGACACGACATTCCGAAGTCCCGACTGACCCCCTCTGGTTGGGCTTGGTTGTCACTTTACTTGGGTCTTCCGGTCTTGGTGTTGGGTAATTTGCTGGATTTTTTCTTTCAATGGGCGTTGGGTTGGTGCATCGGTGTTTGGTGCATCGTCTAAAACAAAAGGGCCATCATGTTTTTCTTTATCGGTTTAGCCGTTGTTTTTGGAGCCGTCTTTGGAGGCTATGTGATTGCTGGCGGCAAGATGGCCCCCATCATCAAGGCTGCGCCTTTTGAGTTTTTGATCATTGGTGGTTCGGCCATTGGTGCCTCGCTGGTGGCCAACAGCTTTCCTGTTTTCAAAGCCGCCATGGCCGGTATCGGCACCTGCATCAAGGGACCCAAATGGCACCAAGCCGATTATTTGGCCCTGATGCTGTTGATCGGCAAACTGCAAGGGGTCATGAAAAAAGAGGGCATTGTGGCTTTGGAATCCCACGTGGAAAACCCAGACGCCAGCCCAATTTTTGGCGAATTCCCCAAGCTGGCCAAAGACCACTCCATTGTTCAAATGATTTGCGACCCTCTGCGCTTGATGGTCATCTCGCAAGGCAATTTGGATGCCGACGCATTGGACGATTTGATGAAAAAAGCCATCAAGGTCCACCACCACGAAGCCCTGTTGGCGCCTGGTGCGCTGGCCGGTATTGCGGGCGGCTTGCCTGCATTGGGTATTGTGGCTTGCGTGTTGGGTGTGGTGAAGACCATGGGATCGATCGACCAGCCGCCTCCAGTTTTGGGCGCCTTGATTGGTTCTGCGCTGGTGGGTACCTTGATGGGTGTGTTTTTGGCCTATGGCATGTTCGAGCCCTTCTCTGGCCGCCTGACACAAATCATCAACGAAGACGCCCAAGCCTACGATGTGATTCGCGAAATGATCGTGGGCAACCTCAAGGGCCACCCACAGCCTTTGGTCATCGAATCGGCCCGGGCCTGTTTGGCACACCACTGTCAACCCAGCTTCTCCGAAGTCTTTGACGGCATGCGAGGCAGTTGATGGCCGAGGAAAAACCCCCAGCCGACGCCAAGGTCGACGAAGCCGCCGCAGCGGCCGCCGCTGCCGAAGCGGCGGCTGCATCGGAGGCCATGCGGCCCATCATCCGCAAAATCATCGTCGAAGATGGCCATGCGGGTGCACACGGCGGCGCCTGGAAAATTGCTCTGGCCGACATGATGACGGCCATGATGGCCTTTTTCTTGTTGATGTGGCTGCTGGGCGCCAGCAACGAAGACAAACGCAAAAGCGTGGCCGACTACTTCCGGCCTGCGTCGCACAGCCAAATCGTGTTTGGCGAAATGGCCGGCTCCAACGGTTTGTTCGGCGGCAAGTCCATCATCGACACCGACGGCTTTCCATTCACCGCCAAACAAACAGCCATGCTCGAGCGCCTGACCCCGCAAGCGCAAGGCGGCCCAGCCGAGAGCTTTGGTTCGTCCAAAGAAGAAAACAACAAAGACGGCCCCTCCAACCAAGATCCGGGCCAACAAGGCGCTGGCACGCCCAGCCAAAAACAAGACAAAGAAAATTTCGACAAGTTGGAAAAGGACATCAAGCAAAAATTGTCCGAGAGCAAACAGTTTGACAACATCAAAGACCAGGTCAGCATCACCCGCGAAAAAGATGGCCTGCGCATCGAAGTCATCGACAAAGCAGATTTCACCATGTTCGCCTCGGGCACGTCCGACATGGGAGGCAAAGCGGCTGCGCTCATGTCCGAGGTCGCCAAATCGCTCAAACCTTTGCCCAACAAATTGGCGATTCGCGGCCACACCGACAGCCTCGGGTTTGCCCCTGACAGCATGCGCAACAACTGGACCTTGTCAACAGAGCGGGCCGATGCGACGCGTCAGTTCATGCAAAGCCAAGGCATCAGCGCCAACCGTTTCTCGCGCATTGAGGGGGTGGCCGACACCAACCCCAAGGTGCCTGGCAACCCGGCCGATCCCCGAAACCGCCGCGTCAGCATCACGGTGCTCAATCAATGATCCGGTGTTGGCTTGCGTCCAGTTCTTTCCTCATCGATTGGGGTACAGTGAACGCCATGCAGTTCAAGCGAAAGGTTAGTTCATGCTGAAATTCATCGCGATCGGAGCCAGTGTGGGCGCCTTGGCCATGGGCGGTGTTTGGGGTTTGGTCCATCTGATGGGCGAGCCCAGCGGTCCGTCCGCTGAGAGCAAAATGAGCACATTGACGCCGGGCGCCAACAAAGGCGTGATGGATTTGATCTGCGAGTTGGAGCTGGACCTGAATGGCCAACTCAAATTGGGCATCACCGACAAAGAGCCCTCGCGCATTGCCATGGCGCAAATTGACTTTGAGAAAAACTCGGGGTGGTACCAAGGCAAGATTGCCATTTCTGAGAGCCGTTCAGGCACGCTTCAGGTCATGGGCACAAGGCTCAAAGTCACACGCCCCGCCATGTTCCAGCGCTTTGGGGTCATGATCTCCGGGGAAGAGTTTGTGATAGACCGTAAAACAGGCCGTTTTGTCCAGACCTTGACCCTGTCAGATGGCCAGGTGGTCACACTCATCACAGGCACATGCGCTCAGGTGACCAAACCCCCGTTTTGATCAGCACGCCTGCACCCTGACGGGGTGCACGCCTTCAACCGACGCCGCGCAAATCGTATTTGTTGATCTTTTCGATCAAGGTGGTTCTTTGCAATTGGAGCAGCTTGGCGGTTTGTGACACATTGCCTTGAGTTCGCGTCAGTGCTTGTTCAATCAAACTGCGCTCGACTTCAATCAAATGCTGCTTCAAAGAAATGCCATCGGGTGGCAAGGTTTGAATCCCCTGCGCCAGCAAAATCACCTCTTCCACCTCATTCATTTCATCGTTGGAAGCCGACAAAGCTGCGGGCAAACTCCGGGCCATGGCCAAAGATTCGGACCCCTCATCGGCTGAGAACAGATGCGCCAAAGGATCCGTCTGGCTCCAAGGGCCAGAGGACACATCCGGTGAGGTGGTCTCCACATCGGGCAAAGTCACCGGGGTGTCCCCCCGCTCAACCAGCGGACCCAGCGCTGGACCTTGCAGAAAACCGCTTGGATTTTCAAGCGCCTTGACCGGCATTTGCGCCAAGCTTTGAGCTTGGAGTACCGCCAAACCCGAGGGCATCATGCAGGCGGGTACCGTCTGCACATGCAAGGCTTGCGATGGGAACAAAGTTGAAAAACGGTCCACCAGGTTGGACAACTCACGCACGTTGCCCGGCCAAGCGTAGGCCTGCAACATCTGCAACATGTCCGGGGCGAACTTAAGAGGACGCGAACCGGGCAATGCGTGTTTGTCGGCATAGAACTGCAACAAAGCCGCAATGTCCTCCGGGCGTTCACGCAAGGGCGTGGTGGTGATGGGCAGGACATTGATCCTGTAATAAAGATCTTCCCTGAAACGGCCCTCAGCCACTTCGTTTTCAAGATTTTTATGGGTCGCCGCAACCACACGCACGTCGATGCTGACCTCACGCGAGGCGCCCACCGGCAAAATACAACGCTCTTGCAAAACACGCAAAAGCTTGACTTGCATGTCCATGGGCAAGTCACCAATCTCATCCAAAAACAAGGTGCCGCCATGGGCCAACTCAAACCTGCCCAAACGATCAGACACAGCGCCCGTGAAAGTGCCCTTTCGGTGGCCGAACAACTCGCTCTCAATCAATTCCCGCGGAATGGCACCACAGTTGATCGGAACAAAAGGACTGGCGGCTCGGGGGCCTTGGGCATGCAAAGCCTGAGCCACCAACTCTTTGCCCGTGCCGCTCTCTCCGGTCACCAAGGCTGTCGATGAAGAAGCTGCCAAAGTTTTGATCAAGTCACGCAAAAATTGGGTGGCTTGACTGTGACCAATGATTTGGGTTTTGGCACTGACTTTCATCTGCTTCACAAATTGAAAACGTGGGCTGTGGATCGAATCATCGGGATGAACACTCAAGAAAAGGAACCCGAAGGTGCACAAATTTCAAAAATGCTAAAATTAAAAAATAGATATCTTTTTTGATAATATCAATTTTATTGAATTAAATCAATTTTTTGTGAAAAAAATACACCACTTCAAATGAAGCATTTAGAACGCTTACAACAAGCCGTGCAGCTCATTTTTAAGGGGGCCATCTCAAGTCGTTGGCCCAGCTGACGATACAAGAGGCGTACACATCAGATGCGCAGCAATTTTCCTGCGTTGTCATCAGCTTCCGGAGATTTGAAATGACCACCACAAAAACATTGACCGCAGCCTTGCTGACATCGTGGATGCTGACGGGCTGCGTTTCTGTTCCCTTAAAACTTGTTGGACAAGACACTACCCCGCCCCCACCCCCACCCCCATCTGCTCCCGCGTCCATGATCACGCCTTTGGTTGAAAAACGAGAGACGCTGGTGGCCACGGGTTACGCCGTGGTGAGCATTCAAAACCACAAAAATCCCGCACAGCAACGTTTGCTCGCCATCCGGGCATCCAAGCTTGACGCCTACCGCTCTTTGACCGAGCAGGTCTATGGCCAACAGTTGGATGCCACCACCACGGTGGCTGACATGACCATCATGAGTGACACCTTCAGAGCCAAAGTCGAGGGCGTGGTCTATGGCGCAGTGCTGGTCAGCATCACCCCAGTAGGCGATGACACCTACGAAACAACTTTGTCATTGGACCAGCACGTCGTGCGTGACCTGCGTACTTTGTATTTGGGGCAATTGGCCGCCAAACGCCGTTGAAAATGATTTGACCCCCAGGTCTGCAGGCACTCTCCATGATCAAGCAAACGCACCCACAAAGCCGAGCGCTGACACACAAGCCCTTTTCAGGGTCTGACGTGCGCGCTGGTCTGCGCGTCTTGCCCACCGTGTTGCTGGGATTTTTCAGCCTGTTGAGTTTGCCCGTTTGGGCGCAAAACCTGAGCCCCACCGAATTGGCGTCCAGGGCCATGTCAGCCCCGGCTGTTCGCGCTGCCATCACGGCGCAAGCCAGCGCCAGCACCGCCAACGCAGCCAAACCGGTGAACGAGCACGAGGCGCATTTGACCGCCATTCGCCAAGCCATCCTGAATGCCACCATCGAGCGGCCCACCCGAGTGATCAGCACCGCATGGGTCGATGAAAAAGGCGCCTTGCACGAATCGGCCCATTTCCACTCCGAGGCCAAAGTCAGTGGCGTCCGCGTTCTGTCCTATTTGCCCCAGGACGAGTCGCCCGCCCAGATCACCGCAGATGTTTTGCCATGGGGTTACCGCTCCAACAAGGCAGACAAAACCTGCAGCCCAGCGCCGCGAACCTGGCGATTGCCTTTGATGGCCCGAACACACATGGCAGAAGGTTTCAGTGGGCCACAACTTTTTGCCAGCCAAATGTTGTTGAACATGGCCAACCAGGCATGGCATCAAAGCATGCAGCAGTCCCAAAGGTGGCGTGTGCAATCGGCCTCTGTGCCGGTATCCAACAGCTATTTCAGGGCCTTGAGCGCCAGCGAAGAAGCCCGCAGCGCATGGGCCGCAGATCTGTCACTCAAACCTCATGGGTCAACCATTCCCAGCACCTGGGCTCAACGCATCAGCCAACCGGACAAACTCGCCCCTTGGCGCTGGACACTGACCCTCAGCTTGGGTCAAAGCACAGTACCAGGCGGACAAACGCAAGCGCTTTGGCAGGCAGAGCACACCTTCACCATCGACCCCAGCCTGATGGCCAACCGCCCCAGCCTTTGGCAGCAGCAGTTGCAAACTGAAATCAAAGCCCAAGTGCACCAATGGGTCACCCAACTGGAAAAGCGCACCGAATGCGAACCCGTCCAGTTTCAGGTGGTCCGCGAAGGCACCGAGAGTTTTCAGCTCCAGGCAGGCGCAGGCAGTGGCTTGCGACCAGGCGACAGGGTCTTGCTGATCGACCCAGTCCACATCCCCAGCCGAATGCTCGAAGCAGGCGTTGCCCAGCACTTGGCGCTGGCTCAAGTGGTCAAAGTGGGGAATCACCGCTCCGAACTGCTGCAACTGGCCGGTCCGCGTCTGCCGCAGCAAGGCGCATGGCTTGCCCTGCCCCTTTGACACGCACCCACATCACACCAAGGCATGCACATGGCCCAAACCAATAGCTTTCACTTCAGCCGTTTTCTGAAGGCCGTGGCGGTCCCCATGGTCCTGGTGCTGTATGCCCAAGTCGGATGGACCGCAGACCCCTCCACCGCAGCCTTGCGCGTTTTGCTCGGCTCTGGCGACCCTAGCCAGCAAGCCGCACCCACGGATGCGGCCAACGCCGCCAACCGCAGCCAACGCCGAACCATCACGGTGATGCGGGGTGAGACCCTGGACCGGGCCGTGCGGCGGGCCCTTCCCGGCCTGCCTCTGCACCCTGATTTTTTGCGCCAAGCCTTTGTCAGCGTGAACCTGCAGGTTTTCCCCAAAGGGGCCGCCCATGCCATGCGTACCGGCACCATCTTGCAGGTCCCCACAACCGATGAATTGCGCTTCATGCTGATGAGCCAGTACCCCGAAACGGTGGCTTTGTTTCAAGTGGTCGAAGCCACCCCCACAGCCGAGCAAGCGCCACATCAGTCCAAACGCCACTGGGTGCGCTTTCCATAAAGACGCGACGGGCATTGCCATGATCACCGGGGCTGAAACCGCTCACCTCACCCCCAAAATTCCGACCATTTACCTGGATGGAAAGCTCCCCTTGGTGGTCGAGCGCACGGCCGCCGATTTGGGCCTGAAAGATGGCCAAGTCATCCAAGCCATGGTGGAGTCCCGGCCGGAACGCATTCGCCTGAATCTGCAAGACTCGGCTTTTCTCGGCAAGCACATCGACCTGCCCAAAGAACTGCCTGCCGGCTTGCGCTTGGCGGCTGGCGACACCGCCTTGTTTCGCGTTCAATTGCAAAGCGATGGCTCCATCTTGTTGCGGCCTTTGCAAGCACAAGCCGCTCCATTGGCAGGCAACCCTCTTGCGCCTGCACAACTGCCCAGTCGCCTGCAGCAACTTCTTTTCAGGCCACCGGACATGAACGCCCTGGCCATGCTTTTGCGGCCCGGGGGCTTCGACAGTTTGTTGCGAAGCCTTAACCCAGCCAACCCCGAGTTCGTGAACTTGCAAAACTGGCAAAGGTCTCGGCCCAGCATGGCGTACCTGAGTCCGGAAAAACTCAGCCAGTGGATGTCGCGCAGCGGATGGTTCAACGAGAACTTGCTGTCCAAAGGCCAAAGCGAGGTTCCGGTCGACCTCAAAACCTCCCTGCGCCAACTCTTGCTCTTGTTGCAAAGCATGGACGCGCAAGAGGCCAGCAGCGTACAAGACGCGATCGATGACATCGAATCGAGGCAACTGACAGCGGCCGAGTCTTTGATGGGCCGCGAGGTGATGTTCTCCATGATGCTGCCCTTTGTCGACGCTGAACCCGTCGTGATGCGGTTTGTGCGACAACGCCGTCAACCCGGCGAAGAAAAAGCCCCCTTCATCATCCATCTGCACACCCGCAACCGGGACTTGGGCGAGGTTTGGCTTCAAACCCGCATCAGCAACGACACCGATGTCGACATGATCATGTGGGCCTTGCGTGAAGACGTGGTCAAAAGGGCCAAAGAACAGACGGTCAACCTGGAGTACGAACTTGACAGTGCCGGGCTGCACATGACCCGTCTGCTCATCGTCCACGGGCCAGGCCCGTCAGAGCCCATTCCCTGGCAAGCGCCACAACAGGGCAGCCTGGTGGACATCCAGACATGAGACACGCCATCAAAGAAGCCATTGCGCTTGAATACGGCAAAAACACCACCCCCGTGGTCACCGCCAAGGGCGACGCAGAACTGGCACAAAAAATCATCGAAGAAGCCCAAAGGCACGGGGTCTACGTGGCCGAAGACCCCCAGTTGCTGGCCCTCCTGAGCCGCATCGACATCGACAAAGAAATCCCACCGGAGCTTTTCACTGCGGTGGCTGTCATCTTGTCTTGGGTTTATTGGCTCAAAGGCATGCGTCCAGGCGATGAAAAGCAAAACAACTGATGCCGCTCCGTGTTTCAGTCCGGCCCACAAACAAAAAAGGCCTCACATCGGAGGCCCAACACGCAACAAATCAGATCCAGAGAATCAAGCCGCCAGGTAAGCCCCAACACCGTGACGGCGAGACACCTGACCCATCCGGTCATACAAATCCACAGAGACCGCAGTTTCACCCTGCAAGGCCTGCAAAGCCCCCTTGACCGCCTGCATCTGCCGCTGAAGCAACTGAATGTTGCGCAAATGGTCTTGTTTGCACTGGGTCAGACCGGGCAACAAAGCATTCCACCAAGCGGGCACCGGAACTTGGGCACTGACCCCATCGGCCACCTGTGCCAAACGGGTCAAGACTTCACCCCGCTCCAGTTGCAAAGCCTCAAAAGCCGGCAAATCACGTGATTTCAGGGCCTCAAACTCCAATTGCAACAAAGCCCCTAGGCGAGACGCATCCTCTTGGGCGGCATCGACCGATGCCTTCGACCATGAAGCGTCGCGGGTGGCGTTGAGGGAATCGTTCATCAGGGGCACCAAGGTATCAACCTTTGATCATCTTTTCGATGGCCACAAAATTCTCAGCGATGCGTCGGGAATCGACCGGATACAAGCCTTGTTGGATGGCGGATTTGATCGACTCGACCTTGGCACGATCGAATTGGGGTTCTTGCATGGCCTTTTGAGCCACTTCGCTCAGCTGGACTTCGTCCGTTCGCATGGGTGCTGGTTTGACAGCCGTTTCCGAAGACGAGTCCGTTGCGCGCTCAGACACCTTGGCCGCCGCAGGGCGACTGGGCGTGTCCATTTGGGCAATCCGGCGGAAACTGGATATGGGATCGGTCATGGTGATTCTCTTTTCTGGCCTCTGGGTAAAGAGCTGAGGCCTCGCTCGGAGATTGAATCGACAACAGATTCTAAAACTTGAGCCCCAAAATAAAAATAAATGAATTTGGCCTGAACGCGCATGGCTCAAAGACCTTCCACCAAATTAGGCCCTTTGACCTGACCCGTCAAAATGCGGCCAGATTCTTTGTTTTTTAGCTTGATTTGGTCACCAAAGCGTCCATCTTGCAAAGCCTCAACCCGGGCGGATATTTGAAAACCCTGGGCTTGACCCACCGAGATCAAAACCATTTGACCCCTTTTGACCAACACCATGGGGCGAATGTCCTGACTGCGCAGTGGCGCATCTGCTCGAACATCGCGGATCAATTCTGCATGCATGACCTGGGCCACACTCTCCAAGACCTGTCCATTCAATCCTTTGGATTCGACCTCAGCCAGCCGAACATGAGACTCGTTCAAAAACTGTCCTTTGTACAAAGGCATGCTGGCCACCAAAACCTGGCGTTTTTCTGGCACTGCCGAGGCTTTTGTCTCTGCCCCTGAGGCAGAAACTGTCGGGGTCGAGGGGCCAGGCGACGGCCCTTTGCTCGCATTCCGAGCTTGCACCGACACCCGCACATAAATCTGCCAAGTGGGCTGGGAACAGCGCACACGCAACTTTTCATAACTGCCAAAAGGCAAATCCATCGCCAGTGGTTTGTCGCAGGCCTTGACCTGCATGCGCGGGTCAAGAGGCGCCAAGATCACCGCATCGGGCGAAACCGCCTGTTCTTTGACCACCCATTCCACCACGGACTTTTGCAAAACCGCTTGGGGCGAAGGCCCGGGAGACGCCGCCAGCAATGACAGCGACAGCATGCCCAGCCAACACCCGATCCATGAACGCAAACCTCTGCCCGAACTGACTGTAGAGAGTCGGCACAGCATTTGCATAGTGGAGCACTCAAGTGTGGAAGTTTTGACAGTGTTCATGATGTCTACACACCAAGCAAAAAAGAGACCAGGTCAAAAAACAGCCCCAAAATTTGCCACCGCCCCACCGCCATGAGCACCTTCATCACCCCTTTGTCCAGCTTGGCCCCTTTGACCGTCTCCGACCCCATTGGGATCGGCGCTGGCCCGACATCGGGCAAAACGGGAGGTTTTCAACATGCCATGGCGCAGGCCACCCAGCACACCACGGTGCAGGCGCAAGAAGGCGACACCTTGATCGGTTTGGTCAAAACCCACTACAAAGCTGGCCCACAGCCCTTGTCCGATGCGCAAGCCCTGCGACTGGCGCAACAAGTGGCCGCGAGCAACGGCATCGACAACCCCGACCTGATTCTCGCAGGCCAAAACATCCACCTGCGTGACCTGAAAAGCACCCTCCATGCGCAAGCGCCCAGGGGTTCATTGGACTTGAATACTCGGGTCGCCCAGCAAATCTGGCAACTCAACCAGCCCTCACCCAGCGCCAGCATGGCTGCCAGCGCGCTGGCAGCCAGACCCGCCCAATGGCCAAGCAACAGCTCTGGCGCAGAACCTCATCCAGTGCTGGACCGCACCCTCAGCCGCGCAGTCGACAAAGGCTTCGTTCAGGCCAGCGAGGTGCCTGCGGTCAAAAGCAAAATATTGGCACTGGCCGATCGCTACAACTTCCAGCCCGATGACTTTGCACGCCTGACCCTGATGGAAAGCGGCGGCATGAACCCGCAAGCGAGCAACGGCAACTGCCACGGCATCATCCAATTTTGCGATGGCCCCAACCGAGGGGCCGCATCGGTCGGCTTCAAAGACAACCCGCGCGCCATATTGGGCATGGGCTTGCTGCAACAGCTTGATCTGGTCGACCGCTACTTTGGCCAAGCCGGCCTGCGCGTCAAAGGCCCACCCATTGGCCTCGATGACCTGTACTTGACAGTTTTGACCCCCGCCGCTCGGCAAGAGACCCGGCCTGACGCCCCCCTGGCGATTGCGGGGCCTCAGGCGCGCTACCTGCACACCGGCCAAGACACGCGCAACCCCATCACGCGCAACTCCATCTTGTCTGGCCTGCACCAGCTGACTCAAAACCTGCTGGGCCCGATGCCCCAGTTGACCCAAGGGCCCCACACGCCTGCCCCTCACAAAGTCCATTTGGCGCGCCTTTATGACGAAGTGGCGCAAACCCAGCCCAGCGCCCAGCGCTGAAGGGCGGCAATGCTTTGCCGCCCAGCGGCAAGCAGGGCGAAAGATGGCCGCTTTTCATGAACGGCTCCAATGGCGAAGCCTGCAAATCGCCACAAATCGGTTGGCACAACTTTTGCGTATATCGACTGAACCAAGCCTTTCTTGAGGGCTTGACGTCAAAAGATTGACGGCACGGTACCCCTCAACCCAGTCACCAGCACAGGAGTCGGTATGAACTTATTGAACAACGCACTCGGCGTGCACGAACGTGCATTGAGCGTCAAAAGCCGACGACTCGAGGTGCTGGCTCAAAACATTGCCAATGCCGACACCCCTCAGTACAAAGCGCGTGACATCGATTTCAAAGCCGTCATGTCCGCGACGCAACAAGACAACGCCATGAAGTCCACCGACCAAGGCCACTTTTCGCAGGGGCAAGGTCTGGACGCCGATGGCATGCGCTTCAGAACCCCCTTCAACAACTCGTTTGACGGCAACACCGTGGAAATGAGTGTGGAGCAAGCCCAATACGGTAAAGCCGCAGCCGATTACCAAGCCACCCTGAACTTTTTGGAAAGCCGGGTCAGCGGTCTGCGCAAAGCATTGAGAGGCGATTGATCATGAGCATGGACAAAATTTTTGGCATCGCCGGCACCGCCCTCAACGCGCAGTTGACGCGCATGAACTCGACCGCGTCCAACCTGGCCAATGCCGGCACCGTCTCCACCACCGAAAAAGATGCATTCCGGGCCAAACGTCCCGTGTTCAAAGCCTTGATGAGCGAGGAGATGACGCACAAAGGCGCTGCATACCAAGGCGGCGTGAAGGTCGACCGCATGGCGGACGACACCGCCCCACCGCGCCGCGTGTCTGACCCTAAAAACCCCTTGGCAGACGAAGAAGGCTATGTCTACCAATCGAACGTGAGCGAAGTCTCCGAGATGGTCGAAATGATGGCGGCTGCCCGCTCTTACCAAAACAACGTGGAAGTCATCAACACGGCACGTCAACTCATGATGCGCACGCTGGACATCTCCAAAGCCTGATCCGAAAGTACCTCATGGCCGAAACCGTCACTTCCTCCAGCCTGCTCAAGAACGTCTCTCGCTACGAGGACGTCAAAGAGGCCGCCAAAAAAACCAAGGAAGAAATGGGCAAACAGGAATTCCTGACCCTCTTCACGGCCCAACTGCAAAACCAAAACCCTCTGGAGCCTGTCAAGAACGAGGCTTTTGTCGCCCAACTGGCCCAATTCTCTCAACTGGAAGCCCTGACCAACATGCAGGGCTCGCTGGACAAATTCGTGACGTCTATGTCGGGCGAGCGCATGCTGGGCAGTGCCGCCTTGATCGGCAAAAAAGTGTCGGTCACCGATACGCCAACGCAGCTCAACACAGGTGGCGACATCACTGGCAACATCGACCTGCCCACGGGTGCCAGCGGTGTTCAGGTCAGCGTCTTTGATGCGCAAGGCCGCTTGGTGCGAGAACTGATCGCCGGGCCCCAAATGCCAGGCAGCATGGCCATTGTTTGGGATGGCAAAGACGCCGCCAACAAACCTGCCCCACCCGGCCTGTACCGCCTGAGCGCCACAGCCGTGGTCAATGGCCAAACCAGCAAAGTTCCCGTCAACACCTTCTCCACCGTTCGCGCCATCGCCACCAACCCGGCAGACGGCAGTGTGAGTGTCGAAGTTGACGGCGGCAAGACCGTGCTGCTCACCGACGTCAAACGGGTGGGCATCTGACCGCCCGCCCTCGACTGCAGCCCCGCACTTACCCATTTATCTGACACAACGCATCACAGGAGCCTTCCAGCATGTCGTTCTATACCTCGCTCACCGGACTGAACTCAGCCACCGCCCAGTTGGCCGTCACATCCAATAACATCGCCAACGTGGGCACCTCGGGCTTCAAACGCTCACGCGCCGACTTTGGTGACATCTTCTCGACATCACCCCTGCAAAAGTCCTCCAGCAACATTGGCCAGGGCGTTTCACTCAAGCAGGTGAGCCAGGAATTCAGCCAGGGCAACATCTCGACATCGGGCAACTCGCTCGACCTGGCCATCACGGGTGACGGTTTTTTCCCACTCAAAACGCCTGATGGCCTGCAAGACATTTACACCCGCAACGGCTCGTTCACCTTGAACGACCAAAACAACGTGGTCAACTCCACCGGCCAACGCCTGATGGCCGCCTCGGTGGACTCGTCCGGCAAAGCCGATTTGACCGACCTGAACGCCCTGACCATCCCCCCCAAGACCTCTGGCGAAGCGGTCGAAACCACCCAAATCCAGCTGGGCCTGAACTTGCCAGCCGACTCGGCCGTGATCACGGCCGACTTTGACCGCAGCAACCCCAGCACCTACAACAAAAGCACCGCCTTGACGGTGTACGACAGCGGCGGTAACGGCTACTTGGCCACGGTGTACTACGCCAAAACCCAAAACGCCAGCCAGGACCAAACGCCGCCCAGCTCCAAGTGGCAGACCTACTTTTTTGTGGGCGACACCCAGGTCAAGCCGGCTCTCCAGCAAGCCACCGACAAGGTGGGTGGTGCCTTGTTTGTCAACAAATATGGCGATGTGCTGCCCAAGAGCGATTCCCGCGTGGTCCCCAGCTCCGGCACCACCGAAATGTATTCTCTGGACCAACTCACTGACGTTCGCCGATCCACTCCGGCCACGGCGATTGGAACCGCACTGACAACGGCCGGTTTTGCCAACGGCTCGTTGGTCAACGCCGTGAGTGGCAACTTGAGTTTCAACATCAAAGTGGATGACGCCGCGACCGCGCAAACCATCACATACACCATGAAAGCCGGCGACCAAGATCCTGAGGTACTGGCCCGTAACGTTGAAATCGCCATCAACAACACGCTGGGCGCTTTGGCCGACACTCCGGACAACACAGCCACCACCGACGTGAACGAGTTCCGCAAAAATGCACGCTTCGGTATCACCGTGTCTTTTGACCCTGATACTGCCAGGTTCTCCATCGCCTCTGGCACCACGGGTGACAGTTCCAGCATTGAAGTCGTCACCACAGACAACAACGCCCAACGAGTCATGGGCTTGACCGGAACTGGTCTCAAGGTCGATGCATCGGCCAATGAAGCATTACGCGGCAAACCCAGCGAATCGGCTGTTCTGCGCGGCGAGACCATGACCATCAACACCACCAAGAGCATCAGCACCTCATCGGCCAACAAGGACTTTTTTGTTTCGGTCGATGGCTATGCTTTCAAAGTGGAACTGCCCTTCCCCACCACTTACACCAACATTGAGAGCTTTGCCAAGGCCCTGCAAGACAATATCAACGGCAAAACAGACCCCGCCACTGGCCGCAAAGTCTCTGGTGTAACGGTCAGTTTCGACCCCAAGGCCAAACAGTTTGTCTTCACCACCGGCACCGCCGGTGAGAACTCTGCCATCCAAGTCACTGGCTCTGCAGACTGGGGATTGGCCAACACCGAAATGCAATTTGGCTCTACCAGCGAGTGGAAAAAACTGACCCAGTTCACCGAAAACGGCGCATTGCAGTTTGTCAAAAACGGCGTTCAAACCGAAGATGCTTCTGGCCTCTCCACCCAAACCGAATGGTGGCCTGTGTACCTGGACCGCGGCGAACTGAGCTTTGACCTGACCGGTAAACCCATCTCACCTCTGACCGGCATGCCCTTTGAAACCGCCTTCCTGGCAGGCGGTAAGGGTGCCCTCACGATGTCAATCGACTTCACCAAGTCCACCCAATACTCCAGCGCATTCGCGGTGTTGTCGCAGTCGCAAGACGGTGCGCCCGAGGGCGAGTTGATGGGTCTGAACATCGGCGTGGACGGTCTGGTCAATGCCACTTACTCCAACGGCTCCCAGGTTTCATTGGGCAAGATCGTGCTGGCCAATTTCTCCAGCCCCTCCGGTCTGCGTCAGGTGGGTGATGCCAGCTACTTGGCCTCTGCCACATCGGGCATAGCCAAAATCGGCGAAGCCGGTTCTGCCGGTTTCGGCTCGATCCGTGCCGGTGCCACCGAGCGCGCCAACGTGGACTTGACGCAAGAGCTGGTGGACCTGATCACTGCTCAGCGGAACTTCCAGGCCAACGCCAAGGCCATCGAAACCAGCTCCACCATGACCAGCGCCATCATCAACATCCGTTCTTGATGCACTGAAACCCCTACAAGTCAACGCAAGACACACACGCCATGGACCGCCTTGTTTTCACCTCGAACGCCACCATCAAAGAGCATGCGCTTGCACGCCAGGTGCTGGTCAACGACCTGGCCAACGTCTCTACTGTGGGCTTCAAAAGCAGCTACGACGTGGCCTTGCAGTCGGTCAAAGTTCAAGGTCCGGGCTTTGACACCCGATACCAAGCCCAAACCATTTCCCGAGACCTGATCCGCATGGACGCAGGTCCGGTGATGGCCACCGGTCGCCCCATGGACATCGCGATGACCGATGCCGCAGTGCTGACGGTGCAAAGCCCCGATGGCGTTTTGGCTTTCACACGCCGTGGCGACCTCAAGGTCAACATGCAAGGCCAACTTGAAAACGGCTCAGGCCATTTGGTTTTGGGCGACAACGGCCCCATCACCATCCCACCAGGCCTGATGGTCCACGTGAACATAGATGGCGGTGTTTTCGCCCGCAACCCCGCCCAAGAAGGTGCAGCCGCCGATGTGCTGATCGATCGATTGCGCTTGCGCGACGCCTCGGGCGTCAGTTTGGCGCGTCGTCAAGACGGCTTGTTCAAGATCGCGGACAAGTCCGATGGCACCGACATCGAGGTCAGCGGTCTGGAGCTCAGGGTCATTCCCCAAGCCCTGGAAAGCAGCAACGTCAGCGCCATTGAAGCCATGACGCGCTTGATGGACCAAGCGCGCAGTTTCGAAACCCAAATCAAGATCATCAAGGAAACCAAGTCGCTCGACGAGTCCGGCTCCTCCATGATGAAACCCGCTTAAGCCTCAATAAGACAGGAACCTCCCCATGGATGCCTCAATGTGGATTGCCAAAACCGGCCTGGACGCGCAACAAACGCGCATGTCGGTGATCTCCAACAACTTGGCCAACGTGAACACCACGGGCTTCAAGCGCGACCGGGCCAGCTTCGAAGACATGCTGTACCAAAACCTGCGCCAGCCCGGCTCACAAGCCGGCGCCGAAACCCAAGTGCCCACGGGCCTGATGCTGGGTACCGGTGTGCGCATCGTGTCCACCGAAAAAACCCACACCCAGGGCAGCATGGTGAGCACCAAGAATGCGCTCGACATGGCGGTACAAGGCGCAGGATTTTTTCAAATCACCCAGACCGACGGCACCATCGCCTACACCCGTGATGGCAGCTTCAAGCTTTCTGCCACAGGTCAATTGGTCACGGCCAACGGCTCGCTGCTGCAGCCGGGCATCACCATTCCCGCCAACGTGGCCAGCATTTCGATTGGCCAAGACGGTACGGTGTCGGTAGAGACCGCGGCCGGTGGCGGTGCCGAGGTGATCGGACAAATCCAGATCGCACGCTTTCCTAACCCTGCAGGCCTGCAGTCCATCGGCCAAAACCTGCTCAAACAAACCGCAGCCAGTGGCGCACCGGTGGTTGGCCAGCCAGGCCTCGAGGGTGCAGGCCAGTTGATGCAAGGGGCACTGGAGGCTTCCAACGTCAACGTGGTGGAGGAAATGGTCAACATGATCGAGACCCAACGCGCCTACGAGATCAACTCCAAAGCCATCTCGGCCGTAGACGGCATGCTGCGCTTCTTGAACAACAACATGTGAGCTTGATCATGACCCACACACCGATTCACCCCCTTCTACGGCTGCTCATGGTCAGCATGGTGTTGGGCTTGAGCGCTTGCGCCACAGCCCCCGTCGCGCTGAAGCACTCGCCAGAATTTGCCCCAGTTTTGCCCGTCGTGGCCGAACGCCCCCGCGAAACCACCGGTTCCATTTACAACAACCGCCAAAACGACAATTTTTTTGGCCGCAGCCGCAATTACCGTGTGGGTGACCTGATCACCGTCCTGCTCAACGAATCCACGCAAGCCAACCGCCAGCAGCGCGGCAACGTCACCCGCGAATCTTCCAACGACATGATCCCCGGTGGCTTGACATCCAAGGTCCTGCGCATCCCTGAGAAAGTTTTGGGCTCCAACGGCACTGGGGCACTGGACGGTCTGAACCTCAACTCGGCCAAAATCGACAGCATCGGCTTGGGAGAAGCCAACCAACTGGCCACCCTGAACGGCGCGGTCTCGGTCACGGTGGTCGAAGTGCTGGCCAATGGCAACCTGATGGTGCGCGGCGAAAAACAACTCGCTTTGACCGAAGGCTCCGAAATCATCCAAGTCAGCGGCATCTTGCGCCCCAACGATGTCTCGCCCAACAACATGGTCCAGTCGCGCCGTCTGGCCAATGCACAAATTTCTTACCGTGGCACGGGCGACATGGCCAACGCCTCCAAAGTCGGCTGGGGCACCAGCGCCTTGCTCAAACTGTGGCCGTTTTAAGTTTCAAAGCACACAACATGACATCCCGCCTTTTTTCATTTTTGATGTTGCTGAGCCTGTGTGGCTCCGCCTGGGCTGACCGCGTCAAAGACTTGGCCTCTGTGGCCGCAGGCCGCAGCAACCAACTGATCGGATACGGCTTGGTGGTGGGCTTGCAAGGCACGGGCGATGGCGCCACCGTGTCCTTCACCACCCAAAGCATGAAATCCATGCTCAGCCGATTGGGCGTCAACATCGACGGCCCCTTGTCGGACTTTGAGCAAGGCGGCACCAGTGGCCGTCTGGACATTCGAAACGCCGCCGCCGTCATGATCACCGCCGAATTGCCTGGCTTTGCCAAACCCGGCCAAAAAATCGACATCAACGTGTCGGCCATTGGTCGCGCCACCAGCCTGCGCGGGGGCAACTTGCTGATGACCAGCCTGCGGGGTGTGGACGGAGAGGTCTATGGCATGGCCCAGGGTGCCCTGAACACCACCGACATCGACAGCAGTGCAGCAGGCTCGAAAGTCAGCATCGGCGTGCCCACCTCAGGTCGTATTCCTAACGGTGGCACTGTCGAGCGCATCGTCGACAACCCCTTCGAGACCTCTGAATACGTGGTCATGAATGTGCGAGAGGCCGACTTCACCACCACCACGGCCATCGTCAACGCCATCAACAAAAACTTTGGTGACGCCACAGCGCGAGCCATCGACGGCATGTCACTGGCCATTCGGGCACCGACCAATGTGTCACAACGCGTGGCCTTCATGAGCATGGTCGAAAACCTTGATGTGGTGCCCGGCGAGCCGCCTGCCCGCGTGGTGGTCAACTCCCGCACCGGCACAGTCGTGATCAGCCGCAATGTGCGGGTCACCGCCTCAGCCGTCGCCCACGGCACCATCTCGGTGGCCATTGCCGCCACCAACGAAGTCTCACAGCCCAACCCCCTCAGCCAGGGCCAAACAGCGGCCGTTCAAAACGCCAACATTGCGGTGACCGAGCCCAAGAACCCGATGTTCTTGTTCCAGCCCGGCGTGGATTTGCGTCAGGTGGTCGACGCCGTCAACCAAGTGGGGGCTACCCCTTCTGCCCTGATCGCGATCCTCGAAGCCCTCAAAAGCACAGGCAGCCTGCGGGCCGAACTGATCATCATCTGATCGCCCTTGAGCCAAGACCATGAACGACATCACCTCCACCAACTCCAGCACCTATCTGGACTTCAGTGCCTTGGCACAGTTGAAGGGTGATGCCGCACGCGATCCGAGCAAAGCCATCCGCAAGACGGCTGAACAGTTCGAGGCTTATTTCATCCAGCAGATGATGAAAACCATGCGCGAATCCATCGAAAAAAGCGATTTGGTCGATGGCGGCAACATGGAGATGTACCAAGACCTGATGGACAAAGAAGTGTCCCTCAGCATGGCCAAACGGGGTGGCATGGGCATGGCCGACATGCTCGAGCGCCAAATGCACCAAGCCCAGGCGCTCAGCACACAAGACGCCCTGCAGATGCGCCAGCCGACAGTGGCGCCACACCTCCCGCTCAACCCAACACGCCACCCGATGTCGCTCAAGCCCGCGGCCATTGAGGCCTACCAGCTTGAACGCCCTAACGGCTTTAAGCTCAAAGGTCAGCCATGAGTGACTTGCTCAGCATTGGCAGCTCGGGTGTCACGGCCTACCAGCGGGCCTTGGCCACGGTGTCCAACAACATCGCCAACGTCAACACCGATGGCTACACCCGCCAAGATGTTTCGCTCACGGCCAACCAGCCACGCCAAATCGGTAACAGCTATTTGGGCACAGGCGCTCGTTTTGACAGAGTGCAACGCCAATACGATGCTTTTGTTGAATCGAATTTGCGCAACAGCAACAGCGATCTGGAAAGCCAAAAACCCCTTCTCTCTTATGTGAACCGCCTGATCGACGTGATGGGCGACGAGAGCATTGGCCTGACCACGGCCATGAACCTGTTTTTTGAATCTGCACGCGATCTGGCCACCGACCCGGCCTCAGTCGTCTCGCGCAGCATCTTTTTGCGCGACGCCGATGGCCTGGCCGCCCGATTCCGCCAACTGGCCGGTCAGTTCGACCTGCTGGACAAAGAAACCCGCCAATCGGTAGAGACCGACGTGGGCCAAATCAATGCCTTGACTGCGCAGCTGGCCCAGATGAACAAACAACTGTCCAAAAACAGCTCAGAGGCCAGCCAGCCCTCCGAGTTGCTGGACCAGCGCGACTTGCTGTTGCGAGAGTTGTCGAGCCTGGTGGCCATCAAGACCCGTTTTGAGACCAACGGCGCCGTCATCGTCAGCGTGGGCGACACCCTGGACCAGGGCATTTTGGTCAACCAAAACATCTCGCGCGAAATCAACGTTCTGCAATCGAACATCGAAACAGGCCGACTCGAATTTGTCATTGACGCCTATGGCAAGCCCGAAACCATGCCCGGCATTGCCAGCGGCAAAATTGGCGGGGTGATGAGTTTTCGCGACCAAGTGCTCAACCCGGCCAGCGACTCTCTGGACAACTTGGCCACCGCGATGGTGCGCGAAGTCAACTTGGTCCACCGGGATGGGGTTGACGCCGAAGGCCAACTCGGCGGAGACCTGTTTGGCTTTGCCACAGAAAAATCCGGCCAAGCCTCGGGCATGAACCTGGTGGTTCAAGACGCCAACCGAGTAGCCGCTGCGGGACAGTTCAGGGTCATTGATAACCCCCTCAACAGCGGTTCTGCACAAGCCCGAGTGGCTTACACGCCGCAGCAGTTTTCGGGGCCCACACAATTGCGTGGCGACCTCGCGTTGGCCAAAGCACCCCAAATTGCCACCCTGCCCAGCGTCACCATTGAAGCCAGCCAAGGCTTCACCAGCCTGGGTCTGATCCCGATCGGGACAAAAAATCTGGCCTTGACTCTGCAAACACCCGGACCAGGCCAAACCCTGCAAGTGCTGACTCGGGATGGCCGCCACCTGATCGGCAGCGCCCTGAATGACACGCAGCAGGGTCTGATGCTCAAAACCAGCAGTGGCATGGAGGTAGGGGCCACTTACAGCACCCAAACCCTGAACCGCACAGCGCCTGCTACTTATTTGGGCATGGACATCTTCATGGGTGCCAAAGCCAGCGTCAGCCTGATGCAGCAATTCAATGCCACCACAGGTGAAGCCCAGGCGCCGCTGGCAGTGGCCGCCAAGCTGACGGGCAACACCTTCGTCGGCTCCGCAGACCCGATCGCCGCCAACACCTTTCAGTTGAATGGTCAAAACTTACCCGCATTGAGCGGACCATTGACGTTGGCCTCCGTCGTCAACTGGTTGAACACCGCCACCGCGAATGACCCGGTGGCCAGCCGCATCACCGCATCCATCCAAGATGGCAAACTGGTGCTCAGCCGCCCGACCAGCAACACCACGCAAGACATCCGTTTGGGGCTGGGAGCCAATGGCACCCCCGCAGACTTGAAGCGCCTGGGCTTTGACACCACGCTCAGCATCGAAGGCACGACGCCTGACGACCTGTTGGTCTTTGTCACCGACACCGCCATCCCCGCCAATGCCACCAGCAGCGTCAGCGTGCAGGCCCAGTTCACCGACATTGCGGGCGACATGAAGCAAGCCCTGCGGGCCTCTGAGCTCAAGGTCAGCTTCACCAGTGACAGCCGCTACCAAATCATCGACACCCGCACCCAGTCGGTCTTGGCAGAAAGAAACTTGGTGCCCGACCCCCTGTCGGCCACGCCCAGCTTGAGCTACCGGGGCCTGAAATTAGAGTTTTCAACTGCGCCCAAAAAAGGGGACGAGTTCACCATCGACAACAACCGCGATGGCATCGGCAACAACGAAACCATGCTGGCTCTGGTGGCTTTGGAAAGTGAACGCATCATGCCCGGTGGCCTGACCATCACCGAGGCCTACATCGAACGGGTCAACCAAGTTGGCAACGTGGCGCGCCAAGCCGCCATCGCGGAACAAGCCCTTCAAGTGGTCTACCAACAGGCCCAAGAAGCACGCGACGGCATCAGCGGCGTGAGCCTGGACGAAGAAGCCTCGGCCCTGGTGCGCTTCCAACAGGCCTACCAGGCCAACGCCAAAGTCATGCAAACGGCCATGGCGCTGTTTGACAGCATCCTGCAAATTCGCTGAGGGACGGTCTCATGAAAATTTCCACCTCGTTCTTGTTTGACCGCGCCACCGAGCGCATGAGCACCATCCAGAACAAACTGGCAACCACCCAAGCCCAAATGGCCGTGGGAAAACAAATTTTGTCGCCCAGTGCAGCCCCAGACCAAGCCGCCGCCATTCAGCGGCTCAAGGGGGAAGTTGAGCGGCAAGACAGCCACATCCGCACGCTGGACGTGGCCATGCGCCGCTACACCGCCGAAGAAACCGCCCTGTCGGCCTCCAATGACATTTTGATTCGTCTCAAAGAGCTGGGCTTGCAAGCAGCGAACGACACCCTGGGCCCCGACGACCGCAAAGCCATTGTGGTCGAAATGAAAGCCCTGCGCGATCAACTTCTCAGCTTGGGCAACAGCCGCGACGACAGCGGCAACTATTTGTTTTCGGGCACACGGGTCAACACCCCTGCCTTTGCTGAAAACGGCTCTGGCAAAGTGGAATACAAAGGCGACCAAACCCAAACCCGCATCCCTGCGGGTGTGGAGCGCACAGTGCAATTCACCCGAGCAGGCACCGATGTGTTCAACCGCGTGGTGCGCAGCGACGGGCCACCGGTGGGCTTTTTCGATGCGCTGGACCAAATGATCCATGCCACCCAAAACAGCCAAAACAATGGCATTCAGCGCGGCATTGCCGATGTGACTCAAATGCACAACACTTTGACGCTGTCTCAAGCACAAAACGGTTCAGACCAGCAGGTGTTGATGGCCCAAAAAGACGTGCTCGAAGAAACCCAGCTGCGCATCAAATCCACCCTGTCTGAAATTGAAGACCTGGACTACACCGAGGCCGTGACCCGCATGAACAAAGAGATCATGGGGCTCGAAGCGGCCATGGGCAGCTTTTCCAAGATCTCGGGATTGACACTTTTTGATTACCTCCGTGGCTGAATTTGCTTGCTGTCTCAAGCCTTGAGGCTTTGGGCCGATACCTTAGACAAGCCAAACCACTTCTTCCTCCGCAAAGCACACCTTTATGGCCACCAGCAGCATTGTCAACACCCTCGGCGCCGGCTCCGGCATCGACGTCAAAGCGCTGGCCCAAAGTCTGGTGGACGCCGAAAAAACGCCAAAAAAAGAGCGCATCGACGAGAAGATTGCAAAATCAGAGGCCCGTATCTCTGGCTACGGCTTCGTTAAATCCGAGCTTCTGGCGCTCCAACAAGCCTTTAGCATGCTCAACGACGCCAGCGACTTCAGCTCCATCCAGCCCAGCAATACCCAGCCTGCCGCCTTTGGCATCACCGCCAGCAGCACAGCAGAAGCGGGCAATTACAGTATTGAAGTGCTGCAAACCGCACTAGCCCAGCGCACTGCCAGCATCACTTTCGCCGGTGAAAATACTACGCTCAACGAAGGTGCACCTTTTAACCTGAATTTGACCGTGGGCAACTCACCCTTGTTCCCCATAGCGGTCAAAACCACCACTCCGGCTGGCATTGTCAGCGCCATCAACGGCGCAAAACAGGGCGTGACGGCACAACTGATCAACACCGGTAGCGTGCACCAAATCGTGCTGACCGGGGAAACCGGCGCCGCAAAAAATTTCAGCATGTCCACTGCCCCGAACATGCTAACAAACGTCAAAGTACCGACCAACAACAATCATGAAGTTCGTATTTCAGATGCGCCCTCGGCTACGTCGGTTACCTTAAGCTTCAAGCGTTCAGGCACTCAAGAAATTGTTGAATTGCAGAAAGTTGACGACATTTGGAAATTGCCGCCAAATACTTCATTAGAAGGTGTGACGGACCTCAATGCAGAGGCTACAGTCCCGGTTTTTTATCAACCGCTCCAAACCGCGACCGACGCCAGTTTCAAAGTCAATGGCCTGACCGTCACCCGAAGCAGCAACACCGTCAACGACGTCATTAAAGGCGTCACGCTCGACCTTTTCACCAACACCACAGGCGCAGCCCGCCTGGACCTTAACCGCAACACCGCCGGCATCAAAGACAACATCAAAGGTCTGGTGACCGCTTACAACGACTTTGAAAAAACCCTGAAAATTTTGGGCGACAGAGCCAACGAAGTCGAAGAATTTGGTGGCATCCTGGCAGGCGAAAGCTTGCTGCAAAGTGTGCGCAGCCAAGTGCGCGCCATGATCACCAGCACCTCGACCACCCCCGGCACCACCATCAAGGCAGCGCGCGATGTCGGTCTGAGCATCGATCGGTTTGGAAAACTCACCTTGGACGAAGCCAAACTCGACACGGCCTTACAAAACCACTTTGGCGAAGTGTCCACCATGTTCAGCGGCGGCACCAATAACCAAAGCATTTACAACCCCTCCCCAAGAGGCTTGGCACCCGGCGCCGTCAACAGCATCGAAAAAATGCTGTTGTCAACGGGCCTGATCGAGACCCAGAGCAAAAACGCCACCACCCAAATAAGCAAATACAAAGAAGAACTGACCGCACTCAACGAGCGCATGGAAAAACTCATGGCCCGCTACATGAGCCAGTTCAGTGTGATGGAAAGCATTGTGGGCAACAGCAACAGCATGCGTGAGGGCCTCAAAGGCACCTTTGAAGGCATGATGAAGGCCTACGGCAACTGATGTCGCTGACACCAGCCAGGATTCATCAGCAAACCTAGGCTGAACAATAAAATATCTCCAGATATACAATATTAAATTATTGAATATCTACGCGAGATACAAATGCTGGACGTCAACGATGCAATTATCTTGAGCTGTGCGCCCCAAGGCGGCACCATGGCCACCGCAGCGACCGAGCAAACGGGTTTGACGCGGGTGGCGGTTTCGCGGCGTATCAAAAAGCTGGCCGATGCGGGCTATTTGCAGCGCCATGGCACGGGCACCCGGCAAACCTACAGCTTGGGCGACAAACGGTTTTGGTTACGGGTGGAACCCCTTGCCGAAATCGTTCGGCGCGGCGGCGAGATGGTGGTGTGGGAACAGCATTTGGCGGCTTTGCTGGCGGACCAGCAGGGCAACGTCAAAAACCTGGCTTACACCGCGTTCACCGAAATGCTGAACAACGCCCTCGACCATTCCAACGGGCAGCAGGTGGTGATGGGCATGCATGTGCAAGACGGGCATCTGCAAATGTTGGTGGCCGATGACGGCGAGGGCATTTTCCGAAAGATCGCCAAAGCCGCCGATTTGTTTGACCCGCGCTTGGCCATTTTGGAGCTGGCCAAGGGCAAGTACACCACCGCGCCTTTGGGCCATTCGGGCATGGGTATTTTTGTGTCGTCGCGCATGATGGACGGCTTTGCCATTGAGTCGTTCGGCTTGCGTTTTGACCCGAATGAGGCCAGTGCTCCTCTGCCCCGTTTTGACTGGATCGATGCCAGCGCGCAGCTCAAACCCGCCCAAGCGCAAACGGTGGTGCGCATGGCCATTGCGCTTGACAGCACCCGCACGGGCAATGATGTGTATTTCAAATATTTTGAGTCCAGCAATGTGGGCGATGCCGAACCCGGCGAGGCCTTTCACACCACAGAAATCCCGGTTCGCTTGGCACAGCTGAGCAGTGAGCTGGTGTCGCGTTCGCAAGCCAAATGGGTGATGAACCGCGCCACCCAGTTCAAGACCGTGATCCTCGACTTTGAAGGCGTGGTCCATGTGGGCCAGGCTTTTGTGGACGAGGTATTCCGTGTCTTTGCCACAGCCCACCCGCACATACGACTCAAAACCATGGGCATGAGCCTCGAGGTGGCCAAGTTGGTCAACCTGTTTGGTGGCCACAAGGCATAACCGGCAAATAATTGCCGATTTTTTCAAAAAACCCCTCAAGTTCCCGGCTGAGCGGCCGAGTCATGGTGACGAAACCCCCAAATTGGTGGGCTGCATGCGCAGCTTGCCACATGTCAGCACTGTCAGCGGGGGCCAGACAAAGGACCTAGCCATGAGCAACGACATCCAACCCAGCGCACCACGCGCACCTGCACTTGCAGCAGCTGCTGCTGCCATGCCCGCTGCACGCGCGGCCGAGGTAAAGCCTGCGCCGCCAGGCCCAGCAGAGGTCAAACCTGCGGTCGATAACAAACCCGATCCGCAAGAAACCCGTCGCACCCTGCAAGAAACCAGCGAAAAGCTGAACCAACAAATGGCGAAAAATGGACGCGACCTGAGCTTCAGTGTGGACGACGTGGCCAACAAGGTGGTGCTGACGGTGAAAAACCGCGAGGGCGAAGTGGTGCGCCAGATCCCAAGCGAAACCGCCTTACGTCTCGCCCACAACCTGGACGACATGAAGGGCTTGCTGCAAGACGATAAGTCTTGAAGTTTGCAAAAAAACGCAAAAAGTCCTCAAGCTTTTTCAGCAGCCTCCGAATCACTCATTAACAGGGATTCACTTCAGAGTCTCTGTAACAAACAGGCAGGTCCTACTCCCTTCGGGTTCCTGCCAACCTTTTGAAATAAACCTCTTCAAGGAGTAAGACCATGTCAGTGATCAACACCAACGTGAAATCGATCGTTGCTCAAAATGCAATGACCGTCAACAACCGTTCCATGAACAAAGCCATGGAGCAACTGTCCACTGGCAGCCGAATCAACAGCGCTGGAGACGATGCTGCAGGCTTGGGTATTTCCAACAAAATGACCGCACAGATTCGTGGCCTGAACCAGGCCGTGCGCAACGCCAACGATGGCATTTCCATGCTGCAGACGGCAGAAGGCGCCACCAAAGAAATCACCAACATGCTGCAACGCATGCGTGAACTGGCTGTCCAGTCAGCCAACGGAACTTATAACGACTCTGCCGATCGCCTCTCCTTGGACGAGGAATACCAAGCGCTGGCGGATCAAATTACAGCCATTGCCGACAATACAAAATGGAATGGTCAAGGGGTTTTAAACACTACAACTGCTGTTAAGTTTCAGGTCGGTGCAAGCGCAGCTGAGGTATTGGAATGGACTCCAACAGATTTGAAAACTGATATTGCTACTACAGGAGATTTAAAGACTCTTGCTAAAGCTAGCACCGAGATTGGTGTAATCGATGGCTTAATTACCGATGTTGATACTGCACGATCAACCATGGGGGCAACAATCAACCGATTGTCTTACGTTGCCGATAACCTGGCCAATATTTCGCAAAACACCTCGGCATCCCGCAGCCGCATACAGGATACTGATTACGCCTCGGCCACCACCGAGCTGGCCCGTACCCAAATCATCGCTCAAGCGGCCACAGCGATGCTGGCACAAGCCAACCAGCAGCCACAAATGGTCCTGAAGTTGTTGAGCTGAACACGAAATGTGACTTGATGGCAAAAAGCCCATTCGGGCTTTTTGTCTTGGCGGGTTGAAGCTATTTTCCAACGCCCCTTTGGGGTCTGAGCCCACCTGCTCATTTCTTCAGCACCACAGGAGGCCGCCGTGGGTAACGTCGTCAACACCAATATCGCCGCCACTGCGTCGCAATACGCACTGGTACACAACCAGAAGTCGCTTGAAAAATCAATGGCCCAGTTGTCCACCGGACAGCGGATCAACACGGCAGCAGACGATGCAGCAGGCTTGACCATTGGCAACAAGATGACTACGCAAATCCGCAGCTTGAATCAAGCTGTACGCAATGCCAATGATGGTATTTCCATGCTGCAGACGGCTGATGCCGCAACCAGTCAGATCACGATGATGCTGGTAAGAATGCGCGAATTGGCCATACAGTCGGCAAACGGCACAAACGACACGCCTGATCGCGATGCACTGCAGCTAGAATTCAGCGGTTTGCAAACGCAACTGGGTGACACCATCAGCAACACGACATGGAATGGCATGAACTTACTGGCCGGTGGTGTGGGGGGGGGATCGGTCAGTTTCCAGGTGGGCTCTGGCAGTGCTGAATCAATCAGCCTGCCTTTGGCCTCACTCAACACTGCTGATGTCACGACAGTGCTCAACAGCGGCTCCACAAGTATTGCCGTCGCGGCGGATGCTCAAAGCAGTCTGGCTGCCATTGACGATGCCATCAGCCAAATAGACACTGAGCGTGGCAAATGGGGCGCCATGATGAACCGTTTGACCTACGCAGCTGACAACGCCACCAATGTGTCGATGAACAGTTCTGTCTCGCGCAGCCGGATCATGGACACGGACTATGCACAGGCCACGGCCGAAATGGCACGCGCCATGATCCTGAACCAAGCAGGGATGGCCATGCTCTCGCAGGCGAATCAGCAACCCATGTACGTCCTGGCGCTTTTGCGCTGATGGCCAGCGGATGTTCGATCGGCCGGTTGTACTTGTCAGATTCTCAGGTACGCAAGAAACGGTAAATTTTTTCGAGCGAATTCCAACCGGTGTTCTTCAGCGCTGTATCAACAAGTGATGCGAAATTCGAATCATGCTGGTAAAGGCGACTGAATACCTGAACAGTTCTTGCCATTTGAGCCGGCGAAGGCAAATCATTGATGTCAGTGCACTGTGCTGCCAGCATGAAACGCACCAAACCAAAACGGGTGACCAGTCGCAGGTAATGCGCGTCAGCCGAACTTTCGCGAAATGGGAACATCTCCCGAAACATCTCATTGATGAGGTAGTGTTCCAGAAAGAACGGGACCTCTTTGAGTGCCAATGGCAATTGGGTGACACCTTGTCGATAGCGCTCAACCAGTCGCTCTCGACTGACTTCGTGACTGATTGGATCGGCACCCAACCCATTGGCAATGGCTTTTTGTACCTGCTCCTGAACGGGCGTCAGTTGCCTCTTGATCTTGAGCTGCCAAAGATTTGAAAAAACTTCGACTTGGGTAACGTGATCCGGCGACAGGGGCGCCAGTGCCTCTCTTATGCCACCACTGCTCATCATGGCATCCATTTCTTCGAGCATGGCAGGGATTTTTGCATGACCAGATGTTTGAATGATCTGGGTCAAGTTCTCACAATAAATTGCCAACACAGCCAGACGCTCCCATAGCAACAGGCTCTCATTTTTAATCAGTTGCAGGGCAAATATACGAATCCCTCTCATCATTTCCGGTGACAGCCCGTGCTTGGGGCGCATATGTTCGACAACGTCTGGACGGACAGTGGTTGGACTCTCTACAAAATCGAAGGCGTCAGAATGCAGCAGCGCCAATCGAGCTGCCTCCGGACAAGACAAGGTCAAAGATTGCTCATGTACCTTATCGACCAAAACATGGTTTCTCGGGTAAGTTGCACACGTATCCGACAGCTTGTCCTCCCCCAATTCACGCTGCACACCACAAAGCTTTTCCTCCATGAACGGGCAAGCCCGTGTTCCAGGATTCATCTCAATGCGCGCATATTGTTTGTCACTCGACAGTGACCGAGTCCTTTTGACCTTGGTGTCAAATCGCTCTGCAAGCGCAGGATGTTGACTCTGACGGTAAGTGTTGTAAGTCTTTTTATCGATCGAGACCGCCCAGCCCGTGCAGCAATTGTCTTCGCAATCAGGTCCAATGCAAGAAAAGCGGCTGGTGTACTTGGGTTGGACAGATTGAACGGTCTTGGTCGGATGAATTGTGCTCATAATTTGTTTGCTGATTGATTTAATTTTTTTCAAGCAACTTTGATGCCATTTATAGATGACAAAATTTCTAGCCTTTTGCACAACAAAACGGGCACATGATTTGCTTAATGAACTCAGCAATTCATTTGGCAACCTCTTGCCGCTTTCATCACAAGGAGCAACGTTATGTTGCATGCTGCACCCGCATTTTTGGCCAAAACTGCTTATTCAGCGCTGCTCACCAGCGCCACCCAAGAGCTCAGCCCCACCAAGATCCGGCAATCCATTGCCGATCTGGTCGGCCAAGACCGCCTGGCCGAAGCAGACTTGTTGTCGCATGAGGCGTTGCAGCGATTTCCGCAAAGCGAAGACATCTTGGTCATCCGCGCCTTAGTCACTCAAGTGCGCCAAGACTGGCCCGCTGCCAGCGTCGCGCTGGAGAAGTTGATCAGCTTGCAAGGCCACGCCGCACAAGCTGTGACTTGGGGCCAGTGGGTGCGCGTCTTGCGTTGTCAGGGCGACGATGTCCGCGCCATGACCGTCACGGCCCAGGGTCTGGCCAACCACCCCCAAGACCCTCAGTTGCTGGCCGAGTTCAACGCGCTGCAGCAAGTCGGCGTCAAGCCGGCGCTCAAGGTGGCTTGATTTCCAGGGGGGTCATGGACTGCCGCGTCGCTGCGCTCCTCGCAGTGACTTTTGACCCGTGATGGCTAGGCACGAAGCGATCCATCGCCCTCCCTGTGATCGCGAGGCAAGACACGGTTGGGTCTCTCGTGGCAGATGATGTTAAATCTCAGCCGATGGCCAACCTGACAGGCTTTCCCACCCTATTGAGCATCTCGACCAAGGTATCGATCGTGAACTTGGCCGTTTTCTTGTTCACTACGTCGGACACACGCGGGCGCGACACCATCAGAATTTTCGCCGCTTCAGCCTGCTTGAGGTGATGCTGCTCAATCCAGTCGGCCAATTCCGACATCAATTGCTCCTTGAGCTGACGCGTGTCATTGATCTGCTTGTGCGAAGCGGTCTGCAGCCGCTTGGCTTCCTCGGCAGAAAATCCGAGTTCCAGGAACAGGTTCGCGCCCGGTTTCGTCACATGGCGGATTTCAGTATCAATCTTCAGTTTTTTGCCTTTCTCGCGTTGACCACAGCGCGGTAAAGCGCCTCGGCAATGTCCTTGTCTTGCTTGCCGGATGCCTGCGTCTTTTTTTGGAAGCAATGCAGTACGTAAACCGCTTCCTCGAACTTGGCGACAGACATTACCCAAAAGATTCCGCTGCTGTCCCTGATGCGGATTTCCTGGGTACCAGTGCTCACGACATCGAATGGTTTCCAGTCCTCCGGCTCCAGGCCCGCTTGATCCATCACCCTGTCATCGCGACACCCTAAGCCTTGCCGCCTGACGGCAACGCATTGCCGATTTGCCGTTTTTGACCGACTTTCAGCCGATACCAAAAAACAATTTTTTGCCGTTTTCGACCAGGAAGCACTTATTTTTTTGAATTTTCACGAATTTATATGCAAATAAATGTTGATTTAGGCTAAAGAAAAGCTGGCACGCGGTTTGCTTGAAAAGGTTCATCCTCGGTTTTGGCCATGTACCACCGAATTTTTGACACCCCTTTTCAGGAGACCTGTAAATGACATCCCTTTACCAAGCCATGCTGTCGCAAGCCGTTTCTGGTCAGATGCTGAGCCTGCGCGATGTGTCGCAGTTTTCTGCTGCCGAGATTCGCCAGACCATGGCCGATTTGGTAGCCGCCAACCGGATTGATCTGGCCAACGCCTTGGCCGCTGCGGGCCAAAGCCTGTACCCTGAGAGCGAAGACATCTTGGCCATCAGCGCCTTGCTGGCCGAGATCCAACAAGACTGGACCACCGCCGAAGACATGCTGCGCAAACTGGTCGACACCCAAGGCGCTGCCGCCACCCCTTTCACTTGGCGTCACCTTATCCGTGTACTGCGCTGCCAGTGCGAGCCCGGCAAAGCCTTGCAAGTGGCCCAGCAAGCCATGGCAGCCCACCCCACCGACCCCACTTTGCGTGACGAGTATTTGGCGTTGCAAGAATTGGTTTCAACCCAAGTGCCCGTGGCCGCTCCGGCCCATATGCACTGAACCACACCAACGACCCACAACCCTTTTCACTGAACCTCATTTGTAAAGAGAGCTGCCATGTCTGTCATCAACACCAACGTCAAATCCCTGGTCTCGCAAAACGCGATGGTCAAAAACAACCGCGATCTGTCAGATGCTATGCAGCAACTGTCGACCGGCAAGCGCATCAACAGCGCCGCCGACGACGCAGCAGGCTTGGCCATTTCATCGCGCATGACCTCGCAAATCACCGGACTGAACCAAGCCGTTCGCAATGGCAACGACTCGGTCTCGATGTTGCAGACCACCGAAGGCGCGATGATCGAGATGACCAATATGCTGCAGCGCATGCGCGAGCTGTCTGTGCAGTCCTCCAACGACACTTACACCGAAAGTGACCGCATTTACTTGGACTTGGAGTACCAACAACTCAAGGACGAGGTCAACCGCATCACCAAAGACACACAGTGGAACGGCATGAGCATTCTTGACGGCACACTCAAGGGTGAGGGTGGCGTCATGGGCAAGTTCAACTTCCAAGTGGGCGCCAACGAGAACCAAGTCATCACCCACACTGTGGCCAATATGGGTTATAGGGAAAATCCGGGCAAAGCCGCTTTACTGACCACAGTGCCCAATACGGTGGGCGTAGCCGCAAGTTCAGGCCCACCAGCTGTGACCGCTGTGACAGCCGTCAAACAGGTGACCACCCTGACCCTGAGCGGCGACTTTGCCGTTGGTGACAAAGTCTCCATCACCATTGGGAATGCTACAAAAACCTACGAGGTTACCGAGGCCGATGTGAAAGACAAGACCCAAGCCGAGGTCTTGGCTGCGGTGAGCACCGGGTTGTTGGCCCAAACCACGGCAAGTTTTGGTGGTACCGACGTGACCCGCTCAGGAGCCGTCATCACCTTCACAGCCGCCACCGCTGGCACCCCCTTCACCCCCACCAAGAGCGAGACCCTGGTGGACGGCGCCTTGGCCAACATCCGCGAGCTGAATGTCAAAGACCGCGCCGCATCCACGCTCTCGATTGAGCAGTTGGACAAAAGCATCAACCGCATCAACTCAGAGCGTGCGGGCTTGGGTGCGGTTATCAACCGTCTGACCCATGCGATGGACAACCTGACCAACGTGGCGCAAAACACCTCTGAGTCACGCAGCCGCATCATGGATGCCGACTACGCCAAGTCGAGCAGCGAGTTGGCCCGTACACAGATCATTTCGCAGGCGGCTACGGCCATGTTGGCCCAAGCCAACCAGCAACCCCAAACCGTCTTGAAGTTGCTGCAAGGTTAAGCCTTTGGGCTTGGGGCCAAGACCTGCACACCCGCGTGGTTTGCAGGTTTTTTTTCACCCCAAACGACCGCAGGCCAATAGCTCCTTTGCGCCCTCTTGTTTGCCATGACCACCCCCACCGAACCCACCAAAGGCCCCAACTGCTGGCAGTGCCAGCACTTTGCGGTCAGCCATGTGCCTTCTGCGCCCTACGCATGCCGGGCCATGGGTTTTCAGTCGCGGGTATTGCCCGCCCTCGAGGTGCTTCGGGCCGACGGGCAGTTTTGCAAACTTTTTTTAGCCAAGGCCACGCCAGCCCTGCGCTGATTGCTCGGCCCTGAGCTTGGGGCCTGTCAAAGTTCTGACAGCACGGCGTTTTTTGATGAATTTTTTAGAGTTATTAGGTTTACTTTTAAAATTAAAAATTTCATTTAAACCAACAAATAAAACTGGCACGAGGGTTGCTTAACAGTTTGTAACTGTACAAGAGGCCACTGCCGTGAAGTCACACCCCGTTTCCACCCCGCTTGTTCTCTGGCTAGACCCTGAATCGACCCTGGGTGCCGAGCACAGCCAAGCGCTGCATGCCACAGGCTGGGCGGTCATGGCCATCCACACCCTGGACGAGTTATTGGCCCACGCCACCGATGCCAGCTTGGTCGCCTTGCGTTTGACGTCTGATGTGTCGCGCCTGAGAGCCGTCCAACAATTGCTGCAAGAAGCCGGTCTCAACACGCCGGTGGTGTGCCGCGTCGACCGGCTCGACTTGGATTTGGCGGTTGAAGCCACCCAATCGGGTGCCTTGACGGTGCTGGCCGCCGACGATGTGCGCACAGCCGCTTGGCAGCGTGTGCACGCGCAACTCAAGCCGACAGCCCAGCGCACTGCGCAAACACCGGTACGCCAGGTGGTGTTTGTCGACCCTTCAAGCCAACACCTGTTGGCCTTGGCACGCAAAGTGGCTCAGGCCGATGTGACGGCTTTGTTGGTGGGCCCTACCGGCTCAGGCAAAGAGGTTTTGGCGCGCGTGCTGCACGAAGCATCTGGCCGCGCCATGGGCCCGTTTGTGGCGCTGAACTGCGCGGCCATGCCCGAAAACCTGATCGAAGACATGCTGTTTGGTCACGAGAAAGGTGCCTTTACCGGGGCGCACCGTGAGCAAAAGGGTTTGTTTGAACAAGCCCAAGGCGGCACTTTGTTTTTGGACGAAATCGGTGAAATGCCCATGCACCTGCAAAGCAAGTTGCTGCGCGTGCTGCAAGAGCGCCAACTGACGCGCCTGGGCGGACAGAGCGTGATTCAATTGAATGTGCGCATCGTGGCCGCCACCAACAAGGACTTGAAGCAAGCGATTGCAGAGCGCGAGTTTCGCGAAGATTTGTACTACCGCATTGCCACCTTCCGCATGCGTTTGCAGCCCTTGCGCGAGCGGCCCGGCGACATCATCCCGCTGGCCATGCAAAGCCTGATGCAACAAGCTGCACAGCCCTGGCGCTTGCACCCACTGGCGCAGCAGATGCTGCTGCAATACCCCTGGCCCGGCAATGTGCGCGAGCTGGAAAACGTGATGCGCCGCGCGGTGGTTTTGTGCACAGACCATCACATCACACCGGCGCACTTGATGTTTGACGATTGGCTGACACACAGCATGGCGACGCCGAAAGAAAAAGCCTCTTTGGATGCTCCGGATGTCGAAGCGAGTGCGCATGCATGGCCTGTGGCCGTGCCTGTGGCGGTGCAGGCCATCCCTGAAAGCATGGCGCCTTCAGTGCCCCATGCAGCCGCGCCTGCAGAACCCCCTGTCGACTTGCAAAGCGCAGTGCGCCTGAATGAACACCAGGTGATCATGGCCACGCTGGCCAGCACACCCAGCAAAACCGAAGCCGCCAAGCGCTTGGGCATCAGCCCGCGCACCCTGCGCTACAAGATGGCGCAACTGCGTGAACACGGCATGAACATGGCCGCAGCCTGCTGAAGGAACACACCATGATTGAAAAAGCCATCTCCCCCGCCAGTATCCAGTCGATGTTGCAAACCCTGCGCACCCACCAGGCGCAGGCTTCTTCGTTGCAGGGTGCCGAAGCCAAAAACCCGTCGAATGAAGTCGGCAAACCCGGCTTTGGAAGCTTCGTTACGGGCGCGCTCAACCAGGTCAACGAGGTGCAGGTGCAATCGTCCAACATGCGGGCGGCCTATGACCGGGGTGAGGACATCGCCTTGACCGATGTGGTGCTGGGCATGCAAAAGTCGTCTTTGGCCTTTGAAGCCACTTTGCAGGTGCGCAACAAAGTGCTAAAGGCCTACGAAGACATTTTGAACATGCCGGTCTGATAGAACACAAGAGAACACAACATGGCTACAGCGACCGCATCGATGAACACCGGCATGATGACCATGCCCACCGGGTCTGAAATCGCCCCGACCACGGCCAACAACCCTGGCAACACTGCCAGCGGCAGCATGGCCTTGACCACAGCCCCTGGCACAACGCCCAACGCAGGCGTCAGCAATGGCCTGAGTGTGTGGCAGAACATCGGCTTGTCCGACACCTTCAGCAAGGTGCTGAACCAGCCCTCTGTGCGCAAGGTGTTGCCACTGATCTTGATGTTGGCCGTGTTGGTGGTGTTTTTATTGGCTTATGCCTGGATGCAGTCCACCCCCTACCGCCCTGTGATGCCTGGCTTGCAAGAAGCCGACCAACAGGCCGCATATGAGTCGCTGAAAAACGCCGACTTCAAACCCAAAATTGACCCCGCCACAGGGCAGCTGACCGTCCCGACCAACCGCTTTCACGAGGCGCGCATTTTGCTGGCCTCGCAGGGCTTGCCCAAAGCCGGTACCACCGGCATGGAGGGCCTGAAGGACCAATCGTCCATGACGACCAGCCAATTGATGGAGCAGGTCAAGATCAACACGGCCTTGGAGCAAGAGCTGGCCCGCAGCATCATGCAAATTGGCACAGTGCAAAGCGCACGCGTGCACCTGGCCACGCCCAAACAAAGCGTTTTTGTGCGCGACCGCACGCCACCCAAGGCGTCGGTGGTGCTGGCACCCTACCCGGGCCGCGCGGTGTCGGCCTCGCAAGTGCAGGCGATTGTTCATTTGGTGTCCTCCAGCGTGCCCTACTTGGCGCCCGACCATGTGACCGTGGTGGACACGGTGGGCAAACTGATGACCGAGTCGTCAACCGAGCAAAAGCTGGGTTTGACTTCGGCACAAGAGCAGCACAAGCAGCACCTCGAAGAGGTTTACCGCAACCGGATCATGCAAATCCTGTCGCCCATGCTGGGTGAAGGCAATGTGCGCTCGCAAGTGAATCTGACGCTGGATTTCACGCAAACCGAGAGCACCACCGAAGACTTTGACAACCGCGAAAAAGGGCCACGAACCCGCTCGGAGGTCTTGGCCGAGGACCGCTCGGTCAGCAAGTCGGCCGAGGGGGGCGTTCCTGGCGCTTTGTCCAATTCACCACCGCCAGACCCGACCGCCACCAACAACACCCAAGCCGATGCAGCCAAAGGGCAAGCCGATTCAACGGGCAAGCTCAGCAGCCGCTCGACCCGCAATTTTGAAATTGACCGCACGGTGCGCCATGTGCGCAGTGCCAGTGGTGGGGTCATGAAGGTCAGCGTGGCCGTGCTGGTGAACGAGCGTCCGGTGACCGAAAAATCAACCGACCCCAAGGCCCCCAAGAGCGTGCCTTTCACCCCGCAAGAGCTGGAACAAATGCAGCAAGTGGTGCGCGGTGTGGTGGGTTTTGACCCGACCCGTGGCGACATCGTGACGGTGGTGCCCGCCAAGTTTGAGGCCCCTGCCCCATTGGAGACGATTCCTTGGTACCTGGAGGACATGGTCCAGTCCGGCATCACCAGCGCCTTGATCGCCATGAGTTTCATTGCGTTCATGTTGATCGTGGTGCGTCCGGTCATGCGCAACCTCTACGACACGAAAGCTGAAGCTGAAGCCAGCGCTAATGCCGCCCTGGCAGATGGCGAATTGAGCGCCGACGACATGCGGATGATCCAGATCGGTGAGGGCGAAAGTCTGGAAGAAATCAAGGCCAAGCTGAAACCGAAGAAATCGAGCATCTCCATGGACATGCTGGACACCGCCAACACCTATGATGACAAAGTGGCCCTCATTCGGATGCTGGTGGCCGAGGATTCGGGCCGTGTGGCCAATGTGCTCAAGAGCATGATCAAAGTCAATTGAACCCGTCGAGGTAAGAAACCATGGCCACCAAAAAACCCGACGACAAAGACGTCAAAGCCGACAAGGCCAAAGACGCCAAATCACCTGACCCAGCGGCTGCCACGCCTGAGATCTCGATGACCCAGGAGCTGGCGCAGGAGTTGTCTGAGCTGACCAGTACGCAACGCGCAGCGGTGTTGATGCTTTTGTTAGGCGAACAGCAGGCTTCTGAAATTATCCGATTCATGAACCCCAAAGAGGTTCAATCGCTGGGCGCTGCCATGGTGTCGGTGTCGGATTTGTCGCAAGAAGCGGTGAATATCGTGCTGGACGAATTTGTCACCATGCTCAAAAAGCAAACCAGTCTGGGTTTGGGCACGGGCGACTATGTTGAAAAAGTGCTTAAGCGCGCTTTAGGCGACGACAAAGCGGCCTCGGTGCTCAGCCGCATCATGCCGGGACAAGGCAGCAAGGGCTTGGAGATTTTGAAATGGATGGACGCTCGCTCCATCGCTGAAATGATCCGAGGCGAACACCCGCAGGTTGTGGCCATCATTTTGTCGGTCCTGGAATACACCGTGGCGGCCGATGTGATGAATTTCTTGCCAGCCGAGGCCAGGCCAGAAATCATGCAAAGGATTGCCAGCCTGGAGACGGTCCAGCCCTCGGCCATGGAGGAGCTGGAGCAAATCATGATGAAGCAATTTGCCACCAACTCTTCGTCCAAGTCCTCGAGCTTTGGGGGAGTCAAAGCGGCTGCAAAAATCATGAACTCGGTCAAAGTGGAATTGGAGTCGTCCATCATGGCCGGCTTGTCCCAAATTGATGCCGACCTGATGCAAAAGATTCAGGACAACATGTTCACCTTTGAAAATTTGGTGGGCGTGGACAACAAAGGCATTCAGGCCATCATGCGCACGGCCGAGCCCGATCTGTTGATGGTGGCCCTGAAGGGGGCACCCGATTTCGTCAAAGACAAATTTCTCGGCAACATGTCAGCCCGCGCAAGGGTCATGTTCGTGGACGATATGGAATCCAAAGGTCCGCTGCGCATCACCGAAGTGGAAGAGGCGCAAAAGAAAATCATGCGCTTGGCCCGCAAGTTGTCCGATGCCGGCGAACTGGTATTAGCGGGCGGTGGCGATGGCTTTGTCTAAGATGGGCAATTACAACAGCGTTTGGAATTCGGACGCATTGCTGAGCAAAGCCACTGTGGCGCCTACCTTTGCAAGGACCGAATGGGATGCGGTGCGATCCCGCTCATTCGGGTCTTGGACATTTCCTGTGCAAACCGCATGGCCAGCCAACACCGATGGGCCTTCCCCCTTGGATGGCGATACCCAATTGGCACCCGATTTGATCGATGCCGACGCCAATGCCGTGCCTGTGGAGCCCTCAGACACCGAGGAGGCGTCTGCTCAAACCACGGTCTCAGAAGAAGCCTTGGAGCAGCTGCGCGACGAGGCCTTTCAGGCCGGTGTGGCCAAAGGCCGTGCCCAACTTTTGGCAGAAACCGACACAGAGCGCGCACAAGAGCGTGAGTTGATCCAGCGTTTGGGCATGGAGTTGCAAAGCATCAGCCAAGACCCCCAGCGCTTTTTTGAACCCCTCAAGCGCTTGTCTTTGCATTTGGCCGAGCAACTGGTGCGTGCCGAGCTCAAGCTGTCGGGCCAGGCCATTCACGGCTTGGTGCAGTCTTGCATTGCCCAACTCGAACACCCAGTGCCACCGGTTCAGGTCAGCCTGAACCCGGACGATCTGAAGCAACTGCAGGCGATGGGTGAGGCGGTCACGGCCCATTTGCAACTGGAGCTCGATGTCAACTTGCGCCCAGGCAGCGTGCGGGTGCGGGTGCAAGACAGTGTGGTGCAAGACTTGATTGAAAACAGGCTGGAGCCTTTGGCCCGGCGTTTGTTGCCCGAGCCAGAAGCCTGGATGCAAAACTCCAGCTTGGTGCGAGACCGTGCAGAGCCACTGCCCGAGTCCACCCCCAAAAGGGACTGGAACCGTCAAGTGATTGACGTGCAGGATACCGACGTGAAAACGTCACCCCCTGAAAACGGCGACCCCGCATGAACTTTGAGCATGAAGTCAACCAGCTGATCGGCTCTTTGCATGCACCGGAGCCACAACGCAACGGGACGCTGGTGCGCTTGGTCGGCATGCGGCTGGAGACGCGTGGCCTGATGGCACCGCTGGGCGCTTGCTGCGAAATCATCGGACAGTTGGGCCACCGGGTTGAGGCCGAGGTGGTGGGCTTCAACGACGAGACTTTGTTTTTGTTGCCCTTCACCGAACCCCAGGGTATTGGCCCGGGCGCTCAGGTGCGGGTGATCAGCCACACCTCGCAAGTGGCTTTGGGCCCGGGTTTGCTGGGGCGCATCATCGACGGACGCGGCCAGCCTTTGGATGGCAAGCCTGCGCCCGATTGCCGCGATGTGCTGAGCCTGCAAGGTCGCCCCATCAACCCGATGGAGCGTGGCCCGATCAAGGAAATTCTGGACGTGGGCGTGAAAGCCATCAACGGCATGCTGACGATTGGCCGGGGCCAACGCTTGGGTCTGATCGCAGGTTCTGGTGTGGGCAAAAGTGTGTTGCTCGGCATGATGACCCGGTTCACAGAAGCCGACGTGGTCGTGATCGGGCTGATTGGCGAACGCGGGCGCGAGGTGCAGGCTTTCATTGAAGAGTCGCTGGGGCCTGTGGGCCTGGCCAAGTCGGTGCTGGTGGCGGCACCCGCCAACGAATCGCCGGTGCTGCGCCTCAAAGCCACGCACATGACCCATGTGATCGCCGAGTACTTCAGAGACCAAGGGAAAAACGTGCTGATGCTGGTGGACAGTCTGACCCGCGTGGCGCATGCGCAGCGCGAAATCGGTCTGGCCGTGGGCGAGCCGCCTACCGCCAAGGGTTATCCACCATCGGTGTTTGCCTTGCTGCCCAACCTGATTGAACGCGCTGGTGTAGGCCGCCATGGCGTGGGCTCGATCACCGCCATCTACACCGTGCTGGCCGAGGGCGACGACGCCAACGACCCGATTGTGGACATTGCCCGCGCCTCACTCGATGGCCAGGTGATGCTGTCGCGCAAGCTGGCCGATGCCGCGCACTACCCCGCCATTGATCTGAATGGTTCGGTGTCGCGGGTGATGCAAAACCTGATCTCGCCTGAAGACCAAAAAATGGCCAACCGGTTTCGGCGCTTGTGGTCCTTGTACCAACAAAACCAAGACCTGATTCAGGTCGGCGCCTATGAGGCTGGCAGCAACCCCGACCTGGACCAGGCCATCCGCTTGCGCTCGTCAATGGAGCTTTTTTTACAACAAGACATGCACAGCAGCCAAGACTCGGCGACCACCCGGCACGAAGTTCAAGCGCTGATGCAGAACTGACACCCCCAAGGAGCCCCCCATGCGACAAGCCCGAACTTGCTGGCCCGTCCTGGTGAAAAAAGCCCAGGATGTGGTGAACGACGCCCACAATGAAATCGCCCAGGCCATCGCCCGTGTTGACCAACTGCAGGCCAGCCATGAAAGGCTGTGCAGGCTCTACGACGAGTACAGGCTCAAAGAGCAAACGGCTCAAGTGCCTGTGATGGGCATGCAGGCCAGCATGAACCAACGCCAATTCATGGCCCAGTTGCTCAATTTGCAGCAGCGTGTGGTGCTGGACCTGAGCAGGGCCAGAGACCATGTGGCCATTGTCCGAAAAAAGCTGGCATTGGCGGAGATCGAGCTGCACAAGATGAAGTCGATGGAAGCCCAAGAAGCCAAGGCCGTCGCCCTTGAGCAGCAGCGCCATGAACAAAAGCTGATGGACGAGTTGGGCGTGCGGCAGTTCAACCTGAGCCTGCAGCGCTGAGGGCGCAGCTCAAAGGGTTTTCACGGGGTCCAAGGGGGCGAAAAGTCCAAATCAATTGACCCATAATGACCGGGATCGTGGAACGGCAAACACCTGTTTGGCGTTCTTTCTTCTTTGTCACTGGAGACAACCATGAGCCAACCCTCTTCACGCCGCCAAGTCTTGGCACAAGGCGCCGCCCTGTTGGGCGCTACTTCTTCGGGCCTGCTGGTGCCGCAAAGTGCGCTGGCCCAGACCGGCAAAATCCGCGTCGGCCTGATGCTGCCCTATACCGGCACCTTTGCCCAGCTGGGTGTGGCCATTGAAAACGGCTTGCGCATGGCCATCAACGAGCAAGGCGGCAAACTGGGCGGCCGCGAGATCGAGTGGTTCAAGGTGGACGACGAGTCTGAACCTTCCAAAGCCATCGAAAACGCCAACAAACTGGTTCAGCGCGACAAGGTTGATGTGCTGGTCGGCACGGTGCACTCGGGTGTACAAATGGGCATCCATCGCGTGGCCCGCGAAAGCGGCGTGATCAACCTGATCCCTAACGCGGGCGTGCACATGGCCACCCGCGCCCAGTGCGCCCCCAATGTGTTCCGCACCAGTTTTTCCAACAGCCAGCCCACCATGGCTTTGGGCGAAACCATGGTCAAGCGTGGCCACAAAAAGGCCGTGTGGATCACTTGGAAGTACGCCGCTGGCGACGAAGCCTTTGAAGGCTTCCGTGACAGTTACACCAAAGCCGGTGGCACGATCGTCAAGGAACTGGGCCTGCCCTTTCCCAACGTCGAGTTCCAGGCTTTGCTCACCGAAATCGCTGCGCTGAAACCCGATGCTGTGGCTTGCTTCTTTGCGGGTGGCGGTGCGGCCAAGTTCTTGCGCGACTATGCCGCTGCGGGCCTCAAGGGCAAGATTCCGCTGTACGGCTCGGGCTTTTTGACCGAAGGCGTGCTGGATGCCGCCGGCCCTGCGGCCGATGGCGTACTGACCACCCTGCACTATGGCGACGGCATCGAGACCAAGCGCAACAACACGTTCCGACTGAACTACGCCAAGACCTTCAAACTGCAGCCCGATGTGTACGCGGTACAAGGCTACGACACCGGCTTGCTGCTGATTCAGGGCGCCAACGCCGTCAAGGGCGATGTGAGCCAGAAAGCCGCCATGATCAAGGCCATGGAATCGGCTGTGATCGACAGCCCACGCGGCAAGTGGACCATGAGCAAGTCGCACAACCCAGTGCAAGACATCTACCTGCGCGAAGTCTCGAACAAAGAGAACAAAGTGATCGGCGTTGCGGCCAAGGCTTTGGCCGACTCGGGCGCTGGCTGCCGCATGTAAACAGCGCGAGCCCTGCGTGCCACGGCGGATTCAGGTCCGCCGTTTTCATTGGCATTTGGCCACCAAAAACCCTGCCGTTCCCCTTCATTCAAAGCGTGATTCTTGATGGACTTTGTGAATTTTTTGATCCAGCTGCTCAACAGCGTCCAGTACGGGCTGCTGCTGTTCATGCTGGCTGCGGGCCTGACGCTGATCTTCGGCATCATGGGCGTGGTGAATTTGGCCCACGGCAGCTTTTACATGCTGGGTGCTTACTTGGCCTGGTCTCTGGCCGCGCAGCTGGGCAGTTTCACACTGGCCATAATCGTGGGCACAGCTTTGTCGGTGGCTTTTGGTTTGGTCATTGAGCGTTTGCTGTTTCGGCACTTTTATCACCGCGATCACTTGGACCAAGTGCTTTTGACTTTTGGCCTGATCTATGTGTTTGAGGAACTGCGCTCCATCATCTGGGGTGACGATGTGCATGGCCTGCCTGTCCCTCAGCTCTTGGCTGCGTCCATTCCCCTGACCGAGAACCTGTCTTACCCGGTGTACCGTCTGTTCATGTCGGGTGTGTGCTTGGTGTTGGCTCTGGGCTTGTATTTGCTGATCTCCAAAACCCGTTTGGGCATGAAGATCCGCGCAGGCGCCTTCAACCGCGAGATGACCGAGTCGCTGGGCGTCAACATCCAGCTCATCCACTCGGTGGTCTTTGCTTTGGGTATTGGATTGGCCTCGATCGCAGGCATGATCGCCGCGCCTGTGTCGAGTGTTTACCCCAACATGGGCAGCCAAGTGCTGATCATGTGCTTTGTGGTGGTGGTGATTGGCGGCATTGGCTCGGTGCGCGGCGCCCTGATTGCCGCACTGCTGGTCGGCTTGGTCGACACTTTTGGCAAAGTGCTGCTGCCGCAAGCCTCGGGCATGCTGGTGTATGTGCTGATGGCGGCTGTGCTGCTGTACAAGCCCGAAGGTCTGTTCAAGCAATGAGAACGAGAAGAACCACATGAGCATGCCGCAAATTCACCTCGAAACCCTGCCGCGCAGCATCCAGTTGGTGATGGTGCTGGGCTTTTTGGCACTCGCCGCCTTCCCCTTTGTGGGGTCTGACTTTTACACGGCCATGGTCGTGCGCATGATGATCTTGGCCATCTTCGCCATGAGCCTCGATCTGCTGCAAGGCGTGACCGGTCTCGTCTCTTTGGGTCATGCCGCTTACTTTGGCTTGGCGGGTTATGTGCTGGCTTTCATCACCCCCCAGAACGAAGCCATCAGCCTGTACACCAGCTTGCCGCTGGCGGTAGGCGGCGCAGCCTTGGCGGCGCTGGTGATTGGCTTTTTGGTGGTGCGCACACATGGCATTTACTTCATCATGGTCACCATGGCTTTTGCGCAGATGATTTTCTTCATCTTCTTTGACAACAAGTCGCTGGGTGGCTCGGACGGTTTGTTCCTCAACTTCCGGCCCGACGCGGGCATCATCGACCTGGAAAACAAGCGGGTGTTTTATTACTTCACGCTGGCCTGCTTGGTGGCGGTTTATGTATTTTTGCGCCGCCTGCTCTGGAGTCCGTTTGGCCGAGCGCTGTCGGGCATTCGGGTGAACGAGCACCGCATGCGGGCGCTGGGTTTCAACACCTTCAACCACAAATTGGCGGCCTTCACCTTGGCCGGGGCTTTGGCGGGCTTGGCGGGGTATTTGTTTGCGGCGCAAACCGGCTTTGTGAACCCCGAGCTGATGGGCTTTCACCTGAGTGCGCACGCGATCATGATGGTGATTTTGGGGGGCATGGGCAATTTTGCGGGGGCCATTGTCGGGGCCTTCAGCTTTGAGTATTTGCTGCATGTCTTCAAGGACTTGCCCGAAATAGGCGGCTTCAAAACCGGCAAACACTGGCAGATGTGGATGGGCCTGTTCATCGTGGCACTGATCATTTTTGCGCCCAAGGGCATTTTGGGGCTGGTCAACCGTTTCATCGGTGACAAAGCCTCTTCAGGTCAATCGGCTACAGGCCAGGGGGCTGGCCATGAGTGAGCGCAACACCTTGATGTCGGCCAGCGGCCTGACCAAGCGCTTTGGCGGCTTGGCGGCGGTGAACGATGTGTCGCTTGAGTTGTGGCGTGGCCATATCCACGCCGTCATTGGCCCCAACGGCGCAGGCAAATCCACGCTGGCCAATTTGCTCTCGGGCGATTTGCCCCCCACCAGTGGGCGCATGACGCTGTCGGGCACCGACATCACCGGCTGGACACCCGAAAAAATCTCGCGCCACGGGCTGGGGCGCAGCTACCAAAAAACCAACATCTTCGGTACCTTCACGGTGTGGGACAACGTGCGCTTGTCTGCCCAGTCGCGTGCACAGCCCTCGCCATTCAACCCTTTGGGTTGGATCCAGGCTGCGGCCAACATGCAAGCGGTCAACCAAAGGGCCGAACGCGCCATCGAACTGGCCGGGCTGCAAGACCGCCGCCACGCCCAAGCGGGGGCCACCAGCCACGGCGAACAACGCCAACTTGAAATCGCCATGACCCTGGCCACCGAACCCCAAGTCTTGTTGCTGGATGAACCCCTGGCGGGCATGGGCCAAGCCGAAGCCGAGCGCATGGTGCAGCTGCTGCTGCGCCTTAAAAATGACCATGCCATTTTGCTGGTCGAGCACGACATGGACGCGGTGTTCACCTTGGCCGACCACCTCACGGTCATGGTCAACGGGCAAGTGATCGCCAGCGACACGCCAGCAGATGTGCGGGCCGATGCGGGGGTGCAGGCAGCTTACTTGGGTGAGGAGCACTGACTTGAGCGATTTTTTGATCCAGGCCCAAGACCTGAACACTTTTTACGGCGCGAGCCACATCTTGCGCGGCATCAACTTCACGGTGGGACGGGGCGAGACCATTGGCCTGATGGGCCGCAACGGCATGGGCAAAAGCACCTTGCTCAAAACCCTCATGGGCATCGTGCCGCCGCGCTCGGGCACGGTGGACATCAAGGGCCAACGCATGAATGGCCGCCCCACCTTTGAGGTGGCGCAGCTGGGTATTGCCTATGTACCTGAGGGCCGAGGCATCTTTGGCAACCTGAGCGTGGTGGAGAACCTGAAAATGGCCGCCCGCCCTGGCACCAACGGGCAACGCGAGTGGACCTACGATCGCGTGCTGGAGACCTTCCCGCGCCTGAAAGAACGTCTGAGCCACGGCGGCCAGCAACTGTCGGGCGGTGAGCAACAAATGCTGACCATCGGCCGGGCACTGATGACCAACCCCGATGTGCTCATCCTCGACGAAGCCACCGAAGGCTTGGCGCCGCTGATTGCGCGAGAGATCTGGCGCATCTGCAGCCTCATCAAACAAAGCGGCATCAGCTCCATCATCGTGGACAAGAACTGGAAGCACGTCACCCAGATCACCGACCGCAATGTCATCTTGGTCAAAGGCCAGGTGGTGTTCGAAGGCTCGTCCCCCGTCTTGCTGGCTGACCCCAGCGTGCTGGAACAACACCTGGGGGTCTGAGTTCCTTCACAGCAAGGGGCGAAGCTCCCTGGCCGCATCCAGCAACAACGGCAGCCATTTGTGCTGCACAGCCCCATCGCTCAATTGGTCTGCGGTGCCCACCACATTCAGGGCGGCCAGCGTTCGGCCTTGCATGTTGCGCAGCGGCACGGCCAGCGCGTGAATGCCCAACTCATGACCATCGCGGGCCAGGCAGTGGTCGTCATGTCGCACCCGATCCACCAGCGCCTTGAACTTGGCCGCACCCACCTCGGTTTGTGGGGTGATGCGGGCCAACTCTCGGCCCTGGAGCCAGTCCGCAAAGTCGGCCTGGGGCAAGCTGGCCAGCAGCACGCGCCCGGTGGAGGTGGCATGCGCGGGTAAGCGTGCGCCCAAGTGCAAGCCATAAGCCAAGTGGCGCACCGGCTCGGCCACCCCGGCACTTCGGGCCACGATCACGCACTCGTCGCCATCCAGCACCACCGCACTGAAGGCTGCCTGTGTTTGTGCCGCCAATCGGTTGAGCGTGGGTTGCAGTGTGCGCGGCAGGCGCGATGTGGCCATGTAACTGCCCGCCAAGCGCAACACCCGCGCCGACAGCCAGTAGTGGGAACCATCGGTTTCCAGATAACCCAATTCGGCCAGCGTGAGCAAATGCCGCCGTGCCGCAGCCCGTGTGATGCCTGTGCGCTGCGCGGCCTGTGTGGCATTCAGGCGTTGGCGCTCGGTGTCAAAAGCTTCGAGCACCGCCAAACCTTTGGCCAGGCCCTCGATGAAGTCTGCTTTGGAGATCGTCATGGGGTGCGTCCTCTTTTGTGAGTGTTCGTGGCCAAATCCGTCACGAATTGAGCCATATCAATTTGCGCGATGATCGCACAAATAAACCAATCAACGCACAAACTCGCTGTCCATCTCCCTGAATTCAAGTCAGAGACATCTAAGCTGGCAGGCCATTCAACCCACCATGACAGACGCACCATGAGCACCACCCGCACCCAAGTCGCCATCGTCGGCGCAGGCCCCTCAGGCCTGCTGCTGGGCCAACTGCTTTTCAAGGCAGGCATCGACGCCATCATCGTCTAGCGCCAAAGCGGCGACTATGTGCTGTCGCGCATCCGTGCGGGCGTGCTGGAACAAGTCACGATGGACCTGCTGGACGAGGCCGGCGTGGGCCAACGCATGCACAAAGAGGGTTTGGTGCACACCGGCTTTGACCTGCTGTTCAAAGGGGCACGCCACCGTGTGGACATGGACAAACTCACGGGTGGCAAAAAAGTCATCGTGTACGGCCAAACCGAAGTCACCCGCGACCTGATGCATACCCGCCAGGCTGAGGGCTTGCCGACGGTGTACGAGGCGAACAACGTGCAGGTGCACGACTTCGACAGCCCAAAGCCGCGCGTGACCTATGAAAAGGATGGTCAAACCCACACCATCGAATGCGACTTCATCGCAGGCTGTGACGGCTTTCACGGCGTGTGCCGCGCCAGCGCACCCAAAAGAGCCATCCAAGAATACGAGAAGGTTTACCCCTTTGGCTGGCTGGGCGTGCTGTCAGACACACCGCCTGTGCACCACGAACTCATTTACGCCAACAGCACCCGTGGTTTTGCCCTGTGCTCACAGCGCAGCGCCACGCGCAGCCGCTACTACTTGCAAGTGCCCACCACCGACAAAGTGGAGCAATGGTCGGACGACGCCTTTTGGGCCGAGCTGCGCCGTCGCCTGGACCCCGAAGCCCGTGAGCATCTGGTCACGGGCCACAGCATCGAAAAAAGCATCGCTCCGCTGCGCAGCTTTGTCACCGAACCCATGCGCTTTGGCCGCATGTTTTTGGCGGGTGACGCCGCCCACATCGTGCCGCCCACCGGGGCGAAGGGCCTGAACTTGGCGGCCACCGATGTGAAGTATTTGTCCACCGCCATCATCGAGTTTTACGCCGACAAAACCGAAGCGGGCATTGACGCGTATTCAGAGCGTTGCTTGCGCCGTGTTTGGCGTGCAGAGCGCTTCAGCTGGTGGTTCACCAGTTTGATGCACCACTTTCCTGAGAACGGCGACATGGGGCAAAAGTTCCAAGACGCCGAGTTGGACTACTTGATCCACAGTGAAGCCGGCTCGCGCACCATGGCCGAAAACTATGTGGGCTTGCCGCTGAACTTTGGCGAATAAAGCCCCGCACAGGCGACAGACGCAGGGAGACGGTCATCCGATAATGTGAGCCTTCACAAGCCGCCGGAACGGCTTTGTGTCCATTCAAAGGTGCCCACCATGTCTACGACCCAACCCCTGCGCGGTCTGCGCGTTTTGAGCCTGGCCCTCAACTTGCCGGGCCCTGCTGCCCTGATGCGCTTGGCCCAAATGGGCGCACGCTGCACCAAGGTCAACCCGCCCGCAGGCGACCCGATGCAGCACTACACCACCCGTGGCTATGACCTGTTGCACGCGGGCGTGAAGCACAAAACTCTGGACCTCAAGACTGAGGCGGGTCAAGCCGCGCTGCACAAGTTGTTGCCCAAGACCGATGTGCTGCTCACCTCGTTTCGCCCGTCTGCCCTTGCCAAACTGGGCTTGGGCTGGAAGGCTCTGCACAAGCAGTACCCTGCACTGAGCTTGATTGAGGTGGTGGGCGCACCCGGCCCATTGGCCGAGATTCCGGGCCACGACTTGACCTACCAAGCCGAGGTGGGCTTGGTCAACGGCATGGAACTGCCGCCGAGTTTGTTTGCCGACATGGGCGGCGCCGTCATGGCCAGCGAAGCCACGCTCAAAGCCGTCATCACCCTCAAAACCACAGGCCAGGGCACGCACCATGAAGTGGCGCTGTCTGAAGCGGCTGCTTGGCTCGCCCTGCCCCGCCAACTGGGCCTGACCACGTCCGATGGGGCGGTGGGCGGCGCACATGCGGGCTACCGTGTGTATGCCTGTAAAAACGGCCGCGTGGCTGTGGCCGCACTCGAGCCACACTTTGCCACCCGCCTGTGCGAAGCCGCTGGCGTCACGCTGGCGCACCCGGTCAAAGACTTGTTCAAGCCGGCCACGCGCCAAGCGATCGAAGCCTTCTTTGCGAGCCAGAACCGCGCACAGCTCGATAAACTGGCCACGGCCAAAGACATTCCACTCATGACGCTGCCGCTGTAAAACAGAATCGGCCAGCAGATCAGCTCAGTTCAGACCCACAAAGCCGCCCGTGCGCAGTGAAGCTGCGCCATGGGTAGCTCAGCGCACAGACACCGCGGTATTTGCCCTGCAGCATTCGCCTGTGGGCAGCTCCATCACGCATGCCCTTTGGAATTTTCCGAATTTTTCAAACAAGGACACAGCAGATGAGCACCCACAAACCCATTTCCCTGCAAGTGATTTTTCGCCACTTGGATGTCTCTCCAGCGCTAGAGGCCAAGGTCAGGGAAAAAATCGACAAACTGGGGCAGTTCTACCCCAGCATTGAGAGCTGTCGCGTGGTGATCGAGCAACTCCACAAACACCACCAGCGGGGTAAGCACTTTCGTGTTTTGATCGATCTGAAAGTGCCTGGACAAGAATTGGTTGCAGGGCGAGAACCGGATCAAAACCCAGCCTATACCGATGTGTATGTGGCCTTGCGAGACGCCTTCAGGGCCATGCGTCGACAGCTGGAAGACTTGGTGCACCGCCAGCAAGGGCATACCAAGCACCATGAAGAAAAGCCCCATGGCCACATCACCGAAATTTCACCCGACAAAACATTCGGGCGCATCGAATCGACGGAAGGCCGATGGCTGTACTTTCACCGCAACAGCCTAGTCGGCGATGACCTGGACAAACTGCAGCTGGGCACACCGGTGTATTTTGTGGAAGACGTGGGCGAGCAAGGTCCACAGGCCAGCAGCGTGTCCCCGGTCGGCAAGCACCACATTCTGGTCTAGAGGGGCCCGCAAAAAAGGCGGGGTCTTGCAAGCCACTGCTGCAAGACCCCGCCGCGCATTTCTCAGGAAATTTTGAGGATATGGCTTTGCCCGTTGTGCTTTTTGGGCAAGGTCAACTGCAACACACCATCTTCGTATTTGGCCAATGCCGCCGCCTGGTCCACGCTTTCGTCCAAAGTGAAAGTGCGTGAGACGCTGCCAAAAAAGCGTTCGGAGCGGATGATTTTGGAACCTTGCTTTTCCTCTTTCTCCTTTTTGACTTCGGCACTCAGGCACACCTGGTTGCCGTCCACCGACACTTTGATGTCTTCTTTTTTGACGCCAGGGATTTCGGCTTTGACGAAGAAATTCTTCTCATCTTCCGTCAGATCCAAGCGCATCTGGGGTTCACCCTCCATCAAGCGGTACATGGGTCGCATGGCGAAGCCTTTGAAAAAGTCGTCGCTGAAAGGATCGCGGAGTTCGTGAAAGGGATTGAATCGTGCAAGGTTGCTCATGGTGTGTTCTCCAACAAGTGAATTGGCAGCGGTCAAGCTGCAAACAGCTGAGCATGGTGGAATGACGCATCGCTCAGGGAGCCGCTGGCAAGCAACAGCTCCAAGAACACTTTAATTTTTCAAGTTGCCAACGTCTGTTGATCAATTCACACAGCCTGCGCGCTGGGCTCAAACCAAGCTTGGCTTCGCTGCCGCACGCGACCGCGCCGCGTGCAGTTTTTTGTAGCTGTCTAGCAAGCGCTGGTGGCGGTCCAGCGTTTCCATCTTGAGGCTGGTGGGCGTGAGCCCATGGAAGCGCACGCTGCCGTCCACCGAGCCAGTGGCAGCAATCATGCGCTCGTCGCCAAACATGCGCCTGAAGTTCACCACGTAGTCTTCTAGCGCCAAGTCCTCGCCCAACGTGACTTCCAGCACCACGTTCAGGGCTTGGTAAAACAAGCGGCGCTCCACGGTGTTGTCGTTGTATTGCAAGAAAGCGCCTACCAGTTCGTGGGCTTCTTCCAGCTGATGCAACGCCAGGTGAATGAGCAGCTTGAGCTCCATCACCGTGAGCTGCCCCCACACCGTGTTGTCGTCAAACTCAATGCCGATCAGGGTGGCGATGTCGAGGTAGTCGTCGAGCTCGTTGTTCTCCAAGCGGCCCTGCAATGCCGCCAAGGCTTCGTCGTCCAGACGGTGCAGGTTGAGCACATCGGCGCGGAACAAGAGCGCTTTGTTGGTGTTGTCCCAGATCAAGTCGTCCACCGGGTAGACCTCAGAATACCCCGGCACCAAGATGCGGCAGGCGGTGGCGCCCAGTTGGTCGTGCACCGTCACATAGGCTTCTTTGCCCATGGCCTGCAAGATGCCAAACAACGTGGTGGCCTCTTGCGCGGTGGCGTCAACGCCCTCCCCCGCAAAGTCCCACTCCACAAAATCGTGGTCGGCCTGGGCGCTGAAAAATCGCCACGACACCACCCCGCTGGAGTCGATGAAGTGCTCCACAAAGTTGTTCGGCTCGGTCACCGCGTTGCTGATGAAAGTGGGCGCGGGCAAGTCGTTCAGGCCCTCAAAACTGCGGCCCTGCAGCAGCTCGGTCAGGCTGCGCTCCAGCGCCACCTCCAAGCGGGGGTGCGCGCCAAATGAAGCGAACACACCGCCCGTGCGCGGGTTCATCAGCGTCACGCACATCACAGGGTACACCCCGCCCAGCGACGCGTCTTTGACCAAGACCGGGAAACCCTGAGCCTCCAAGGCCTCGATGCCCGCCACGATGCCAGGGTATTGGGCCAACACGGCCTGCGGCACATCGGGCAAGGCCATTTCTCTTTCGATGATCTCGCGCTTGACGGCCCGCTCAAAAATTTCCGACAGGCACTGCACCTGCGCTTCGGCCAGCGTGTTGCCTGCGCTCATGCCGTTGCTCACAAACAGGTTTTCCACCAAGTTGGAGGGGAAGTACACCACTTCCCCGTCGGATTGGCGCACATAGGGCAGCGCACAAATGCCGCGCGAGGGATTGCCGGAGTTGGTGTCGAACAGGTGCGAGGCGCGCAACTCGCCGTCTGGGTTGTAAATGCGCAAGCAGTGCGCGTCCAACAAGCCTTTGGGCAGCGCGTCGCGTTTGCCGGGCTGGAACCAGCGCTCCTGGGGGTCGTGCACAAAATCCGCTTGTGCGATGTCTTCGCCAAAAAAAACGCCCGCATAAAAGTGGTTGTTGTTCAGCCGCTCGATGTATTCGCCCAGCGCCGAGGCCAAGGCGCTTTCTTTGGTGGAGCCCTTGCCGTTGGTGAAGCACATCGGCGAATGCGCGTCGCGGATGTGCAGCGACCAGACGTTGGGCACCAGGTTGCGCCACGACGCGATCTCGATCTTGATGCCCAAATTGGCCAACACCGCCGTCATGTTGGCGATGGTCTGCTCCAGCGGCAAGTCCTTGCCCGCGATGCGGGTCTGCGTTTGCGCATCGGGGTTGAGGGTGAGCAAGGCCTGCGCGTCGGCATCCACGTTGTCCACCGCCTCAACGATGAAGGTGGGTCCCGCTTGGATCGCCTTTTTGACCGTGCAGCGGTCAATGGACCGCAAGATGCCCAGGCGGTCTTTGTCGGACATGTCGGCTGGCAACTCCACCTGGATCTTGATGGTCTGCAGGTAGCGGTTGTCGGGGTCCACGATGTTGTTTTGCGAGAGGCGAATGTGCTCGGTGGAGATGCCGCGCGTCTCGCAATACAGCTTCACAAAATACGCCGCGCACAAAGCCGACGAGGCCAAAAAATAATCAAACGGCCCCGGCGCCGAGCCATCGCCCTTGTAACGGATGGGCTGATCGGCGAGCACGGTGAAGTCGTCAAACTTGGCCTCCAGGCGCAGCTTGTCGAGAAAGTTGACTTTGATTTCCATGGGAAATTCCCAAATATGGTTTGTACATTGATGAATAGGTGTGTTGGTCGGCATCTGTACCCCACCCGTGTGCGCATCATGCCCTCAATGGTTCAACTGCCCCCAAGCTTTCTCCAGCCGCTTGATGCTGACCGGCTGCGGGGTGCGCAGCTCTTGCGCGAAGAAGCTCACGCGCAGTTCTTCGAGTAACCAGCGAAACTCCAGCATGCGGGCGTCTTGGGCGCCTTTGCGTTCGGCTACCAGGCGCCAGTAGCGTTGTTCTTGCGGTTTCAGCTCGGTCAGGCGCTGGGCGTCGCGGGCAGGGTCGGCGCGGTGTTTATCGAGGCGCAGGGTGATGGCCTTGAGGTAGCGGGCGCAGTGCTGCAGCTGCGGCCAAGGGGTGGCGGCCATGAAGTTTTTGGGCATCAGGCGCTGCAGTTGCTGGGTGCAGTCTGCCGTCGCGTCGGGCGCGTTTTTGGTGTCCTTGATCTTGCGGGTGGCCGCGCCAAACTCCAGCAAGATGCTGCCCGCGAGTCGGGCCACTTCATTGGCGATCAAGGTCAAGCGGCCCCGACCTTCTTCGATGCGGCGCTTGAACGTGGTCTCGTCGTTGGGCAGAGGGTCGAGCAAGAAGGCACGGTCCAGCGCCACGTCGATGATCTGGCTTTTCAGCTCGTCGGCGGTACCCAGCGGCATGTAGGCCACGGCCATTTTTTGCAGGTCGGGGATGTTTTTTTCCAAGTACTTGAGGGCGTCTTTGATTTGCAGCGCAAACAGGCGGCGCAGACCCGCGCGATTTTTGCTGGCGGCCGCGTCGGGCTCGTCAAACACCTCGATGGTCACGGCGTCTTGCATGTCCACCAAGGCTGGGAAGCCGATCAGGGTCTGCCCGCCTTTGCTGATTTCCATCAGCTCGGGCAGTTCGCCAAAGGTCCAGGTGGTGTAGCGCTGGGGGGCGATGGGGGCTTGTTGGGCCTGGGCGTTTTGACGTTTGGGTTCTGGCTTGGCATCCATGGAGGGCAGAGCCCGATTGCCTTCGGACAATCGAGATCTAATCCCATTGGATTCAGGCAAGGAATTGGGGTCAGACCCCAATTTATGAGTCTTCAGCTGCGCCAGCGCCTGAAACGCACCACGCGCCTTGGCACCCAACTCGGCTTTGAGCGCGCCCAAGTTGCGGCCCATGCCGAGTTGGCGACCGTGCTCGTCCACCACCAGCAGGTTCATGAACAAATGCGGGCTGAGCATCTCGTGTTTGAAGTCGGTGCGCTTGATGTCCAGGCTGGTTTCGTCGCGGGTTTTTTTGAGCAGCACGTCGGTGAGTGATCCGGCACCAAACAACTCCGGCTCTGACAGTTCGGCGGCCAAGCGCGTGGCCGACTCGGGCAGGGGCACAAAGCGACTGCGAGGGCGCTGCGGCAGGCTTTTGAGCAAGGCCTGGATCTTGTCTTTGAGCAGGCCGGGCACCAGCCATTCGCAGCGGTCTTCGCTCACTTGGTTCAGCACGAACAACGGCACCGTCACCGTCACGCCATCGCGGGCATCGCCCGGCTCATGCAGATAGCTCGCCGTGCAATCGGTCCCACCCAAACGGATCTGTTTGGGAAAAGCCTGCGTGGTGATGCCCGCGGCTTCGTGGCGCATCAGCTCTTCGCGGGTCAACAGCAAAAGGCGTGGTTGCTTGGTGCTCTCGTTGCGGTACCAGTCTTCCAGCAGGCGGCCGCTGCACACCTCGGGCGGAATTTGCTGGTCATAGAAGGCGTAGATCAGCTCGTCGTCCACCAACACGTCTTGGCGGCGCGACTTGTGTTCCAACTCTTCGACCTTGGCGATCATCTTGTGGTTCGCCGCCAAAAACGGCAGCTTGGTTTCCCACTGGCTGCCCACCAGCGCTTCGCGGATGAAGATCTCCCGTGCGCCGTGCAGATCCACCCGGCTGTAAGCCGTGCGCCGCCCGCTGTAGACCACCAAGCCATAGAGGGTGGCGCGTTCCAGCGCCACCACTTCGGCCGATTTCTTTTCCCAATGCGGGTCGAGCACTTGTTTGCGCAGCAGGTGCGCGCCGACTTGCTCCAGCCACTGCGGCTCAATCGCCGCGATGCCCCGGCCAAACAGGCGCGTGGTTTCCACCAATTCGGCCACCACGATCCAACGCCCCGGCTTCTTGCGCAGGTGCGCGCCGGGATGTTTGTGGAACTTGATGCCGCGTGCGCCCAAATAGGCTTCTTCGTCTTCGAGCTTGTAGCCTACATTGCCCAGCAAACCCGACAGCATGGACAGGTGCAGTTGCTCATAACTGGCAGGCTGCGTGTTGATGCGCCATTGGTGCTCGGTCACCACGGTGAGCAGTTGGGTGTGTGTGTCGCGCCACTCGCGCACGCGGCGCACATTGATGAAGTTCTGGCGCAGCAGTTGCTCGTATTGGCGGTTGCTCAGCTTGTGCTGCGAGGCATCTTTAATTGGGGTCAGATCCCGATTGTTTTGCCCCGGCTGGCCTGAGGAATTGAATTGAGATCTGACCCCCATTGATTTGGAGGGGCCGCCTCGGGCGTCGTGGATCCATTTCCACAGCTTCAGGTAGCCGGTGAACTCGCTTTTGTCGTCGTCGAACTTGGCGTGTTGTTGGTCGGCCTGGGCTTGGGCGTCCATGGGGCGGTCGCGCACGTCTTGCACGCTCATGGCGCTGGCAATCACCAACACTTCGTCCAGGGCGTTGCGATGACGTGCTTCCAAAATCATGCGGCCCACACGCGGGTCCAGCGGCAGCCGGGCCAGTTCTTGGCCAATGGGGGTGAGTTCGTTGTCGTCGTTCACCGCGCCCAGCTCGGCCAGCAGTTGGTAGCCGTCGGTGATCGCGCGTTTGGACGGTGCTTCGATGAAGGGGAAGTCTTCCACCACACCCAGATGCAGCGACTTCATGCGCAAGATCACGCCCGCCAAGGATGAGCGCAAGATTTCCGGGTCGGTGAAGCGCGGGCGGTCTGCAAAGTCTTTGTCGTCGTACAGGCGGATGCAGATGCCGTTGGCCACACGGCCGCAGCGGCCGGCACGCTGGTTGGCCGCCGCCTGGCTGATGGGCTCGACCAGAAGCTGCTCGACCTTGCTGCGCAGGCTGTAGCGCTTGACACGGGCAGTGCCTGCGTCGATCACATAGCGGATACCGGGTACCGTCAGTGAGGTCTCAGCCACGTTGGTGGCCAGCACGATTCGGCGGCCGTTCGATGCTTCAAAAATTTGGTCTTGCTCGGCCTGCGACAGGCGGGCAAACAGGGGCAGCACTTCGGCATGGCGTGTGAGCGGCTGGTGCGCCAAGTGTTTGCGCAGGTGGTCGGCGGCCTCGCGGATTTCGCGCTCGCCGGGCAAAAAGATCAGGATGTCGCCCCCTGCCCCGCCCTGCCAGAGTTCGTCCACCGCATCGGCCATGGCCTCATTCAGGCCGTTGTCACGCGATTCTTCAAAAGGGCGGTAGCGCTGCTCCACCGGGAAGGTGCGGCCCGAGACCATGATCACCGGGGCCGGGCCCTGGCGAGACGCAAAGTGCTTGGCAAAGCGGTCGGCATCGATGGTGGCCGAGGTGACGACGATCTTCAGGTCCGGCCTGCGCGGCAGGATTTGGCGCAGGTAACCGAGCAAAAAGTCGATGTTCAGGCTGCGTTCGTGCGCCTCGTCGATGATGAGGGTGTCATAGGCCTGCAGCAGCGGGTCGGTCTGGGTTTCGGCCAGCAAGATGCCGTCGGTCATGAGCTTGACCGAGGCGTTTTTGCTCAAACGGTCTTGGAATCGCACCTTGAAACCCACCACCTCGCCCAGCGGGGTCCTGAGTTCTTCGGCAATGCGCTTGGCCACCGAACTGGCCGCAATGCGGCGTGGCTGGGTGTGGCCGATCAGGCGGGCCCGCTCGCCTGGCTTGGCGTTGAGCTTGCCACGCCCCAGCATCAGCGCAATCTTGGGCAGCTGCGTGGTCTTGCCCGAGCCGGTTTCGCCGCAGACGATGATGACCTGGTGCTGGTCCATGGCGGCCATGATTTCTTCACGGCGGGCCGAGACCGGCAGGCCTTCGGGGAAGTCGATTTGGAGGGAAATGGGGTTTGCAGACTCGGTCACAGGCTGGATTATCCCACGGCACGTGTTCACGTGCTACACTGATTTACGTGAACTTTCAACTTGGAGGTTTTGGATGACCAACCTGACCATTTCTCTCGACGAAAACCTCGTCAAACAAGCCCGCATCAAGGCCATACAAGAAGGCACATCCTTAAGCGCCAAGGTGCGCGAGATGCTGGCTGCTTACGTCAGACAAGACATGCCAGCCGCACCTGCGGTGATTCCCAAGCTGCCCACCGGCGGCAGCGGCGGTTTGCAGCCTGGCATTGACCCTTGCAGCAATCGGTCCATGTTTGATGCCATGGACGCCGCTGAATACAAATTTCGGGCATGACCCCCGACGTCAATCTGCTGGTCGCCGCCATGCGGTTGGATCACCCACACCACGCCCTGGCTTTTAACCATTTACAAGTGCAATTGGAAATGGCTTCAAAGCATCCAACAATGCCGACCATTATCCTGTTGGGACCGGTCGTCGCAGGATTTATTCGCATCGTGACCAACGCGCAAATTTTCATCCTCCCCAGTTCCTTGCAGCAGGTCATGGATTTTGTAGACGCGCTGCTGACTTCACCCGGTGTGGTTTTTCAGGCCGCAGGTAGCCAGTGGCCAGGCTTCAGAGATTTGTGTCTGCAGGCCGCTGTGACGACCAATCTGGTCTCCGATGCGTGGATCGCTGCTTCTGCTTTGCAATTGGGCGAGGTTGTTCACACGTTTGACCGTGACTTCAAAAAACTCCTCCCTTCTGACAACCTCTATTTGTTAAGCCGCTAGCCCATGTCCACAGTTTTTAACTTCACCTTCGTGCCCTGGTTCCGGTCGGTGGCGCCTTACATCCACATGCACCGTGGCAAGACCTTTGTGGTCGGCATCGCGGGCGAGGCCATCGCGGCGGGCAAGCTGCAAAACCTGGCGCAAGACCTGGCGCTGATCCAGAGCATGGGCGTCAAGATTGTGCTGGTGCATGGCTTTCGCCCTCAGGTCAACGAACAACTGGCCGCCAAGGGTCACACGCCCAAGTATTCGCATGGCATCCGCATCACCGACAGCGTGGCTTTGGACTGCGCGCAAGAGGCTGCAGGCCAGCTGCGCTACGAGATTGAAGCCGCTTTCAGCCAGGGCCTGCCCAACACGCCCATGGCAGGCTCCACCGTGCGGGTGTTATCGGGCAACTTCATCACGGCCAGGCCTGTGGGCATTGTGGACGGCGTGGATTTCATCCATTCGGGTCTGGTACGCAAGGTGGATGTGGACGGCATCATGCGCACGCTGGACATGGGCGCGATGGTGCTGCTGTCGCCCTTTGGTTTTTCTCCCACGGGCGAGGCCTTCAACCTGGCCATGGAAGAAGTGGCCACCAGCGTAGCCACCGAGCTGCAGGCCGACAAGCTGATTTTTGTGACCGAAATCCCGGGTATCCGCATGCAGCCAAACGAGCCTGCAAGCGACGACAACCCCATCGACACCGAGCTGCCTTTGGCCGCGGCCAAACAGTTGCTGGCCTCGCTGCCCCGGCCTAACGAGCCGACCGACATCGGCTTTTACTTGCAGCATTGCGTCAAAGCCTGCGAAGAAGGCGTGGAGCGCTCGCATATCCTACCCTTTGCGGTAGACGGCTCGCTGCTTTTAGAGGTTTATGTGCACGACGGCATCGGCACCATGGTGATCGATGAAAAGCTCGAAGAGCTGCGCGAAGCCACGGCCGATGACGTGGGTGGCATTTTGCAATTGATCGAGCCTTTCGAGAAAGACGGCACGCTGGTCAAACGCGACCGCACCGAGATCGAGCGCGACATCGACCACTACACCATCATCGACCACGACGGCGTGATCTTTGCCTGCGCTGCGCTTTACCCCTACCCCGAAGCCAAGACGGCAGAGATGGCGGCGCTCACCGTGTCGCCCCAGTCGCAAGGTCAGGGCGATGGCGAAAAAGTGCTCAAGCGCATCGAACAACGCGCCCGCGCCATGGGGATCAAAAGCATCTTTGTGCTGACCACGCGCACCATGCACTGGTTCATCAAGCGCGGCTTTGTGCAGGTGGACCCCGACTGGCTGCCCGAAGCGCGCAAACGCAAATACAACTGGGATCGCAAGAGCCAGGTGCTGGTCAAGAAACTCTGAGTTTCAGCGCTGGCGCCAAACCTGAACGGCGATGGTCAAGCCCATGAGGGCGAAAACGACAAAGGCCGCAAACGACCAATTGGCGAGTGATCCGCCCAAAAAGACCCAGTCGATCTTGCTGCAGTCACCGCTGCCTTTGAAGATCATGGGAATGGCGCGGTTGAGGGGAAAGTTTTCGACCATGCCATAAAAGTCGCGTCCGCAGTTGACCACCTCGGGCGGGTACCACTGCAGCCAGCTTTGGCGAGCGGCGGTGAAGGCGCCAAAGCCCGCTGTGAGTGTCAAAAGCAGGCTGGATACGACCAAGCCTTTTCCACGCAAACGCCAGCCTATCAAGGCCAACACCGCCACGCCAATCAAGGCGTAGCGCTGCACAATGCACATGGGGCAAGGGTTCAGCCCCACCACATGCTGCAAATACAGGCCGAACACCAGCATGCCGATGCCTGACAAGGCAATCCAAAGCATCCAGCGTTGGGGTGAAACAGAAGACAGGTTCATGGGTACTTTTTGAATCACAACAAGGGCATTTTGCCCCCGTGGTCATGAATGGTTTGGGGCGCTGGCAGACAAAGTCCCAAGGGGCTCAGGATTCTGCAAATGCCCGCTCAATGACGAAAGCACCGGGCGTGCTGGTGTTGCCCTCTTTCAAACCGCGCTCTTCGCAAATGCGTTTGAGGTCTTTCAGCATTTCGGGCGAGCCGCAAATCATCACGCGGTCGGCCTCGGGGTTGAGCGGGGGAAGACCCAGATCGGCAAACAATTTGCCGTTTTCAATCAGCTCGGTCACGCGGCCTTGGTTTTTATAAGGCTCGCGGGTCACGGTGGGGTAGTACAGCAGCTGCTGGCTGACCATCTCGCCCAAAAACTCGTGGGCGGGCAGCTCTTGCGTGATGTAGTCGTGGTAAGCCAGTTCATTGACTTGGCGAACGCCATGCACCAGGATCACTTTTTCAAAGCGCTCGTAGGTTTCGGGGTCGCGGATGATGCTCATGAACGGCGCCAAGCCGGTGCCTGTACCCATCAGGTACAGGTTTTTACCAGGCAATAAATAGTCGCACAGCAAGGTGCCAGTAGGCTTGCGGCCCACGATGATGGTGTCGCCCACTTGGATGTGCTGCAACTTGGAGGTCAATGGACCATCAGGCACCTTGATGCTCAAGAACTCCAGGTACTCTTCGTAGTTTGCGCTGGCAATGGAGTAAGCGCGCAGCAGCGGTTTGCCGTTGTCGCCACGCAAGCCAATCATGGTGAAGTGACCGTTTGAAAAGCGCAGGGCCTGGTCGCGGGTGGTGGTGAAACTGAACAGACGGTCGGTCCAATGGTGGACGCTCAAAACGCGTTCTTCAAGAAAAGCACTCATTTGATATTGGTGTGTGTTGGGAGGCCGGAGAGACCCAATGCCCTTGGGGGATGCTGAAAGCTTGCTACATTTAAGGCCTGCAAGACCACACGAAAATCGCAACAAACCGCATTGTCGTGTGATCGGCTTTCAACTGGAAATACTGAAATTCTATATCCGTATAACCAGCGCTTCTTAAGACAGATCAAGGCAAGACAACACCATGGCACGCACCGTTCAATGCATCAAACTCGGCAAAGAAGCTGAAGGTTTGGATTTTCCGCCCTACCCCGGCGATTTGGGCAAGCGCATCTGGGAAGGCGTGAGCAAGCAAGCCTGGGGGGATTGGCTCAAACACCAAACCATGCTGGTCAACGAAAACCGCCTCAACCTGGCCGATCTGCGTGCTCGCCAGTACTTGGCCCGTCAGATGGAAAACCACTTTTTTGGCGATGGTGCCGATGCCGCTCAAGGCTACGTGCCCCCAGCCGCCAGCTGATCGTTTGCTGATCTTCTGACCTCCCACTTTGAACCTTTGAGCCTCTTTGCCGACCCTCGCGATGCTTTGGTCATTGGCGCGGGCTTGTCAGGGTCTGCGGTCGCTTTCAGTTTGGCCCACCGGGGCTGGTCGGTCACGGTACTCGACCGGGCCCGAGGCCTGGGTGCCGGCGCTTCGGGCTTGCCTGTGGGTTTGGCTGCGCCCCACGTCTCACCCGATGACAACGTGCTGTCACGCATCACGCGCGCGGGAGTCGAGGCCACATTGCACCGCGCCCAAGCTTTGCTGAAAACCGGCACCGACTGGGCCTTGACGGGTGTTTTGGAGCACAACATGGCGGGCAAACGCCGCTTGCCTGCAGACGCCGCTGATCACCACAGCAGCCCGGCAAGCGACGCCCAAATTGCCGCGGCGGGACTGCCCCCCGGCACCCCAGCCATTTGGCATGCACAAGCGGGCTGGATTCGGCCCCGGCAACTGGTGGCCGCGCAACTGCAAACACCGGGTGTGCGTGTTCACTGGAGCCAAGATGTGCAGGCCATCGAGCGTCAAGGCGATTTGTGGACCGTGACCGATGCCCAAGGCCAGACCTTGGCCCAATCCCGTTTTTTGGTGGTGGCCAGCGCCTTCGACAGTTTGGCTTTGCTGCGGCCTCTGCCCGGCTTTGCGGTGCCCCTCAACCCCTTGCGCGGACAGGTCAGCTACGGGCTGATGTCCGATTTAAAGGCTGATTGGAGCCCCCACACCCCACCCGCCTTACCGCCTTTCCCAGTCAACGGCCACGGCAGCTTCATCAGTGGCGTGCCCACGCCAGAGGGCCCGCTGGGCTGGTACATCGGTTCAAGCTTTGAGCGCAACTGCGAACAAGCTCCTGTGCGCACCGAAGACCACGCCGCCAACCAGGTGCGCTTGGCCACGCTGCTGCCCCACTTAGGCCAAGCCATGGCCAGTCAATTTGGGCCTGATCGGGTGATGGGCTGGGCCGGTCTGCGCTGCACCTTGCCCAACCGTCTGCCTGCGGTGGGGCCCGTTGACCCACAGCGGCTGCCGGGCCTTTGGATCAGCGCTGGCATGGGCGCGCGGGGCATCAGCTTGGCGGTGCTTTGCGGAGAACTCACAGCTGCGTGGATGAGCCGCGAACCCTTGCCATTGACCTCGGCTTTGGTCAAGCATTTGGCAGCGCAGCGCTATGCGACCGCCTCAATTTAACAAAATCACCAAAAACTACTAGGATTGGTCTTCCCACTACCAGTTGTGGTGATGGTTTCAACCAGGAGATCCGCTCATGGCCCGTCAATCCCTGTACCGCTACTTGCCATGGTTACTCACTGCCCCGCTGGCCCTGGTGTTTTGGCCTTTATCGCCTTGGGCCAGCGCAGTCTTCGGCGTGTTGTTTGTTTTGGGCTGGCTGGACTTCAGGCAAATCAAACAGGCCGTGCGCCGCAACTACCCCCTGACAGGCCGCCTGCGTTACGCACTGGAATACATCCGGCCGGAGTTGCGGCAGTACTTTTTGGAAAACGATGAGGAAAAGCTCCCGTTTTCGCGCAACCAAAGGGCCATGGTGTACGCCCGCTCCAAAGTCGAAAACGACAAACGCGGTTTTGGCAGCATCAAAGACATGTACAGCCCGGACACTGAATGGATTGCCCATTCATTGCAGCCCGTGCAACCCGATCCGGCCACATTCAAGGTGAGGGTGGGCGAAGGCCAATGCGCCCAAAGCTATGACTTGTCTCTGCTCAACATTTCAGGCATGAGCTTTGGAGCCCTTTCGCCCAACGCCGTGAAAGCCTTGAACCGGGGTGCCGCCATGGGCGGCTTTGCGCACGACACGGGCGAAGGCAGCATCTCTCGCCACCACCGCGAACACGGCGGCGACCTGATCTGGCAAATCGCCTCCGGTTACTTTGGTTGCCGCACGCCTGAAGGCCACTTTGACCCCGAGCGCTTTGCGCTGCAAGCCCTGTCGTCGCAGGTCAAGATGATCGAGGTCAAGCTGTCTCAAGGGGCCAAGCCCGGCCACGGTGGCGTGCTGCCCAAAGCCAAGGTGAGTCCAGAGATTGCCGAAGCACGGGGCGTACCCATGGGGCAAGATTGCGTCTCGCCGGCCCGACACTCGGCCTTTTCGACCCCCATCGAGTTGTTGAATTTCATCACCCAATTGCGCCAACTGTCTGGCGGCAAACCGGTCGGCATCAAGCTGTGTGTGGGGCATCCGGCCGAATGGTTTTCCATCGTCAAAGCCATGCTGGTCACGGGTCAAACACCCGACTTCATCGTGGTGGATGGCTCAGAAGGCGGCACTGGCGCGGCCCCGATCGAGTTTGCCGACCATGTGGGCATGCCGCTGCGCGACGGGCTGCGCTTGGTGCACAACAGTTTGGTGGGCGCGGGTCTGCGCGAGCGCATCAAGATTGGCGCTTCGGGCAAGGTGATCTCGGCTTTTGACATCGCACGCTGCTTGGCACTGGGCGCCGATTGGTGCAATTCGGCGCGGGGCTTCATGTTTGCGCTGGGCTGTATTCAGTCACGCAGCTGCCACACCGACCATTGCCCCACGGGCGTGGCCACGCAAGACCCGGTGCGTCAGCGCGCCATTGTGGTCACCGACAAAGCCGAGCGGGTGTACTACTTCCATGCCAACACCTTGCATGCTCTGGCCGATCTGGTGGGCTCAGCCGGCCTGCAAAAGCCTGGCGACATCACTGCGCATCACTTGATGATGCGCAACCCCAAGGGGCAGGCCTGCAGTTTGGCCTCTTGCATTGACACCTTGCGCCCGGAGCAATTGTTGGCCGATGGCGCAGGACTGGGGTTGCCGAGTCCATTTGCCGAATTCTGGCCACAGAGTCAGGCCCAGCATTGGGGGATGCCCCCGAGTTGAACCCGCACCGGGTTGTGTCCCGTCACTTCATCGCATCGGCAGGTCGACGTGCCCTGACATAGGCATCGGTGGGCAGATGGTTTTTGCCATCGGCATAGCGCCATTGCACCATGGTGCCCTTGCCACCGCGCAAATCGAGTTTGCCCACATACGCGCCCATGGTGGATTGCTGGTCAATGGCGCGGAATTCTGCCGGTCCAAACGGCGTGTTGAACTTCAGGCCACGCATGGCCATGACCAGTTTTTCGTTGTCCACGCTGCCCGCTTTTTTGATGCCTGCAAAAATGGACTGCATGGTGGCATAGCCCACCACCGAGCCGAGTTTGGGGTTTTCACCAAACTTTCGGTAGTAGTTGGCCGCAAAGCTGGCGTGCTCTCGGGTGTCGATCTGGTCCCAGGGATAACCGGTCACGATCCAGCCCTTAGGGGTTTCGTCTTTCAGGACTTCCAGGTACTCCGGCTCGCCCGACAGCATGGACACGACCGGTGTCTTGGGGAAAATATTGCGCTGGTTGCCCTCGCGCACCAGCTTGGCCAAGTCGGCACCAAAGGTCACGTTGAAGACGGCATCGGGCTTGGCGGCCATGGTCGCGGTGAGGGTACTGCCCGCATCGATCTTGCCCAGTGCCGGCCATTGCTCGCTCACAAACTCGACATCCGGGCGCTTGGCCTTGAGCAACTCCTTGAAGCTGGCCACCGAGCTTTGGCCATATTCGTAGTTGGGCGCGATCGTGGCCCAGCGCTTGGCGGGCATCTTGGCCGCTTCATCGACCAACATGGACGCTTGCATGTAGGTGCTGGCACGCAGGCGAAAGGTGTAACGGTTGCCTTTGTCCCAAACGATGGCATCGGTCAGAGGCTCGCTGGCAATGAACAAGCGCTTGTTTTTGACTGCATGGTCGGCCAAGGCCAAGCCCACATTGGACAAAAAGCCCCCCGCCAAAATGTCGACCTTCTCCTTGGAAGTCAGCTCAATCGCGTGGCGCAGTGCTTCGTCGGGCTTGCCGGCATCGTCACGGGCGATCACTTCAATCTTGCGCCCCAACAAGCCGCCCTGAGCGTTGATTTCCTCGACCGCCAACTGCCAGCCTTGCCGATAGGGCTGGGTGAATTGGGGCATAGACGAGTAACTGTTGATTTCACCAATCTTGATGGGTGTTTGGGCGACAACGGGCGCAGCAGCGGCGGCGAACAACAAACCGACGGCAATGAGGCGATTCATGGGATTTTTCCAAGGCTCAAAAGCAAAAACGCCGACTGTACCAGCGCATCAAAAACTTGTCGCTTTGGGGACATAAGCCCCCGCCTTGGATCACGGCCTCTTCATGGGTTAGCTTGGTTCTTGGCCAGCCAAGTCGTCAAACGCTCAACGCCCTGCTGTAAACGCGCCAAGTCTTTGGACGCAAAACACCAGCGCAGCCATCCTGCCGCCTCGGGGGCAAAGGCCTCGCCGGGAGCCAGACCCAGACCGGCTTCGGCCACTAGGCGTTTGGCCGTCTGCACCGAATCGGGGTGCCCTTCGAGTCTGAAAAACGCGTACATGCCGCCACGTGCTGGGGCCAGTTGCACGCCCGGCACGGCTTGCAGCAGGGGCACCAAAGTGTCGCGGCAAGCTTTGAGGTGGGCCACCACGCGTGGCGTGATGTCGGCGGTGTGTTGCAGCGCCACCACCCCCGCCTTTTGGGTGAACACCGAAGCGCAAGAGGTGTTGAACTCGATCAGCTTGCCCATGTGCGGCGTCATGGCGGCGGGCATGACCAACCAACCCAAGCGCCAGCCGGTCATCAAAAAGCTCTTGGAAAAACTGTGTACCACCACCAGGCGGTCGTCGGGCTGAGACACATCCAAAAACGACGGGGCGCAGCCGTTGGCGGTGTCGGTTTCGTAATAGAGGCGCTCGTAAACCTCGTCGGCCAGCACCCAGGTGCCGGTGCTGCGGCAGTGGGCCAGAATGTCGGCCTGCTCATTGCGGCTGAGTGTCCAGCCCGTGGGATTGTTGGGCGAGTTGACGATGAGCACTCGGGTGTCGGGCGTGATAGCGGCTTTGAGCGCGGCCATGTCGAGCTGCCACTGGCCATTCTCAGGCCGCAGCGACACGCACTTCAAATTCGCGCCCATCACCAAAGCCTGTGCCGTCAGGTTGGGCCACACGGGCGTGACGGCAACCACTTCGTCACCGGCATCGATCAGGGCTTGCGCGGCCAGCATCAGCGCATTCACGCCGCCCGAGGTGATGGCCAGCCGGTCCACGCCTATCACTTGGCTTTGGCCATGCAGGGTCGACATGTACGCAGAGACGGCCTGTCGCAGTTCTGGCAGGCCCAGGTTGTGCGAATAAAAAGTCTCGCCTTGTTGCAGCGAATCGATGGCCGCCTGGCGCACGACGTCGGGCGTCACTTCGTCAGATTCACCAAACCAAAAAGCCAGCACATCGGGACGGTCCATGCCCGCGTTGGCAACTTCGCGGATGCGGGACTCTTCCAGGTCCATGACGGCCTGGCGCATGAAAGGGACGGTGTTTTTGTTCATACCTGCATCCTAATGGTTGACGCGTTCTGAACGAGTCACCTCCTGCACAGGATTTCACCTCGACAGCGCAGGTGCTTGCGAATATGCCAGGCTTGCCTATGATGCTCAGCACAACAAAAGACAGGGAGAACGCCATGAAAACCAGGCATTGGTCCTTGACGCTGGCCAGCGTGGGTTTGGGACTGGGATTGTTGGCGGCGACGCCCGCCAGCGGGGCAACGGACAACTTCAACGCCGTGACCGCCCCCGACAAACCAGCCAAAAAATCCAAACAGCCCAAAAAACCCAAGTCGCCCAACGACAAAGGCTCGGCAGAAAGCAAGTCGGAGCGCGACAAACGCCTGATTCGCGAATGCCGGGGCCGACCCAATGCAGGCGCTTGTGAAGGCTATGCCAACTGATGGCGTCAGACCCTTGCTCAGGGCTGCCCGCAAGGGACTAGAACCACCAATGCGCCAAGCCACTGGCGCGCACACTGGGGCGATCGATGGCCGCTTCGAGCAAACCCGCCTCGGCCTCAACCAAGGTGAACTGCTCGCGGGCTCGGGTGATGCCGGTGTAGACGAGCTCACGGCTGAGCACCTCGGCACCGCCCGGGGGCAGCACCAGCGCGGTGTGCTCAAACTCCGAGCCCTGGCTCTTGTGCACCGTCATGACAAATGCGGTGTCGACCTGGGCCAAGCGCATGACGTTCACCGAGCGCAGGGCTTCACCGTCCAAAAACCAGACCTTGGGCTTGCCTTCGGTGCCCGGCAACACCACGCCCACGTCGCCGTTGAAGACACCGAGCTGCGGGTCGTTGCGCGTGACCATGACGGGCCGCCCTTCGTACCACTCGCCCTGGATGTGCAGCAGGCCCGCATCGGCCAGGGCTTTTTGCACCGCCACATTCTGAGCTTGCGTGCCCCAGTCGCCCTGGTGCACGGCACACAAAATGCGAAACCGCTCGAAGGCTTTGAGCACGCTGCTGACCCAGCTGGTGTGGGCTTCAGCGCCCTGCCCTGCCGGGCCGGTTCGCATGAGGTGCAAATAGTTCGCGTAAGAAGGCTTGCCCGATGTGCCCAGCGCCAGGGCGCTAACGGCCTGAGGGCTGCTCGGCTGGAGTGCCTGTACAGGGCAGGCCTGCGTGTCGTCTGCGCCATCCAAGCAGGCGCGAGCCGCCGCCGAGTCGCCCCTGTTCACCGCCAGCGCCAGCTGGCCAATAGCGCTTTTGAAGCGGCGGCTTTGGCGCAGCATCACGGTTTGCTGGGCCAGCACGGGAGCCGGATCGGTCACCACAAATTCGGGTGCCAGTGTCTGCCCGGTCACAGCCTGCACAAATTGCGCCGTGGCCGCGCTGTAGCGGCCCGATGCAGCGTCTTGGCACAAATCGCCCAGCACCGCACCGGCTTCGACCGAAGCCAGTTGGTCCTTATCGCCCAACAGCACCAAGCGCGCCGTGGGCGGTAAGGCCTGCAGCAACGCGTCCATCATTTCCAGATGCACCATCGAGGCTTCGTCCACGATCAGCACATCCACATCGAGCGGGTTGGCGGCATGGTGGCGAAACTGGCGGGTATCGGGTCGCGCCCCGAGCAGCGAATGCAGCGTGCGCGCCGGGCCCATGCGGACGATCAGCGCATTCAGGTCCAGCCCCGCTTCAACGGGCACCGGCAAGCGGGTCAAGGCGTCGTCGATCGACTGCTTCAGGCGCGCAGCCGCCTTGCCGGTGGGCGCAGCCAAGGCCACGCGCAGAGGGCTGCCATCTGGGTGCAGCGCCAGCAGCAGCGCCAGCAAACGGGCAGCGGTGAAGGTCTTGCCCGTGCCGGGCCCACCCGTGATGACCGACAACCGTGCACGCAGCGCCGCTGCGCAGGCCACTTTCTGCCAATCGGTGGTTGCGGGCTCTTGTGCGTTGGGCGCAAAGAAGCGGTCCAGCCATTCGCGCGCTGACGCTTCGGGCACGGTCAGTGGCTCACTGGCACGTTGCAGCAGGCTCTGGCCCACGCGCTGCTCATAGCCGGCATAACGGCGCAAATACAAGAGGGGCGCATCGGCCGATCCGCCCAAAACCATTGGCTGGCCCTGGTCGGGGGCATCGACCAATCGCACACAAGTGCTGGTCCTGTGGCCTTGCAAAGCCCGCTGCCAATCGGCCAGCGTGGTGGGCAGGTGCGCCCACAAGGCCTTGAGGCCCTGCACACCGTCCACGGCCACCGCAGGCCAGCCCAGCAAGACCACGGGTGGCTGGCACAGCTCAGCCAGCAGCAGGCAGGTGTGGCCGCGCCCTTCCATGTGCGCCAGCACGGCCGAGGCCACCAGCAAAGGTACATCGGCCCCGGCATCCAGGCGCAGCACTTGCGCGGCGAAAGCGCTGTCGATGTGGCGCAACAGGCCTTGGTCGGTCCAGAGATTCAACCATTGCACAGTCTGCGCAGCGGTTAAGCCCTGGGCGGGCAGGTCCTGGAGCCAATCCATTTGCGAGGTGGGCACGGGCGCAGTGCGTGAGGTTCTTTTCAAGTTCATCACGCCACCTCTTCTTTCAGCATGGCGTCCAGGCCATCGAGCAGCGCCAAAGGCGCAGGCAAGGTGCAGCAGCCGCCCGCAGGCCCATCGATACCGCGCAAAAACAAGTACACCGCGCCGCCCAGCTGCTGCGCCGGGTCGTAGGCATCGCCCAAGCGAGCCCGCAACAGGCGGTGCAGCGCCAGCAAGTAGAGCGCCGCTTGGACTTCGTAACGGTGATGGGCCATGGCCGCATCCAGCGCCTGTGCCGTATAGGCAGCGTCATCTACCCCCAAGTGATTGGATTTGTAGTCGAGCACCCAGTAACGGCCCTCGTGCTCGAACACCAGGTCGGCAAAGCCCATCAACATGCCGTGCAGCTGCGCGTCGGGCAGCTGCGGACGGTTCACGCCGGGCAACAGGTGTTGTTGGCACAGGGCATCGACCTGGCGTGCATGCAGACGCTCAGCGGGCAACCAGAATTCCATCTCGGGCAGCAGCTCACCCAGTGCGTTCAGCGGCGCGTTCGGCCCGCGCAAAGGCTGGGTCACCACACGGCTGATCCACTGCAGCACGTCGTCGGCCTGGGCCGTGTAGCCTGCGTTTTCGCAGCGGTATTTCAGGCGTTCGGCTTTGGACGCGTCCAAGGTGAAGCCGTCAGCGGCCAGCCATTCGAGTTGCTCATGCAGAAAATTGCCCGCTGTGGGGCCTTTGGCAAAGCCGTGCCACGGAGCCAAAGTACGCGGGTTGCTCCCCCAGGCCGTGGGCATGGCCGCATCCTCAGGCGGTTCATCGTCGGCGGGGCGCGGCGGGTTCAGGTGCAACACCAAGGGCGCCAGGGTTTGCGAAGACAGGTCACGGGTCAAGCGGGAAAAACTCGCGATGGTCCATGACTTGTCGATCCGGGCGGTACAAACCAGTGCTTCTCGCAGTGCGGTCGTCTTCATGGGCTTTTGCCACAGCGTCAGTGGCACCACTTTAGGGGCAAGCTCTAGTTGCACAGACAAGGCCTTACCGGCCTCATCGGTTTTCAGCGCTTGCAGCTTCGCCAGCCAATCGGCGGCTTCGAGCGGCTGACCGTTTGCGAGCAAATGACCAGCCGCACTGAAGTGGTTGCGGCACTTGTCGCTGTTTCCTGACTTGACCGCACTCCAGCCTAGCCACAGCGCGTGGCGCGCCCGCGTGAGCGCCACGTACCACAGGCGCAGGTCTTCACGCAGGCGGTCGTGGTCAGCGATCTGCGAGTCTTCCTTGTCAAAGTCCAGCCTCCAGTGGCGCTCGCCCTCGCCGCTGTCCAACTGCAGCACGGCAGCTTTGTCGGCGGTGACCACGCGGTGACTGTGCGCAAAAGGCAGGCACACCACCGGGTACTCCAATCCCTTGCTGGCATGGATGGTGATGACCTTGACCAGATCCTCGTCACTTTCGAGCCGCACGGTCTGCTCTTCGCTACCACTGGCATTGCCGGACTGCGCTTCATCCATCTGCTGGGCGAGCCAACGGATCAAGGCCTGCTCGCCATCGATCTGGCTGCTGGCCGCTTGTAAAAGTTCGGCCAGGTGCAGCACATTGGTCAGTCGCCGCTCGCCATCCGCCTCCCCGCGCCAGCGCCCCGCCAGCTGCAGCACATGCAGCGACTGGCGCAGCATGGCCAGCACGCCCTGGCTTTGCCAAGTCTGGTGCAGCTCGCGCATTTGCACAGCGCGGGTGTCCAACCATTCGTCTTGCGTGGCCAAGTCATACAACTCGGCCAGCGACAAACCCACCGTGCGGGTGCCCAATGCGGCGCGCAGGCGGCGCATGTCTTGTGGCTCGGCCACGCCGCGCAGCCAGAGGCACAGGTCTTGCGCTTCGCTGCTGGCAAACACCGAGTCGCGGTCAGACAAATACACAGAGGCCAGACCGCGCACACGCAGCGCATCGCGGACGGCAGAGGCCTCTTTGCCGGTGCGCACCAGCACAACAATGTCTTTGGGCTGCAAGGGTTTGTCGCCCTTTTGTGCATCTGCAAAACGGGCTTGCGGGTCACTCAACCAGGCCACGATTTGCTCGGCGCACAGGGCCGACAGATGCGTCTGCGCATCGCGTTGGCTGCGCAAAATGGCGTCGTGCACCACGGTCATGGCTTGCACATCGCCTTCGCTAGTTTTGAAGATTTCATCGCGCCCCTTCGCGTCCACGGGCTGGAAGGGCAGCGGATCTTGATCGCCTTGTTTGTAGCCAAAGGCGTCTGGTGCTATGTCGAACCAGCGGTTGACCACATCGACCACCGCTTCGGTGGAGCGGAAGTTGGTGCCCAGCACATGGTGGCGGCCGGCGGTGGCGCGGCGTGCGGCCAAGTAGCTGTGAATGTCCGCACCCCGAAATCCATAGATGGACTGCTTGGGGTCGCCAATGAGCAGCAGCGCGGTGTCAGGCAGGTTCTCGGCAGTGCGGTAGATGCGGTCAAAGATGCGGAACTGCAACGGCGAGGTGTCCTGGAACTCGTCGATCATCGCCACCGGAAACTGATCACGCAGACGCTGCGCCAGGCGCTCGCCCGAGTCGGGGTCGGCCAGCGCAACATCTAGGCGCTGCAGCATGTCGGCAAAGCCAAACGAGCCGCTTCGCCGCTTGAGCTCGGCCATGCGCTGCAAGACATGGGTGCGGGCGTGCAGGCGGGCGACTTGGGTCGGTTTGGGCAAGGCCTCAAGTCCTGCCAACAGCTGCCCATAAGTTTGGCTTTCGGGCGGCAAAACCACCACATCGCTATCTTTGCGGCACTCTAAAAGACCTTCGGGCGTGAAACGGTTCCAGCCTTTGCCCATCGCGTCTTTCAGTGCCTTGAAGTCTCCATCGCTTTGAGCCCAGGACTTGAGAGCTTCGAGCCACTTTTGGGAACGACCCGCCTGCAACAAGCTGCCGTTCCAACCATGCTTTTTGACTGCCAACTGCGCCTCGATCCAGCCCAGCAAGTTGTCAGCCTTGTCGACCCAGCCCTTTTTGAGTGCCTGCAGTTGCGCATCGCGTTTGGCCATGGCCGCGCCGAACACCTGCGCCAGCGTGCCAGGTTCGGCGTCGGCCAGGGGCACGGCCATCAGGGCGCGCATGTCTTGGTCGAGCGTAGGCACATCGCGCCAAACGCCCAGCAACTCTTTCACCAGGGCCATATCCATTGGATAGAGCTGCTGACGCCAGTAGTCCTGCACCGCTTCGAGGCGCAGAGCGGCTTCGTCGCCGACCAGATTTTCTTCAAACAGACTGCCGCTGTCGAACGCGTGCTCGCGCAGCATGCGCTGGCACCAAGCATCGATGGTGTACACGGCCGCGTCGTCCATGGCCTGCGCCGCCAGCGCCAAGCGGTGGGCGGCTTGCTCGCGGTGCTGGCCTTCGGGGTATTCGTCCTTCAGTTGTTGAAGGAATTCATCGTCGGTTTTGGCCATGCCCCGGAACACCTGCGCGGCCTCGGTCAAACGGGCACGGATGCGGTCTGACAGCTCACGGGTGGCAGCGCGGGTGAAGGTCATCACCAGCACGTCTTGCGGCAGCATGGGGCGAACCGGTGCGGAGCCATCTTGGCCGTGGCCCAGCACCAGGCGCACATAAAGCGCGGCAATCGTCCAGGTCTTGCCCGTGCCTGCACTGGCCTCGATCAGGTGGCTACCGCGCAGGGGGAAGGTGTGCGCATGGAGGGCATGGGGGGTGGGTGCGTGGGGGGTGCTCATGCCAGTTCTCCCTCTTCGCTGTCTTGGGGCGCATCAGGCAAAGCCTCGATCTCGGCTTGCTCGGCCCAGGCCTTCAAGGGCGCGTAAACGGTTTGGGCCAAGCGCTTGAACTCGCCCGTGGCCAGCAAGTCTTCCACCGTGGCATAAGTTCGGGCCAGTGCAGGGTCTTTGTCTTTTTCGGCGCGTTTGAAGTCACTGCCTTCATACGCATCGGCCAGCGCGTTGGTGTTTTCTTTGTCTCTGAGCCACTGCAGCGCCACACCGGGCGGCAGCGGCAGCGGCCAACGCATGCCCTCTGCCCAAACGCCCAACAGCTCGGTCAATTGGGCGCGGGCCGCTTCTGGATCTTGTTCAGCCATGCGCAACACAGCGTTGCGGCCCACCACCACACACCTCAAGGGCTGGTCCATGGCAGCAGCGGCCAGCGACAGCAGCCAAATGTCGATCAGCTTGTCCGGTTGGGCCTGCGGCTTTTGGGTCTTGTAGCTGGCCAGATCGCTGGCGCGCAGGTGCAAGGACATCAGTCCCCCTTCATTCACACCTGTGCCTACCAACGCATCGCCCAGCGCGTCTTGGAGGGCGACTTGGGGATGCGCCCAATCCACCAAAAGGCGCTCGGCCGCATTGGGATAAGCCCTCCGCTCGCGCAGCGCTGCGCTCAGCATGGCCTGCAATCGGGCTTTGAGATTTTCTGCGGCGAGCCTGCCTACGCCCGCCAGTGGTAAGGCACCGGCCTGGCGCAGGCGTTGCACCACCTGCTGCACATGCGCGGGAAGTGTGTCTGCGTTCAGCGCGGTGGGGACATGCTCCAGTTCGTGGTCGATCAACTGGTACAGATCCAGACCCGCCAAGCCAAAGAGTTCCTCGTCGTGCAGTTCGCTGCGCTCGCCCTCCAGGTGCACCTGCAGGCGTTCACGGAAAAAAGCGCTCACAGGTTTGCGTAAAAAGCGGGTGAGTTGGGCGAGCGTGATGACGGGCACGCCATGAGCGGATTCCAGAGGGGGCAACAATGAGGCCGAGTGAGGCCATGACGCATGCTCTGTCCTGGTCTCTGAGGCAAAGGAGGCTTGCGCCGAACGCCACTCCTTGGCATAGGTCTGCAACGCACTGCCCTCTTCAAAATAAGTGCGGCTGAAGGCCTGCAGCGGGTGCACGGTGGTCAGACGCTCGGCCGTGCCCTTGCCCCACAGCAGGTCGATCTCGTCGCGCAGTTGCGACACCAGCACCGAGGGCGGTTGCTCGCTGTTGTCGCGCACGCTGCGACCGCTCCAGCTGACGTAAAGCACTTGTCGCGCCGACAGCAAGGCTTCGAGCATGAGCTGACGGTCGTCGTCACGGCGCGAGCGGTCGCCGGGGCGACTCATGCCAGGCAGGCCCATCAGGTCGAAGTCAGCTCGCGGACTGCGGCGCGGGTAATCGCCGTCGTTCATGCCCAGCAGGCACACCGCCTTGAACGGGATCGCCCGCATCGGCATGAGCGTGCAAAAGGTCACGCCCCCAGCCCGAAAGCGTTGCTCAAGCCGGGGCGTCTTGAGCGCTTCGAGCCAGGCCAAGCGGGCCACGGCCAGCGGCACCGCATCGGCAAAACCAGCCTGGGCGCAGGCGCGCACCCAGTCGGTCAGTGCTTGGTCGAGCGCAGCGATCGCGTTGCGGTCGTTGTCGTCGCGCGGCTTGAACATCGCGGCCAGCATGACGCGGCCACGCTCGGCCCATTGCGTGGGCGTGGCGTCTTGCGTGGCGATTTGCCACCAGTCGATCAAAGCTTGCAGCAGGTGCGCCAAAGACCCGGCCAGCTCGGCATCGAGCCCACCCACTTCAGGGTAAGGTGTGGCCCCGGGCGCATCGATGTTCACCGGATCGGCCCCACAGGCAAAGCCCATGAGCATGCGTTGCACGCCGAACAACGCCGAGTTGTCCTCGCCGCACACGCCCAGGCCTAGGCCGGCGCGGTGCTCGGCCGAAAGGCCCCAGCGGATGCCCGAGCCCGCCATCCAGCGGGTGAGCGTCGGCAATCCCTCTTCGCTCAGGCCAAAGCGGGCTGCCAAGGCGGGCACTTCGAGCAACTCGACCAGCTCGCTCATGCGGCTGCGCTGCTGCGGCAAGGCCAGCAACCACTCCACCGCATGAATCAGCGGGCTGATGGCCTGCGCGCCCAAGTCGGCAATGTCAAACGGGATGAACCGCGCATCTGAGCGCTTGAACTGGCCAAACACGGCGCGAATCGCCGGGGCCATGACTTCGATGTCGGGCACCATGACCACAACGTCGCGGGGTGATACAGGCTGATTGCCCGGCGGGGCGTTAAACCATTGCAGAAGTTGGTCGTGCAGCACTTCCAGCTCGCGCACTGGGCTGTGGGCGATTTTGAAAACAAGCGATTGATCACCCGCTGCCAGTGGCTCTGGCGGTGTGCCGCCGCTGGACGGCTCCAGATCGCGAATACGCCGCTGCAACTGCGCCAGCATGCGCTTGACGTCTTCACCGGGCACGTCCTCAAAAAAGTCCAGGCGCGGCCACTGCGTGAGTTGCTTGGCCGCTTGCAGGTCGTCAAAGGCGTCCAGCTGCCGAATGAAGTCGCGCCCCTGCCGCCCCCAAGCGGCCAGCAGGGTGGGCGCGTGCAGGTGCATCTGCGCCATCGGCAAACTGGCCAAGTCCTCGCCCCGTCGATAGCCATGGCGGCGGCGTTCGGCCTGCAGCCATTCGCGCCCATCGATGATGTCGCCCCAGTGGTACTGGCACGGGTTGGGCACCGCCAGCATGACCTGGCTGTGCTTGGCAAGCGCCGCCAGCATCTCCAGCAGTTGCCCCGGCATGTGGCTCATGCCAAACACCGACACGCGCCGCGCTACGGCGCTGGCCAGGGGCTGGCCCGACTGCAAATGCGCCAGAGCACGCGCATGCAAGGCCGGGCGCGTGGCTTGGCGCTGGCCGTCATCCAATGTGACCAACACGCGCCGCCACAGCTCGGCCTGCCAGAGTTGCTCTTCTGCCAAAGCCTCCGAACCCACAGCCTTGCGCAACACATCGCGCCCGGCGGCCCAGTCTTGGAGCCAATCGGGGCGGTAGATCTGGTACTGGTCAAAAAAATCCGCCAAGCGGGTGGCCAGTTGCAGCAGACGGTCGGGCTCATCGCCTCTCATAAAACCCGCCACAGGCTTGAACACCGGTTCGTTGACGCAAGTGGGCAGCAAAGCCATCAGTCGCCAGGTCATGGGCAGTTTGTCGAGCGGCGATTCGGGCGGCACATTGTGCGCGCCCAGCACCTGCCGGTAAGTGCGCCACAAAAAGCGCGAAGGCAGCTCCACCCGAGTGGCCGCGCACACCCCACCCTGCCGGGCCAATTCGATCTTGATCCACTCGGCCATGCCGTTGCTTTGCACCAGCACCACCTCGCTCTCCAAGGGGTCCAGCGGGTGCGCACGCAACCAGCCCGTTAGGGTGTCGGCCAACACCTCAGAGCGGTGGCTGTGCAGGGCAATGAAACCGGGAGAGATGGAAGAAATTGGCATGAGGCGAAGGAGACTGACGAGAAAGTATGGAACAAGAATAGCCGCAATCATGCCCCCCGCCAGGCTCATGGCAAGAGCCCAGCACTGCCTATTTTTTAAGCACTCACTGCCACACCAATCAGGATGCGGCTTGGCGCAGTTGTTCAAGGACTTATCCACACCTTTGGGCACTTGCTTTGGGGGCAACTGTGTGGGGTCATGACCCCTGTGTCTCCACACTTGGGTTTTCCCTAGCCTGCACGGTGTGCAGTGGGCCGCATGATTTGGGCAGACAAGTACAACCCACGCCCTTCATGACCACCCCTTCTTCTGCATCCCCCGCCCAGTCACCCATTTGCAGCACCATGATGCAGATGCCCCTGTCGCTGAACCATTTACTCGAACGGGCGGGCACTTTGTTTGCCAGCAACGAGATCGTCTCGCGCTTGCCCGACAAATCGCTGCGCCGGCACAGTTATGGCGCGTTCTACCAGCGCACTCGGCATTTGGCGCAAGCTTTGCAAAACCTGGGCCTGCAAAAAGGCGAACGCGTGGCCACCCTTTGCTGGAACCACCATGCACACCTGGAGTGTTATTTCGGCATCCCGGCCGCGGGCGGCGTCATGCACACCCTCAACCTGCGCTTGTCACCCGAAGAAATCGCCTGGATCGCCAACGACGCGCAGGACAAGGTGCTGATCATCGACGATGTGTTGCTCCCGCTTTACCAGCAGTTTGCGCACCTGTACCACTTCGAGCGTGTGATCGTGTTTCCGTTTTCCGGTGCGCCTGTGCCCGCGCCGTTCACCGACTACGAGCAGTTGCTGGCGGGCACCGACACACAGGGCTTTCAATACGCCCCGCACGCCGAAGACGACGCCGTGTCCATGTGCTACACCTCGGGCACCACGGGTCGGCCCAAGGGCGTGGTGTACTCGCACCGCTCCACCATCTTGCACACGCTGGTGGGCTGTCTGGGAGATTTTTGGGGCTTGAAAGGCAGCGATGTCATCTTGCCCGTCACCCCCATGTTCCACGCCAACAGCTGGGGCATTCCTTATGGTGCGGTGATGATGGGCGTGAAGCTCATCTTCCCCGGCCCGCACCTGCACCCCGAGGATTTGCTGGACCTGATGACGGCCGAGCCCCCCACCTTGTCGCTGGGCGTGCCCACCATCTGGATGGGCCTGATCCAGGCTTTTGAGGCCGCGCAGACCACCCAACCCGGCCGCTGGAAACTGCCCACTGGCATGCGCTCTTTGGTGGGCGGCGCGGCGGTGCCCGAGGCATTGATCCGCGCATTTGACCGGCACGGCATCTGGATTTTGCAAGGCTGGGGCATGACCGAGACCTCGCCTTTGTGCACCGTGTCTTACCCCAAGTCGGAGCTGAAAAACGCGTCCATGGACGAGCGTTATAGACGCGCTGCCATGGCGGGCGTGCCCGTGCCCTTGACCGAACTGCGCATACGGGGTGAAGACGGACTCGATGCCCCCTGGGACGGACAACATGTGGGTGAAATTCAGGTGCGCGGCCCCTTCATCACCGGCAGCTATCACCAGGTGCCGATCAGCCAGGACAAGTTCAGCGCCGACGGCTGGCTTCGCACGGGCGATGTGGCCAGCGTGGACGACTTGGGTTTTGTGCGCATCAGCGACCGGACCAAGGACCTGATCAAGTCCGGCGGCGAATGGATCAGCTCAGTCGATCTGGAGAACGCCCTTATGGCCCACCCGGACGTGGCCGAAGCGGCGGTGATCGCCATCCCCGACCCCAAGTGGAGCGAGCGCCCTCTGGCCTGCATCGTGCTTAAGCCCGGCAAGCAAGCGCAGACCGAAGCATTTGCAGCGCACTTGCTTCAGCACGGCTTTGCCAAGTGGCAATTGCCCGACCGCTACGAGTTCATTGACGCCGTGCCCCGTACCTCGACGGGCAAGTTTTACAAACTCAAACTGCGCGAGCGTTTTCCGGCATGACAGGCGTCACATGGCATTTTTCTGTGTGCCAAAATCAGGCGCCTGCAGGAAGAAAAACGGGTCACAGCCTTTTGGGCTGTAACCCGTTGATTTCATTAGGAATAAATGGTCGGCGTGGCGGGATTCGAACTCGCGACCCCTTGCACCCCATGCAAGTGCGCTACCAGGCTGCGCTACACGCCGACAAGACTCAAATTATAGCTGGATTATGAGGGCCATTGACTGTGAGCAGGTCGCGAATCTGCAGCAACTCTTGCTGAAGCGACAAATCAGCAGACAAGCCCTTCCAAGCCAAGGCATCGTTCGATACAGCAGATGAACCGGAGTGGATATCGGAAGCTTCAAAGCCGCTGACGTCCTCTGTCAATGGGTCCTGCGCTCCACTTGTTCTGCTTAATTCACGATCCACCTGCACCAATTCTTGAAGCTTGTTGCGTGCGCCACTGATGGTGAAGCCTTGGTCGTACAAGAGACCCCGAATCCTGCGGATCATCATGACTTCATGGCGTTGGTAGTAACGGCGGTTACCTCGCCGCTTGACCGGACGGAGCTGGGTGAACTCCTGCTCCCAATAACGCAGCACATGGGGTTTGACACCACACAGCTCGCCCACCTCACCGATGGTGAAATAGCGCTTGGCTGGAATGGGTGGGAGCAAACTGTCCATGGCTGACAACAAGTTAAACGGGAAACCTTGTAGCTTACTGCAACTGAGATTCCACAGTCCAGACTTTTTGAAAAGAAAAATATGGAGGAAAAACTCAGGCAACAAAAAAGCCCAAACAGCGAACTGCTTGGGCTTCTTGAATTGGCGGAGTGGACGACCGTTTTGGGCTGAATCCAAGGCGGGCTCGTACCGCCTCACACCATCTCAGAAAGCGGCGCTAAGCCAGAGCAGAAGCGCGTTCCTGCCGAAATATCTTATCTATTGCTGTCTCGCCTGATATAGTGCCATCAACTTTCCAAATATGGTTAGGAATATGGTTAGGAAATAGGTGTCACATTATGGTTAGAGCATCATGAGCAGAGCGAGAGACAGACTCACTGCACTGGCAGTTAAGAATTCAGCCAAGCCGGGGTTTTATCACGACGGCGGAGGCTTGTATTTACAAGTCAGTCGCTTCGGTACGAAGTCTTGGATATTGCGTTACACCATCGACAAAAAAACACGCGACATGGGTTTAGGCCCTGTTTCAGACTGGACTTTGGCCGAGGCCAGAGAGCGCGCAAAACAATATCGTCAACTGATAGATGACAAGCGCGACCCTATCGAACACCGTCAAGCCGAGCAAAAGGCACGGGCAGCTGAGCGAGATAACCGCAAGACGTTTGAGCAATGCGCCACTGCTTGCCATGATGACAAGGGCACTTTGTGGAAAAACGCAAAGCACAAAGCTCAGTGGATTAGCACCCTAACCAGTTATGCCTTTCCGGTGATCGGTTCCTTTAATGTTGCAGATGTCGGCAAGAAAGAAGTTGCCAAGGTGTTGGAGCCTATCTGGCTGACCAAGCAAGAAACCGCGAATCGTCTGCTACAGCGCATTCGTCTTGTTTTGGGATGGGCTTCGGCACATGACTACTACCCCAACTACGACCTCAAGATGTGGGATGAGTTGCCCAACCTTTTGCCTGGTCGCCCGAAGCGCAAAGAGAACCACCATTCATCTTGCCCCTACATCGAGGCAGGCAGCCTGATGGCAAAACTACGGCAATCAAAAGTATCCGACACCTTGAAACTATGCTTTGAATTCACTGTGCTAACGGCAGCACGATCTGGTGAGGCTCGGGGGGCGCTGAAAGCAGAAATCGACTTTGATACCAAGATGTGGGTCATCCCAGACAATCGAATGAAGATGGACAAAGCTCACTCTGTTCCCTTGTCTGACCGTGCCATTGAAGTCTTGAAACAAGCTTTCGCATTGGCACCGGATAGCAAGCTGGTTTTTCCTAACCTGAACAGCGACCAAGCATTGAGCGATCAAGCTTTCACCAAAGTGGTTCTACGTGAAAACCTGAACGTGACTTACACAGCACACGGGTTTCGTTCCACATTCCGAACGTGGGCTGGCGAGCAAACGAAATACCCGCGTGAAGTTTGCGAACATGCGCTGGCGCACAACATCATGGACAGCGTAGAAGCGGCATATGCTCGTACTACTTTTGTAGAGCAACGCCGCCACTTGATGCAAGACTGGGCTGATTATTTGGGGTATCCGGATTTTGATGTTGGTTTGACTCCTTCGTAACCGCTCAGCATGTATACCCAAAATCGGATTTTGACGTTGCGTGCGCAAGTTTGAGAACGCTTGATCTGTCGCAAAAGTATGTTGGCGTAGCTTTTGTGTTTTTACAAAAGGTGTGACGACATACTTTTGTCGCTCAGCTTCGGTTGGTTATTGCGTCACACTATTTCGATCCTCCGTAGGAGTAGTAATGGTCCTGCACAACTCAAAGAACTCAGGAATTAGATCATCATGACAGTCGCCAATAAATTTTATAGCATCCTGTCTGGGGATAATTTCATCTTTGCGCTGAATTTCTCCATTTTCATCTTCAAAGGGCAACCTTGCATTAAATTCATCAAATTCCAGCCCCCTCTGATTGATCGCTATTAAAATTAGGTGTTTGTGCTTTGTAGTATTGACGTATGATTTAACGACATTGAAGGTTTTTCCAAGCATGAACTTTTTGAGTGACCCATAGAATGCGTCCACTGAATACTTCTCAACAAAATTTTCACTCCATCCAATAACTCTGTTATCAGGATCACTGAATCTAGGGAAAACCAAATTCAGAAGGTATGGAAACGAGTCTAGAAGAGCATGAAGACAATTCAAGAATCCAATAATGTTGGCTTCACACACATAACGATAATCAACCGACTCACCTCTCCGTCGATATTCCGTAGCACATCCAGCAAGCATTAAATGCCCTAGATTCTGCACATCTGGCAAGTTGGAGTAATGGTATTCGCAATACTTTAGCCACTTATGTATTGACTGGCAAGCCACTTCAATTCTTTGCGTCGTATCGGAATCAACGGTCCCTGTCATCGAAGTTTTCAACTTAATGAACGAAGTTAAGTCCAACTGATCTGTCATGCTGCTCTCATTTTCGACTGTCTGAATAACGTTGGAGTTAAGCGGTTGCCGGAAGGAAATCCGCTTGGACGATGGGTTAGAACTCCGTATCAAAAACGCAAAACTCACAACGCAAAGGATTTAAATTTTTTAGATCAATGCTTTCTAAGGTCAGGTTATCGGGAATGGCAAAGCCTAGGTTACGAAAATGACTGGCATGTGCTTTTGGAATAACTCTACCGGATGAACCATCATGACCAGAGCCGTCAACATTAACAGAATAAAGTTGCTCACCTTTACCTTCCAACTTTGCGTACACGTGCGCGTGTCGCTGCGTCATGGTATTTGTATTCTGAGAATCTATACGGAACGAATTTTTCGTGCCGGGAATCGACTTGTAAGTGTTGTGTTCAAGGGCAAGGATAAGCGTATTTACAGGCTCAGCTTGGTTTTTTTTCAGAAATCCTTTGAATAACAACATATTTCTCCCGTGGGGTTCTAACGGATGTAGACAGCAAAACCCGGTGGATACATCCGGGCAGGATCGATACATCTTTTGAATGAAATGGCTGCAAGCCACTTGCAGTTTGAATTACAGATGCATTACTGTTATTTTGCACAGGTATAAATTTACCATGAAACCTGCTGCACCTTCCTTGTATTACACCCGCTTGCTCGTTCAGTAGCGGAAGTGCTTGCGTTATTAGCACTATAGCCTCAATAACGAGTACATATGCGAGCAACGCAGAAGAACGCAACTTCGGAGCCCGCACTCCAACATTCGTTGCGCTCATCGAGGCTAGGAAGATTTAGGCTTGATCAACATCACAATCCGAATACCAATTATTTGAAGACAACAACCAACATTGAACCAGCTATCTTGCACGGATAAATTCAATCGCGTCTTTGACGGATTCGGCTTGCACTTCACGGGCATTGCCACCGCCACGGCTGCCGGGAACTGTTCCGTTTTCAAGGCAGGCCCTTGCACTGCTGTCAAAGTCTTGGAACGTCTTGATCGGGCGGTTCTGCTTGAAGTCCATACCGTTCTTGCCGGGTGTGCCGTCGCGTACTGTGGTCATGAACACTTCCATGTCGCACTTACGGCCTGACGAGGTGCGGGGGTTGGCGCTGCGCAAACTCAGTGCCTGCAAGCTGCACTGATGCTGCTGTTGATGTTTGACCAACTGCGTTTGACCGCGTCAAGGGCTTCGGGGTAAGCTTTTTGAACTGTCCCACGACGCGGCAGCTTTTGGCCGTTACCGTGCACCAGGCGAAAACTTTTTTATCGCTATCGGCTGACGGCTTGTAGCCGGGCGTGCTCACGAGTTGGGTGTATGCAAATTTCTTCTTGCCACTTGCGCTAACGAGCATTGAACGCTGTGCGAGCGTTCCAGTGACCAAGTAGTTTTGACCGCGAACCTTGACACGGATTCGACCATCGGGGCTTTGCCCGTGGACAGTGTTGCTTTGATGATTGACCAGATCAAGTTGACGTGGACTGACTTCTACCTTCTTAGCCATGATTGGGCTCCTTGAGTTAATGAAGCCCGTACTTCAACACCACCAATAAGGATGATGCTTATCCCTGCAAATGTCGTTACGAGGTCTTTTTCCCTCCAGACATGGCAAACATCAAATGGTCAAGTATCGATAGTTGACTATGCTCAGCCAGATCCTTGGGTTCGAAGCCATTGAGCAAAGTGAGAAACTTCATTCCGTTGATATAGCTGTCGGCTGCATCATGCCAACCAACGACCAGTCCACGCTCAAATGATTTCTTTTGTTCACCGTGTGCTGTCGTTATCTCACGGGTAAAAAATGTACGAATCTCCGCTTCACCAGACTCGAAAGCTCGTCTTCGTTTTTCATCCCCAAGTAACACTTGGCCGGAGGTAAGTGCGTCATAGCTCCGCAGCCAATAGTGAGCGAGACGCATCACCTCGCGCTCTCGGGTTGCACGCAATGAGACGAATGGCGGTGCATCTTTTGAAGTAGGTTGCGCCAATTTTTCTAGTGCCGCGTCGAAATCAGCAGCAGCGGCATCAAGCCTGCGTCTTGCGGACTCCAATTGAGGCTTCAAACGCATGTCCAACCGAAACCGAATGGCCACCTCGTTGGGGTACAAGAATAAGTTGAAGTTCTTCGTCTGCAAATCGCTATGACGCTTGAGGGCGACCTTGTGCGGCACAAAGCGGATGACACTCGCGTCGTAGTCCGTCGTTACCGGAATCGGCGCGGTCAACGACCACTTGTTGACGAACGTGTTGCAGGGTTTGTCGATGCGTCCCCGCTTACCTTTGCTGCCTTTGGACTTTGTTGAAGTTCGGGCGTAGTAATCAGCTGCTGTCTCGTCATGCTCGGCAGGTGGCCAACACTCCAGCCCGATCAGTTTTGACAAAGAGCCTTTTTTCAAGCCGCCTTGAAATTCGTCTTCGGCGAGCGCCTCCATTTGTGCGACGTGTGCCGCGTAATGTCGATTTCGGCGCAAGAATTCCCAAGCCAAGCGTTGAGCATCATCACAGCCAAGGGGTGGATACTGTTCTGCTTTTCGCCAATCGGCTTTGTACGGCTTCATCGGACACTCCTGCTTATGCGTTGTAAAACTCATCTTCGAGCGCACGGACTCCTCGTCGTTGAGCTAGAAAGCATTTGTTCGTAGTCGCATTTTGGCTCAGTTCGTCTCACTACAGCGCAACTTCAATTATGGTTAGAAGTATGGCCCGGAAACAAAAAAGCCACCTCACGGTGGCTTTTTTCTATATAAATCAACGACTTACATAGGATTACTGGCGGAGTGGACGGGACTCGAACCCGCGACCCCCGGCGTGACAGGCCGGTATTCTAACCAACTGAACTACC
>NZ_JBBAPF010000009.1:0-104212 GCF_040400975.1 Limnohabitans sp. | reverse complement strand
AAATTTGGATGCAAATTCCCATCAAAGTGGCTCAGTTTTCAAAGCCAAACAACAGGATATGCCGACAACACCGCGTCAACGTTCAAGGGCTGCCCGTAGTGCCGATGGATTTGCGAACCGATTAAGGGGGTGTAAATCGGCTGCTCTGCGCGGTAAACACTCGGGTCCAACTTGATGCTGCCAGCGCCCAGTACCGATATGAGCAGGCGCTCCACGGCCTCTCCCAGAGCGATTCCCTCCGCGCGGTGAACCGCGCGGTCCAATTCGATGATGGCCCTCGCACGAGGTGCAGTCGGGATATGCGATGCAGTGGTGTAAACGACGCAAGACCATTGAGCAACTTGTTGCTGGAAATCGGTGAAGACCGCTGCATTGGCAAAGTAGTCGCCATCGAGCGCGAGAAACTCGCGCGGCTGTGCCAGTTGGTGGATACGCCAGTGCGCGATGCCCGGGTATCTCGCCGGATCATTGTGCGCTCCCTGAGTCAGTGGGGCGCATACGAACACCTCGCCTTTGCGGGTGCTACCTGTCTGGCTGATCTGGGCGACGAAGTCTTCGAAATCGGCAGCAGTACGCTGCACGGGTTTGTTGTCGTATGTGTCACGACCTTGGGAGAATTTCAGATTGGACATGTGGCGCTCCAAGTTTGTTGAAAAACGTTGGAGGCCTCTTACAAAAAGCGCAGCCCCCAACTTAGTTGGAGACCATCAATTTGTAACTGCCATCTGGCTCGAAAGCGCGCGGCGATCTGGCTTGTTCTATGAAAATGGAACAGCCACCCCTTACGACGGTCATGGACAGTTGACTGCCCACGACGCGTATTTTAAAGAGCAGAAATTTTTTTACAAGCCTTACCCAAGCTTCTGTGCCAGCTCCACGGCCGATGGCCGGTAGTACCGTTTCAAGACCATCACGCTTTTGTGCCCACTGACTGCTGCCAACTCGATCACGTTGGGTAGTTTCTCCGCCATACGGGTGATGGCAGTACGCCGCAGATCATGGAATCGGATACCTTCTAAACCAGCCCGCCGAAGGCCGCGTTTGAACGCCGCGTCCAATGTGAAGGTCTTGAGCGGGAAAACCACACCGCTGATGTGCCGAGGCAACTCAGCCAGCACCTGTACTGCCGCCGTCGAAAGCGGCACAGTCCGCGAATCTCCGTTCTTGGTATCCGGCAAGAAAGCTGTTCGGTTTTGCAAGTCGACATGTTCCCAGCGAAGGGACAACAGCTCCCCCCGACGCATCGCTGTAGCCAGCGCAAGCTGGACTACTGGCTTGGTCCAGTGGCTTCTTCGGCCTGTTGGCTCCAGTGCTTGAAGCAGTCTTACGGCTTCTTCGTCGGTCAGTACCCGTGACCGTGCCTGCGGGCTGGGTGGTTTGCGTACCATCTGTACAGGGTTGGGTACGTTGACTCCCCATTCTTTGCGAGCGTGGTTGATGATCGCCGACAGATACGCCAGTTCTCGAATGACTGTTCCCGAGCTGACCTCCTTGAGCCGCTCGTCCCTGTACGTAGCAATTCGGGCTGCACTAAGGTTAACCATGCTCCACCGTGCGATAGGTCTACGCATGATGGCTTTGAGCCGGATCGTGTCCTCCGATGCCCCCTTCATGGAGGGCGTGACCTCTGCGAGATACCGTGCGATCACATCGCCTAAAGTTGTTCGCTGCGCTTCGCTGACGTTAACGAACTGCCCTTTGTCTATCTCGGACTCAAGCGCCCGCGCCCATTTCTCGGCGTCGACCTTCGTTTCAAACGTCTTGGTTTGGTCTGGGTATCCATTGCGCAGAACCCGCGCCTGCCACTTGCCGCCACGTTGCCTAAAAGAAGCCATTTCCTGTTCCTCAGTTGGACAGGACTTGGACAAACGACGGTTTTCCGTGCTTCTAAGTCGTTGATTGGTTGGCGATCACTTCACCGCCACCCAACTCCCACTCTTGCCGCCGTGCTTCTCCAGCAGGTGCACATCGCTGATAGTCATGCCGCGGTCGACGGCCTTGCACATGTCGTAGATGGTGAGCAGGGCGACTTGCACGGCGGTGAGGGCTTCCATTTCCACCCCGGTCTGGCCATTGACTTCGGCGGTGGCGGTGCAGGCCACGCTGAATGTGGTGGGTTCAATGTCGAAGTCAACCGCCACCCGCGTCAAGCCGATCGGGTGGCACAAGGGAATCAGGTCGCTGGTTTTTTTGGCGCCCTGGATGCCGGCGATGCGGGCGATCCCCAGCACATCGCCCTTTTTGGCGGAGCCGGAGGTGATCAGCTCCAAGGTGCCGGGCAGCATGGTGATTCGGCCCCGGGCCACGGCCACACGCCGGGTGGTCACTTTGTGGCCGACATCGACCATGTGGGCTTGGCCTTGGGCATCAAAATGGGTCAGAGCATCGTGGGTCATGCGCGTGATTTCGGGGTGGGCGACAGGTTCTTCACAAGCGTGCATCATACGGGTCTTGTCAATGACATGGATCGCTTTGAAACTCCCAGACCGTCGATATCAGTGGGCACTCGGCTTGGCTTTGGCCATGTCTGTGAGCACGGGTGCTTCTTGGGCACAAAACACCGGCCTTCCGGCCTTGGGGGATGGTGACAGCATTTCCCTGAGTGCGGAGCGCCAGTTGGGCGACCGCATCGCGCGCGAGCTGTTCCGTGACCCGGATTACCTGGAAGATGCGGTGCTGGATGAGTACGTCCAGCAGCTTTGGACGCCCTTGGTGCGTGCTGCTGTGGCCCGCGGCGAGTTGTCCGCAGAGTTGCAAGAGCGCTTTGCTTGGCGCATTTTGTTGGGCCGAGACCGTTCGGTGAATGCCTTTGCGCTGCCGGGGGGGTATTTGGGGGTGCACTTGGGCTTGATGGCGGTGGTGAGCACGGCCGACGAGTTGGCGTCGGTGCTGGCCCATGAGCTGAGTCATGTGACGCAGCGGCACATTGCACGCGGCATGAGCGATCAGTCCAAGATGACGCCTTGGGTGGTGGGGTCGATGATTTTGGGCGCTTTGGCGGCCAGCAAAAGTCCGCAAGCGGCACAAGCTTTGATCGTGGGGGGACAGGCTGCTGCGATTCAAAACCAATTGAGTTACACCCGCGACATGGAACGAGAGGCCGATCGGGTGGGCTATGGCATTTTGGTGGACGCAGGCTACGACCCCGGTGGTTTCGTCAGCATGTTTGCCAAGCTGCAACAAGCGGCGGGGCTGAATGACAGCGGGGCATTCCCCTACCTGCGCAGCCACCCGTTGACGACCGAACGCATGGCCGACATGCAGTCGCGCCAGCAGTTGAACCTGACCGTGCCCAAGCCCTTGCCCGACATGGCCCATGCCATGATGGCGGCCAGAGCCCGGGTGCTGTCGCAAAGCAGCCCGGATGCGCTCAAGGCTTGGATCCAGGGCCCAGCGTCTTTGGCTGCAAGCGCCTCGGCCGCCGACCAAGCGGCGGCCTTGTATGCGGCCAGTTTGTCCCATCTGTTGTTGCGCGATGCTGCGGCCACCCAGCGCCATGTGCAGGCCTTGGGTGTTTTGATCCAGTCGCAGCGCCACCTGCCCTCTTACGCGGCAGCGCAGCGGTGGTGGCGTTTGCTGCAGGCTGAAGTGGCGGAACGGCAAGATAAGCCGGCGCAGGCGGTGCGAGTATTGACGCCAGAAGCTGGCCAGCAGACTTGGCAACGCCCCGAGTTGATGGCTTTGGCGCAGGTGTTGCAGCGTTTGCCAGAACACGCTTTGGTGCCGACGGTGATGGCCCAGTTGCGCCAAGTGGTGCAGCAAACCCCATGGGATGCACAGGCTTGGGACCGGTTGTCGGCTATGTTGTCGGTGCAAGGCCAGGCCTTGGCCTCTTTGCGAGCGGCTGGCGAAGCCCAGGCCGCACGACTCGATTGGCCGGGTGCCGTTGACCGTTTCAGGGCGGCACAAGAGTTGGCCCTGAAAGGCCGATTGCAGCCGGGGGAGCATATTGAAGCGTCGATTGTGGACGTTCGCTTGCGCCATGCCCGAGAGCGTTTGCGGGGGTTGCAGGCCCCCGAACGCTGAGCGCAGCCATTGGGGCTATGATCGCCCTCCCTGACTTCACCAACCCAGCATGGCCGGCATCCACATCACCGACATTGAAGCTGCCATCAACCATTGGCGCAGCAAGAATCCGTCTGCGGACGGCGTGGCGCTGCCCCCAGAATTGCGGGCCTTGGCCGAGGTGTATGGCCTGATGGTGTACCACCGGCAGGACTTGGCGGACGAGTTCAGCTTGCCCTTGGCCGCTGCTCAAGCTTGGCAAGACTGGTACGCCAGCACGCCCGACACGCCTTGTATTGCCATTTGTTCCACCAGCCAAGGGGATGAGAGCTGCAAGGGCTGTGGGCGCAGTTTTGAAGAAGTGCAGATGTGGATTGAGTTGAGCCCCGGTGAAAAGCGTGCCATTTGGCGTCGCATCACCGTCGACGGGACTTCTTGGCGTTTCAACCGGTATGCCGAGCGGGCCGCTGAAGACCGCCATTGGGCCAAGGCAGCGGCAGATGCCCAAGTGCCACTCGACCTGAAGCCCTGAGCTCAGGCCCCAAGCCTAAGCCAAAATCTCCAAGCCGCAACAAGAGGCGGCCTGAGGTGTTGGCAGGTGCTCAGTCGATGTCGGGCACGATCCGCCTGACCACCTCGGATGGAAAACCGCGGCTGAGTAAAAAGCGCATTTGTTTGGCTCGTCCTTGCGGATCTTGAGGCGCTGTGCCGAATTTTTTGCGCCAAACCTCTTGTGCTCGGCCGAGTTCGGTGTCTTTGAGGCTCGCCATGGCTTCCGCCACCGCCTCGCCCGACAGGCCCTTGGCGGCCAACTCTTGCTTGATGCGTGCGCTGCCCAACTTGCCCGAGCGGCGGTTGACCAGCGAGTCCACGGCGCGACCGTCGTTGATGAAGTCCCGTGCCTGGAGTTCGTCGAGCGCCTTGGCCAGCTCGCCCGGGACCTCTTCGTGCTGGGCCAGTTTGCGTTCCAGCTCGGTGCGAGAGTGTTCACGCTGGCTCAAAAGCCGCAGGGCGCGGCCTTTGAGCGAGGGCTGAAAACCGGGCTTGTTCAAGCTCAGTCACCCTTGGGTTCGGCAATGGCTGACTCGAGCAGGCGGATGCCCAGTGATTCGCGGACCTTGTTTTCAATCTCGCGGGCCAAAGCTGGGTTCTCACGCAAAAACTCGCGGGCGTTGTCGCGGCCTTGGCCGATTTTTTCGCCTTGGTAGGCGTACCAGGCACCGGATTTGTCGACGATTTTGGCGGTGACGCCCATGTCGATGACCTCGCCTTCGCGGCTGATGCCTTCGCCAAACAGGATGTCGAACTCGGCGGTCTTGAAGGGCGGCGCGACTTTGTTTTTGACCACTTTGACTTTGGTCTCGTTGCCGATCGCGTCGTCACCCTTCTTGATGGTGCCGGTGCGGCGGATATCGAGGCGCACCGAGGCGTAGAACTTGAGCGCGTTGCCGCCGGTGGTGGTTTCGGGGCTGCCGAACATGACGCCGATCTTGATGCGGATCTGGTTGATGAAGATGACGGTGCAGTTGGTTTTCTTGATGGTGGCGGTCAGTTTGCGCAGGGCCTGACTCATCAAGCGGGCTTGCAGGCCGGGTAGGCTGTCGCCCATGTCGCCTTCGATTTCGGCTTTGGGGGTGAGGGCCGCGACCGAGTCGATGACAACCAAGTCCACCGCGCCGGAGCGCACCAGGCTGTCCACGATTTCCAGGGCTTGCTCGCCGGTGTCGGGCTGGCTGACCAGCAACTCTTGCAGGTTGACGCCCAGGTTTTGGGCGTACTGCACGTCCAGCGCGTGCTCGGCGTCGACAAAGGCGCAGGTGCCGCCCAGGCGCTGCATTTCGGAGATGACTTGCAGGGTGAGGGTGGTTTTGCCGGAAGATTCTGGGCCGTAAATCTCGATCACGCGGCCACGGGGCAAGCCGCCCACGCCCAAAGCGATGTCCAGGCCCAAAGAACCAGTGGACACCACCTGGATGTCAGCGATCACTTCGCCTTCGCCCAGGCGCATGATGGTGCCTTTGCCGAATTGCTTTTCAATCTGGGCCAGGGCGGCTTGCAGGGCTTTGGACTTTTCGCTGTTGTCGTCGCTCATGGAAATCTCCTTGAATATCAATGGGTTGGGGCACCGGGCTCAGCAGTGATGTGCTGTTTACTGGATGCGTGAACAGTACTGTAAACGAGCTGTATAAATCTGTAAACACTATTTTTGGTCAGTTTGCCTTATCATTTGCACCATGATGCAGACCCCCAATCCTGTCCTTTTAGCCTTAGAAAACAGCCTTTCCGACAGACCGGTCATCGAGGATGATCGCTGGCGGCAAACCCATTTAGGTCGCCTGCTGGGCCATGCCATGCGGCGCTTTGACGAGCGTGTGCTGCACCTGATGGCGGGCAACGAAGGGGTGCCCTTGGCCTTGGCCAACTTGGCCTCACGTGACCAGATCAGCGCCGCGCATGTGCACATCACGCGGCATTTGGGCCTGAAAGGGTCGCGCTTGACCGACTTGGCCCGCGCAGCGGGCATGAGCAAGCAGGCCATGGGCGATCTGGTGGACCAATGCACGGCATGGGGCTTGGTGCAACGTGAGCCAGACCCTTTGGATGCGCGCGCAAGGCGCGTGGTGTTCACACCGATTGGCCTGGCCTGGTTGCAAGCCTTCAAGGACGCTGTGGCCAAAGCCGAGGCCGAGTTTCGCGACGCGGTGGGCAAAGACGTGGCCACGGTGGTGGCTTTGGGGCTGGAAGCCTATGCGCATTGACGGGACGACTGCATTCAGCGCCGTGCAAGGCACCAACGTGACACTAAAATCAGACAGCTCAGAGACGGCCACGTGCCGCAGTCACAACAACAGGAGACAGCCATGCGCATTCTGATAGCCGAAGACGATCAAGTGCTTGCGGACGGTTTGTTGCGCACTTTGCGCAGCGCAGGCGCCGCAGTGGACCATGTGGCCAGTGGCAGCGAGGCCGATGCGGCTTTGATGACCAACAGCGAATTCGATTTGCTGATCCTGGATCTGGGGCTGCCCAAAATGCATGGCCTGGAGGTGCTCAAGCGCTTACGCTCTCGGGGCTCTGTTTTGCCGGTGTTGATCCTCACGGCAGCAGACAGCGTAGAGGAACGTGTGAAAGGCTTGGATTACGGCGCGGACGATTACATGGCCAAGCCTTTTAGCCTGCAAGAGCTCGAAGCCCGCGTGCGCGCCCTCACCCGGCGCGGTATGGGTGGTGCCACATCGCAAATCAAACACGGCCCCTTGGTCTATGACCAATCTGGCCGCGTGGCCACCATCGACGGCAAGATGGTCGAGTTGTCGGCCCGAGAGCTGGGCTTGCTCGAAGTCTTGTTGCAGCGCGCAGGCCGCTTGGTGAGCAAAGACCAGTTGGTGGAGCGCTTGTGCGAATGGGGCGAAGAGGTCAGCAACAACGCGATCGAGGTGTACATCCACCGCTTGCGCAAGAAAATCGAGAAGGGCCCGATCCGCATCGCCACTGTGCGTGGCTTGGGTTATTGCCTCGAAAAAATCCCTGGCTGAACCGACCCCGCATCGATGCCGCAGGTGCCTTGAGCCATGAAATCCAAAGGCTGGAACCTGCGGGTCTTCAAACGCGAGCAACGCTCGCTGTTTGGCGAAATCCTCGATTGGATGCTCACGCCTTTGCTTTTGCTTTGGCCCATCAGTTTGGCGCTGACCTGGTTGGTGGCGCAAGGCTTGGCCAACAAGCCGTTTGACAGGGCCTTGGTGCACAACGTGCATGCACTGGCGCAGCAGGTCAAGCTGGGGCCAGACAAAACGGTTGAATTCAATTTGCCTCAACCGGCCAGCGAACTGCTGCGCGCCGATGAGACCGATTTGGTTTATTACCAGGTGCGCGGTGCCCGCAATGAGCACTTGAGCGGTGAGCGTGACTTGCCCTTGCCCCAACCCAACGAACCCAAGGGCAGCAGTTACGAAGTGCACATCCGCGACGACGAAATGCGCGGCTTGGAGGTGCGGGTGGCCTACACCTGGATCCGACTCGATGCTGAGGGCAAACGGCCCGCCTTGGTGCAGGTGGCCGAGACGCGGGAAAAGCGCTCTGTGCTGGCCGCCGAAATCATCAAGGGCGTGATGCTGCCCCAGTTCGCCTTGTTGCCCTTGGCGGTGCTGTTGGTGTGGTTGGCCCTGGTGCGCGGCATCAAACCCTTGTCGCAGCTGGAGGAGCGAATCCGTGCCCGCAAATCCGATGACCTGAGCCCTTTGGACGACAAGGCGGTGCCGATGGAGGTGGCGCCTTTGGTGGTGTCGGTGAACGATCTGTTGGAGCGGCTGAAGGACTCGATCGTCACGCAGAAAAGATTTTTGGCCGATGCCGCGCACCAGCTCAAGACGCCGTTGGCAGGGCTGCGCATGCAGGCCGATTTGGCCCAGCGCTCGGGCTCCAGTGAAGACGATCTGAAAAAATCCTTGCAGCAGATTGGGCGTGCGAGCGTGCAGGCCACGCACACGGTGAACCAGCTCTTGTCATTGGCCCGCGCCGAAGGGGGAGGCCATCATTTGCCGCAGCAGCGCTGTGACATGGCGGCTTTGTGCAGCGAAGTCTTGCAAGACTGCCTGCCCCGCGCCATGGACAAAGGCATCGACCTGGGCTATGAGGGGGTGCAGCCGGGGGCGAACGGCGGCCAAGTACAAGGCAATCTGACCTTGCTCAAGGAGATGCTGCGCAATTTGGTGGAAAACGCCATCCACTACACGCCCAGCACGCCCGAGCGCCAAGGGGTCATCACCGTGCGTGTGTTGGTGGACCCTTACAGCAAAGTGTTGGTTCTGCAGGTGGAAGACAACGGACCGGGTATCGCGCCCCATGAACGTGAGTTGGTGTTTCAGCCGTTTTTCCGGGCGCTGGGCACCAACGTGGATGGTTCCGGCTTGGGCTTGCCGATCGTCAAGGAAATCGCACAGCAGCATGGTGCCACGGTCAGCATCGATGCGGCCTCTTCAAGCGCCGCCATGCCGGGCGCGTGTTTCACCGTGCGTTTTGGGCTGGCCTGAGGGCTGGGTTCTTCAGGCTTGCGGGGCCATGTTGAGCTGCAAACGCTCACGCGCGATCACACGTGACACGGCCGGATCGGCCGCTACTTTTTCAACAAAGCGCCACAAAATGGGGTGTTCGCTGGCCGCGATGCCGGCGATCGTGCCCCAGCGGGCCAAGGTCAGGCTGTAAGCGTCCAGTGCGCCCAAGCGCTCACCACTGAGCCAAGCTTGGCCTTGGTTTTCAGCGGCTTGCACCAAAGTTTGCAACTCACCCAACATGCCCCGAAACAACTGCGTGTTGTAGGGCTTGAGCGCTGCCTGCACTTCGGCTTGATCCGAAAATTTTTGTGGCATGAAAATGTGCGTGAACGTCGGGTGCACGGTGTTGTTCATCCATGCCAGCGTGGACAAAGCGCGGGCGCGGGCCATGGGCTCGGCCGGCAAAAAGCCTAGCTTTGGAAACAACTGGTCCAGGTGCAGCACGATGGCCACAATCTGCGTCACCACTTGGCCGTCGTGCACCAGCACAGGCACTTGGCCGCGCGGATTGATGGCTTTGTAGTCGGCGCTGTTTTGTTCGCCTTTGTGCAGTTTGACCATGCTGGGTTCGAACTCGGCGCCGCTCAGCTCCAGCAAGACGTGGGGCACAAATGAACAGGCGCCTGGGGCAAAGTAAAGTTGCAGAGACATGGCAGTGGTCCTTGGGTTGATGGGGCTCAGCGAGGTGCCGTGGCCGCGGCGGGAGCGGCAACAGGCGAAGAAGGTAAGACAGGCGCAGAGCCCGGTTGCAGCGCAGTGGGTGCCCCCGGTGCTGCAACGCCTGCAGGGTTGTCGGAGGGTGAGGGGTCTTGCGCAGGGGCCGCATCTTCAGCGCTGGGTGCACGCACCGGTTGAATGGCTTCGGGGCGCAGCTGTTGTTTGAGCCGTTCAGGTTCTTGGTGCTGCTGCGGGCCCCAGCCCCAAGGGGCCAGCGCATCCCATTGCCATGCCAGTGCCAGGGCGTTGAGCACCAGCAAAAGGGCCACCCAGTATTTCAACATGGTTCAGTGTCCAGTCAGATCAAAGGTCGTACGCTGATTTCGGCGCTGTGGATGTCTTGCACGCCCAATTCGGTCTGCAATCGTAACGCACCCCCACGGCTGACACCCAGGGCCAGGCCTTGCTGGCCATCGCTGGTGTGCACCCGGCGGCCTTTGAGCGCATCGCGGTCCTCGAAGCGCTTTTGCAGGAGCCCAAAGCCCGAAGTTTCAAAGGCCAGTAGCATTTGAATCAAGGGTGAAGCCACCCGGGCCAAGGCATCGGCCGCACTGCAATCGGGCAGCAACTCTGACAAGGCGGCAGGTGCGGTGCTCAAGCCTTCAGAGGGGCGGGGGCGAATGTTCAGGCCGACACCGACCACCACTTGGCTGCGCCCGCCCATGCTGGCCGCTTCGACCAAGATGCCGCCCAATTTGCGGTCTTCAAACCACAAATCATTGGGCCATTTCAGGCGCACATCGGGGTGCAGACTTTCGGCCAGGCTCAAACCTACGGCCAAAGACAAGCCAGACCAATCTTGCGGGCTCAAAGCCAGGCTGATGGAGAAAGTGAGCGAGTCACCGGCGTGGCTTTGCCAGACACGGCCTTGACGGCCCCGTCCCGCAGTTTGGCGCTCGGCCACCAGCAAGGTGGCTTCATGTTGCCCTGCGCGGGCTCTGCGCATGAGTTCGCTGTTGCTGGAGTCGATTTCGGGCAGCACCTCCACCGTGAAATCGGGCAGCAGGGGGTACACCTGCGACCAGATCGTTTCGGTGGGCCAAGGGTGGGCCGGGCTGTCCAGTGGCATGGCTCAGCGCTTTTTGCCGCTGGAGGCTTTGACTGCCTTGTCGGCTTTGTCAGCCTTGATGGCTTTGGGCGGAGTTTTGGTTTGGGTTTTGCCTTTGGACTCAGCCTTGGCCTTGGCTTTCACCTTATCGATTTTGTTTTTTTTCTGCTTTGGCGTTTTGGGCGTGTCTTTGCGGTCTTTGGGCGACAGCAGCGTGCCCCGGCAATTGGCGCTGCCGCACCAGCAGGGGTATTCGGCTTTGAGCTTCTTGGTGTAGGGCTCGTCGATGATCAGACCGTAGTCGTAATGGAGCTCTTCGCCCGCTTGGATGTTGCGGATGGCTTTGATGAAGATGCGGTCATTGACTTCATCGGCTTCGCAGTTGGGGTCGCAGCTGTGGTTGATCCAGCGGGACGAGTTGCCGCCGTGCAGCGCATCGATCACACGGTCTTCGTTCACATGAAAAAAAAACGTGTGGTTCGGGTCATGGGGGTCGTGTGGGTGTCGGTCTTGCGCCTCGTCCCAGCTGATGACTTCGCCCACATACTCGATCAGGGTCTCGCCCTCGGCGATGTCCTGCAAAGCGAAGACGCCTTTGCCATGCACGCCAGAGCGGCGGGTCTGTATGCGCTTGCCGGACGCGACTGGGATGGGGTGGCTGGGGGAGGAAACAGGGGTTTTGGCCACGACGTCAAAAAATTTGTTATGGTGAATTCATGTGGGCGCGTGCGTGAGCGCGTGCCCGGGCGCGTGCGCACACGCGAGACAACGGATTGTAATGACATGAAGACACTGGTAATTGCAGAGAAGCCTTCAGTGGCCCAAGACATCGTGAAGGCTTTGACCCCGACGGCGGGCAAGTTCGAAAAACACGATGACCACTTTGAAAACGATACCTATGTTGTGACCAGCGCGGTGGGTCACCTGGTGGAGATCCAAGCCCCCGAGCAATACGACGTGAAACGCGGCAAGTGGAGCTTTGCCAATCTGCCCGTCATCCCACCCCACTTTGACTTGAAGCCCGTCGACAAGACCAAAAGCCGTTTGAGCGCCGTGGTCAAACAAGCCAAACGCAAGGACGTGAGCGCCCTGATCAACGCTTGTGACGCAGGCCGCGAGGGCGAATTGATCTTCCGCTTGATCGAGCAGTACGCAGGCGGCACCAAACCGCTGAACAAGCCGGTCAAGCGCCTGTGGCTGCAGTCGATGACGCCCCAGGCCATCCGTGAAGGCTTTGAGAGCCTGCGCAGCGAGCAACAAATGCAGGGCTTGGCCGATGCCGCCCGCAGCCGGTCTGAAGCCGATTGGCTGGTGGGCATCAACGGCACCCGCGCCATGACCGCGTTCAACTCGCGCGATGGCGGATTTTTCTTGACCACCGTGGGCCGGGTGCAGACGCCCACCTTGGCCGTGGTGGTCGAGCGCGAAGAACAGATCCGCAAGTTCATCAGCCGCGACTATTGGGAAATCCACGCCGAGTTCGCCGCCGCCGCGGGCACGTATCTGGGCAAGTGGTTCGACCCCGCTTGGAAAAAGGACGAGGACGCTGAAAAGAAAGCCGACCGGAAATGGACCGCGGCCGAGGCACAAGCCATTGTTGACGCGGTGCGCGGCAAGTCTGCCAGCGTGACCGAAGAGGCCACGCCCACCACCCAAGCGAGCCCCGGCCTCTTTGACCTGACCAGTCTGCAGCGCGAGGCCAACGGCAAGTTTGGCTTCTCGGCAAAGACCACACTGGCCTTGGCCCAAAGCCTGTACGAGCGCCACAAGGCCCTGACCTATCCGCGTACCGATTCGCGCCACCTGCCCGAGGACTACGTGCCCGTGGCCAAACAAACCTTTGAAATGCTGGCCGACAGCGGCATGCGCCACCTGGCCCCGCACGCGCTCACGGCGCTGAACAACAACTACGTGCGCAAAATCCCGCGCGTGTTCGACAACAAAAAGGTCTCGGACCACTTTGCCATCATCCCCACGCTGCAAGCGCCCAGTGGCTTGTCCGAGGCCGAGCAAAAACTTTATGACTTGGTGGTGCGCCGCTTCATGGCGGTCTTCTTCCCCAGCGCCGAATACCAAGTGACCACCCGCATCAGCGTGGCCGCAGGCCACAGCTTCAAGACCGTGGGCAAGGTGCTGGTCAAACCCGGCTGGTTGGCCATTTATGGCAAAGAAGCGGCAGAAGAAGTGGAAGACGCTAAGGACGGCGACAAAGGCCAGAACCTGGTGCCGGTGCGAGCAGGTGAACAAGTGGGTGTGGACTCGGTCGAAGCCAAGGGCCTGAAAACCCGCCCCCCTGCCCGCTATTCAGAAGCCACCTTGCTGGGCGCCATGGAAGGCGCGGGCAAGATGGTCGACGACGACGAGCTGCGCGAGGCCATGCAGGAAAAAGGGCTGGGCACGCCTGCCACCCGGGCCGCCACGATTGAAGGTCTGATCAACGAAAAATACATGCTGCGCGAAGGCCGCGAGATGATCCCCACGGCCAAAGCCTTCCAGCTGATGACGCTGCTGCGCGGCCTGCAGGTGGAGGAACTGTCCAAACCCGAGTTGACGGGCGAGTGGGAATACAAGCTGGCCCAAATGGAACAAGGCAAATTGAGCCGCGCCACTTTCATGGCCGAGATCGCGGCCATGACCGAGCACATCGTCAAGAAGGCCAAAGAGTACGACCGCGACACCGTGCCCGGCGACTATGCCACCGTCAGCACGCCCTGCCCCAATTGCGGCGGCGTGGTCAAGGAAAACTACCGCCGCTACACCTGCACGGGTGCAGACGGCGCGAGCGACGGCTGCGGCTTCTCGTTTGGCAAATCGCCTGCGGGCCGTACCTTTGAACAAGCAGAGGTCGAACAGTTCATGCGCGACAAGAAAATCGGCCCGTTGGAAGGCTTCCGATCCAAGGCCGGTTGGCCCTTCGTGGCCGAGATGGCGCTCAAGTACAACGAAGAAGAAAAGAACTGGAAGCTCGAATTCGACTTTGGTGACGACAAGAAAAACGAAGAGAGCGGCGAGATCGTCGAGTTCAGCGACGAGGCCTTGGGCGCTTGCCCCAAGTGCGGCAGCCCGGTGCACGAGCATGGCAGCAACTACGTGTGCAGCAAAGCCGTACCCACCAACGAACAGCCCACTCCGAGTTGCGACTTCAAGACGGGCAAACTCATCTTGCAGCAGCCGATCGAGCGTGAGCAGGTCATCAAACTGTTGACCACCGGTAAAACCGATGTGCTCGACAAGTTCGTCAGCAACCGCACGCGCCGCAGCTTCAAGGCCATGCTGGCCTGGAACCCTGAAGAGGGCAAGGTGACGTTCGAGTTCGAGCCGCGCGAAGGCGGCAAGAAATACCCACCGCGCAAGACGGCGGCGACCAAGACGCCATTTGGCAAAGCGGCAGCCAAAAAGACGGCTGTCAAAACCACCAAAGCCCCGGCAGCCAAAAAAACCACCAAGCCTGCTGCCGCGAAGGCGCCGCGCAAAGCCGCAGTGGGCACCTTGAAGCCCAGCGCTTCATTGGCCGCCGTGATCGGTGACGGCACTTATGCACGCACCGAGGTGGTCAAAAAAATCTGGGACTACATCAAGGCCAACGGCCTGCAAGACCCGGCCGACAAGCGCTCCATCAAGGCCGACGGCAAACTGCAAGCGGTGTTTGGCAAAGACCAGGCCACCATGTTCGAGCTGGCCGGGATCATCGGCAAACACCTGAGCTGAGAGGGGCAACTCCTCACGGTGCGTGCAGCACCAGCTTCACGGGCAAAGCGTCCAGCAGGGGCTTGAGGGCCTTCCAGGCATCGGCAGGCGTGGCACGGGCGTCCACCTCAACCAGCGCATCGCCAGCCGCTTGCACCTGCGGCCATAGCGCGGTCTCAAGCTGCAAGGGTGCTAAGGTGTTTTGAATCACTTTCTGCGCCACGGCCGCTGTGGCCAGGGTGCGCAATTCGGGTTTGTAAATTTTGCCGACGTTGGTCACCGGCATGGCCTGGAGCACCGTGACCGACTTGGGTTTGGCGGGGCCTTCGTCCACACGTTCGGCCGTGAAGGCGAGCAACTCGGCTTCGGTCACATGGCTGCCGGCTTTGAGGGTGGCAAAGGCGACAGGCACCTCGCCCGCGTACGCATCGGGTGCACCAACTGCCGCGCACAAGGCCACCGCCGGATGCGCCCCCAAGGCGTCTTCAATCACTTTGGGGTCAATGTTGTGGCCGCTGCGGATGATCAGGTCCTTGGCCCGCCCCGACAGGTGCAGGCGACCTTGCGCGTCCAAAAAGCCTACATCGCCCGTGATGAGCCAGCCGTCCGGCGTGAAGCTGCGCGCCGTCTCAGCGGCATCCAGATAGCCGGAAAACAAATTCGGCCCTTGGTAAAGCACCATGCCTTTTTCGCCTGTGGGCAGGGTCTGCGTTGTGGCCTGGTCATCGCTGTTCAGCGCCACGATGCGCACACGCGCATGCGGCAAAGGCCAACCCACGCAGCCTGCGGGTGCGCTTAAGGCCGGCGGGGCCACGGTGCTCAGGCCTGCGGTTTCGGTCATGCCCAGGCTTTCGTTGATCTGCAAACCGAAGGCTTGTTCAAAGCGGTGAGCCAGCTCGGGCGGCAGCGGCGCCGCGCCCGTGCGCACAGCACGCAGGCTTGAAATGTCGGCCCCCTGCAGCGGCACACCCGCAAGGGCAGCCAAAACCGTGGGCACCCCCGACATGAGCGTGCAACGGTGGTGGGCCACCAGCCGCCAGTAGTTTTGCACCACCTCGCGGTTGCGAAACAAGGCTTCGGTGGGAATGATCACATGCATGCCGACGGCCAGCGAACACAAGGCTCCGGGCAACACGCCCGCCACATGGAACAGCGGGTAGCCGTTGATCGTCACATCGCTTGCGCGAAAGCCCTGCATGCTGGCATTGGCCCAAGCAGTGAACACCTGCGCGCCATGGCTGTGCCTGGCCAGTTTGGGCGCTCCGGTGGTGCCGCCCGTGTGAAAGTAAGCCGCGATGTCCTCGGGCTGAAACACCCGTTGGCTGACCAGGTGGTCGGCCACTTGTGTGGCCCGCAAGGCGTGGAAGTCTTGGGTACCTGCAGGCAACGCGTCAGCTTCTTGAATTGGACCTCCGTCCGGGTTGACCAGCAACACCGTCTTCAAACTGGGCAATTGGGTTTGCAGGCGCAAGGCTTTGGCCCTCAGTTGGCTGTCGTCTTCGACGCCATGCGCGATCAGCACTTTGGCTTGGCTGGCCCGCAGCAGCGACAGCAGTTTTTCGTCACTGAGCAAAGGGTTGAGCGGCTGCACAATGCCCGCCGCTTCGCCGCCCCAAAGCGCCAGGTGGTAGGCCAAGCCGCCGGGTAAGAGAACGCCCACGGCATCCTGGGGGCCCACACCCAACTGGTGCAGCAAATTGGCGGTTTGGTGAATGCCTTGCAGCAAGCTGCGGTAGGTCCAGGTGGTGGAGGCGCCGCCGGGCTGGCCCGTGTGCAAAAAGCTCAGCGCAGGCTGCTTGGCATGAACCTGGGCGCTGGCACGGATCAGCGCATAGGTGCTGGCCCAAGGTATGGCCTCTGCCAAGGGCGTGACCTCGATGCGGTGGATGTCGGCCAGGCTTTGAACGGGAGATGAAACAGTCAGGTGCATGACCGATGTTAGCCAGCGCCTGAGGCTGGCTTTGTCTCACAAGTGGCAAGCCGGTGCTTTTTCAAACCGCCAGTCATGTCAACATGTCCACTTTGTCGTCACCATTCAAGGATCACCCATGCAGGATGCCAGCGCCCTACCTACTTTTGAAGACGTACTGGCCGCCGCCGCGCGGTTGCAAGGGCATGCGCACCGCACGCCGGTGCTGCAGTCGCGCACGCTCAACGCGCAACTGGGTGCCCAGGCCTTCATCAAGTGCGAAAACTTTCAGCGCATGGGGGCTTTCAAGTTCCGCGGCGGCTTCAATGCCCTGTCGCGGCTGACACCTGCCGAGCGCCAAGCCGGGGTGGTGGCTTATTCATCGGGCAACCACGCCCAGGCCGTGGCCTTGTCGGCGCAAATTCTGGACATCCCGGCCACGATCGTCATGCCGCACGACGCCTCGCCCGCCAAGCTGGCGGCTACACGCGGCTACGGCGCGCAGGTGGTGGGCTACGACCGTTACAAGGACGATGCGCTGGCCATTGCCCAAGGCATTGCCGCCGCACAGGGCAGGCGCTTCATTCCGCCGTTTGACCACCCGGACGTGCTGAGCGGCCAAGGCACGGCGGCGCTGGAGTTGTTTCAGGAAGTGGGCGAGCTCGACGCCTTGTTTGTGTGTCTGGGCGGCGGCGGCCTGCTCAGCGGCAGCGCCCTGTCTGCCAAGGCCCTGTCCCCAGCCTGCAAAATTTACGGCGTGGAGCCCGAAGCGGGCAACGATGTGCAGCAGTCCTTGCAACAGGGCCAACGGGTGCGCATCGCGACCCCGGTGACGATTGCCGATGGCGCGCAAACGCCCATGGTCGGCGAAATCACCTTCGAGATCATTCGCCGGCTGGTGGACGCTGTGCACACCGTGACCGATGCGCAACTTGTGCAGGCCATGCGCTTTTATGCCGAACGCATGAAGATGGTGGTGGAGCCCACGGGTTGTTTGTCACTGGCAGCGGCCATTCAGGCCAGCGAGCAGCTTCATGGTCAGCGCGTGGGTATCATCGTGAGCGGCGGCAACGTGGATTTGGGCCGCTTTGCGCAGTTGCTTGGCCAAGGCTGAAACCAGGCCTTCGGCCGGCACAGGCAGCACCGCCACATTGCGGTCGGTCGTCATCAAGACGCTTTGCACGAGGCCGGGAGGTACTTGGCAGCCAGTCCGTTGTTGGCGGCGGGTCCGCACCGCCATGCCGCCACAGGTTTGCCCCCATCGGTGCTGCCATTGATGGCGGTGGTGCCCGTTTGAAGCGGCGTCAGAGACAGGCTGTTGGCTGTGGTGCTGGTGTTGCCACGCAAAGCTTGGTGGTTGCCCACCACGGTGATCACGCCATTGGCATCTGCAGCGATGCTGCTGACATATTTGCTCACTTGGGGGTCACAAGCTTTGGGCAATACGGCTGACACATCCGATTCTGAAGCTGAAACAATGGCTTCGTTCACGGCAGTTTTGCAGCCGCTGGCGGCCAAAAGCATCTCGGAAACCTTGGCCCGTATGCTGTAGTCTTGATAGGCTGGGAGCGCCAAGGCACCCAAAATGCCGATGATCGCAATCACGATCATCAGTTCAATCAATGTCAGACCTTGCTGCCTTTTTTGCATGGCATTTACCCCCTGAAGAATGGGTGTCGATGGTAATCCATACAACACCCAATTTCTAGAGCTCTAGGCGGGCTCTTGCTGCCCCAAGAGGGATGCTGGTCATGGCCAGCATGCCATGGGGGCTCAGACGGCTTCTTGGGTTGGGCGTCGCGCCATGATGATTTTGCCCAAAGCCAGTACCAACAATGCACCTGCCAGGCCCATGGCATAGCCCCACACCTTGTCTTGTGGGATGTAGTCGACCAAACCTGGGTCGGTTTGCATCATGGTGCCGGCGATCCAGCCCAGCAGCATGCCGCCAGCGGTGATGATCATCGGGAAGCGGTCCATCAATTTGAGCACCAGTTGGCTGCCCCAAACGATGATCGGGATGCTGACCAGCAAGCCAAAGATGACCAAAGGCATTTGGTGATCAGGGTTGCCAGAGCCTTGAGCGGCGCCTGCGATGGCGATCACGTTGTCCACGCTCATGACCAAGTCGGCAATGATGACGGTTTTGACCGCACCCCAGAGCTTGTCACTGCCTTGGATGTTGCTGTGGTCGTCGTCGGCATCGGGGGTCAGCAGTTTCACGCCAATCCAAAGCAGCAAAATCGCACCCACAAATTTGAGGAACGGAATCGCCAACAATGTGAGCGCAAAAAAGATCAGGATGACCCGCAAGATGATGGCACCTGCTGTGCCCCACAGGATGCCTTGTCTGCGCTGGTGCTCGGGCAACTGGCGGCAAGCCAGAGCGATCACGACGGCGTTGTCGCCGCCCAGCAGGATGTCAATCATGATGATCTGGGCGACAGCAACCCAGAACGAAGCGGTCAGAAATTCTTCCACGGTGGTCCTTTTGCCCGTTGGAGCGGGCGCTTGTATGCAAAGAAAAATAAAGCCGGATTCTCCCTCAGAAAATCCGGCTTATATATTGTGGCAAACCACATCCCTGCCAAAAGCAGGGCATTTGGGTACAGAAGAAACGTTTTTATTTCAGCTGAGCTTTGAGCAACTTGCCCAATTCAGAGGGGTTGCGCGTAACGATGAAGCCGCACTCTTCCATGATGGCCAGCTTGGCATCGGCCGTGTCGGCGCCACCAGAGATCAAAGCACCGGCATGGCCCATGCGCTTGCCGGGAGGGGCCGTCACACCGGCGATGAAGCCCACAATGGGCTTCTTCATGTTGGCCTTGCACCACTGAGCAGCTTCGGCTTCGTCCGGACCACCGATTTCACCGATCATGATGACCGCGTCGGTGTCGGGATCGTCGTTAAACGCCTTCATCACATCGATGTGCTTCAAACCGTTGATCGGGTCGCCACCAATGCCCACAGCGCTGGACTGGCCGAGACCCACTTCGGTCAACATGGCCACGGCTTCATAGGTCAAAGTGCCCGAACGAGACACCACGCCAATGCGGCCTTTGCGGTGGATGTGCCCGGGCATGATGCCGATCTTGATTTCTTCAGGGGTGATGAGGCCTGGGCAGTTGGGGCCCAGCAACAAAGTGCGCTTGCCGCCAGCCGCTTCCTTGGCTTTCATCTTGTTGCGCACTTCCAGCATGTCCTTGACCGGAATGCCTTCGGTGATGCAAATGGCCAAGTCGAGGTCGGCTTCAACGGCCTCCCAGATCGCAGCGGCTGCGCCTGCTGGGGGCACATAAATCACCGACACGGTAGCGCCTGTGTTCTGAGCCGCTTCTTTGACCGATGCGAAGATCGGGATGTTGAAGATGGACTCGCCAGCTTTCTTGGGGTTCACGCCCGCGACAAAACAGTTTTTGCCGTTCGCGTATTCCTGGCACTTTTCCGTGTGGAACTGACCGGTTTTACCGGTGATGCCTTGGGTGATGACTTTGGTGTCTTTGTTGATGTAGATGGACATGTTTGTTCCTAATCAGTTGGGGCAGAGCTGAAGATCTGTCCCGCAAAGTTAATCAGTTGGGGACAGAGCTGAAGATCTGTCCCACAAAGACATTTACTTAACAGCGGCCACAATGGCGGTCGCGGCTTCGGCCATGGTGTCGGCCGAGATGATGGGCAGACCGGATTCGGCCAGCATTTTCCGGCCCAGCTCGTCGTTGGTGCCCTTCATGCGCACGACCAAAGGCACGGACAGGTTCACGGCCTTGCAGGCAGTGATCACACCGGTGGCGATGGTGTCGCACTTCATGATGCCGCCAAAGATGTTGACCAAAATGCCTTTGACATTCTTGTTGGCCAACATGATCTTGAAGGCTTCGGTGACTTTCTCAGCCGTTGCGCCGCCGCCCACGTCCAGGAAGTTCGCTGGCTCGCCGCCAAACAACTTGATGGTGTCCATGGTGGCCATGGCCAAACCAGCCCCGTTAACCAAGCAACCGATGTTGCCGTCCAAGGAGATGTAGGCCAAGTCAAACTTGGAAGCTTCCACTTCAGCGGGGTCTTCTTCGTCCAGATCGCGGTAAGCCACGATTTCGGGGTGACGGAACAAAGCGTTGGCATCGAAGTTGAACTTCGCGTCCAAAGCCATCACATTGCCTTTGCTGTCGCGGTTCAGTGGGTTGATTTCCACCAAGGACGCGTCGGTGTCCATGTAGCACTGGTACAGCTTCTTGAAAATGTCCACGGCCTGGGCGGTGGAGGCGGCCGGCATGCCGATGGCGTCTGAGATTTTCTTGGCTTGTGCATCGCCCAAACCCGTCAGAGGATCGATGAACTCGGTGATGATTTTCTCGGGGGTGGAATGGGCCACTTCCTCGATGTCCATGCCGCCTTCGCTGGAAGCGATGAAAGCGATTTTTTGTGAGGCGCGGTCGGTGACCACGGATACGTAATATTCTTTGTGAATGTCGGCGCCGTCTTCGATGTACAGACGACGCACTTTTTGGCCTTCAGGACCCGTCTGGTGCGTCTTGAGTTGCATGCCCAGGATCTCGCCAGCGATGCGCTTGACGTCTTCAATGCTCTTGGCCACTTTGACGCCGCCGCCCTTGCCACGGCCACCGGCGTGAATCTGAGCCTTGACCACCCAAACGGGCCCACCCAATTTTTGAGCGGCTTCGACCGCCTCTTGAACCGTGAACGCCGGGATGCCGCGTGGAACGGGCACACCGAATTGACGCAAGATTTCCTTGCCTTGGTACTCGTGAATCTTCATGAGGTCTTCTCTCAGAGGGGTGGGTAATTTCGACCGGTCCGCTGCGGCCTTACATTGCAAGAAAGACCTGCCAGCGTGCGCTGGACACTGCAAACAGCGACTGTATCATGCTGCAATGCACCAATCCTGAGCCACGCGTCTTACGCTGACATGACGTTGTGAACTCGATTCCCAGTGAAAGTAATACCCATGGCTAAAATTTTTATCGACGGCGAAGCCGGTACCACCGGCTTACAGATCCGCGAGCGCTTGGCGCTGATGCCCCAAGTGCAGGTGATGAGCATCGATCCGGCCCGCCGAAAAGACCCCGAAGCCAAGCGCGAATTGATGGCGGCTGCCGATTTGGTGGTGCTGTGCCTGCACGACGATGCCGCGATCGAATCGGTCGCCATGGTCGACAGCCTGCCGGGTGCCAAGCCACGCATCGTGGACGCATCTACGGCCCACCGTTGCCACCCCGATTGGGTGTTCGGTTTTCCAGAGTTGGCCGCTGATCAGGCCGCTGCCGTGCGCCAAGCGCAGCGGGTGGCCAACCCCGGCTGCTACGCCACGGGTGCGATTGCCATTTTGCGGCCTTTGGTCGATGCGGGGCTCATGGCCAAAGACTTTCCAGTCTGCTTGCCTTCAGTGAGTGGTTACTCCGGTGGCGGCAGGACCATGATTGAAGACTATGAAGCGGGCAAGGCCCCGCTTTTTGAAGCCTACGCCCTGGGCTTGCAGCACAAGCACGTTCCGGAAATCATGCGCTACACCGGCCTCACTGGCCGTCCCTTGTTTGTGCCCTCTGTAGGCAATTTCCGCCAAGGCATGCTGGTGCAACTGCCCCTGCACCTGGACACTTTGCCCGGTAAACCGAGGGGCGCAGACCTGCACGAAGCTTTGCGCGCGCATTACGCGGTCAGCCGCTCCGAAGGCGGCTGGGTGAGCGTAGAGCCTGCCACCGACAACTTGAAGCTGGACGCCACGGCCCTGAATGACACGAACAAGCTCGAGATCCGCGTGTTCGCCAACGAGGCCGCCCGCCAAGCTGTTGTGATCGCTCGCTTGGACAACCTGGGCAAAGGCGCCAGCGGCGCAGCGGTGCAGAACATCCAGCTCATGCTGGGGGTGTGATCACGCCAACTGGAGGCCAAAACCTCGCCCATGATGGCGACGTTCACTTCACTTCCAGCGAATCAGCTCGATGTGCACGCTGCCCTTGTCGCTGCTGAAGGTGACGCTGCCTTCTTGCACGGTGGCTTGAAGTTGCATGCTGCGCTCGGCCAATTTGGCCAGTTCTTGTGAGCCTTCGGTGGGCACGCGCCAGACCTGCAGTTTGTCCAAACGGGTGAGCTTGGTCTCGATGCCTTTCCACCAGACTTCGGACGCGTGGTTGAAGCAATACAGCAAGACCTCATCGGCTTTCTGACAGGCTTTCATGATGGGCTTGTCTTCAGGCTGGCCGACTTCGATCCACATGCGGGTCTGGCCGGTGAAGTCGCGCAGGCTCACATCCGGGTCATCTGGGTCGGACAGGCCCGCACCAAAGGCCAGCTTGCCGTCACCCTTGCACACCGCTTGCAGCTTGTAGGCGTTGATGGCCAGCGCCAGCAGGCGGATCATCATGCGCTCGTCGGTCTCGCTGGGGTGACGCGCCAGCGTGAGCTGATGGTCTTCGTAATAGCTGTGATCGATGTCAGCGATCGACAGGTTGGCTTTGTAGATGGTGGATTTGAGGGCCATGGTGTCAGACGCGCTTGGCCAGCTCGGCCGCTTTGCCGATGTAGCTGCTCGGCGTCATGGCCAACAGACGGTCTTTGTCGGCTTGCGGAATGTCGAGTGTTGCGATCAAGCCATGCAAGTCTGCGGCCGTCACGGTTTTGCCCCGTGTGGCGTCTTTGAGTTTTTCGTAGGCACCCAGGACGCCATGGCGGCGCATCACCGTCTGGATCGGTTCGGCCAGTACTTCCCATGCTTCGTCCAGGTCTGCGGCCAAGGCCTCTTCGTTCAGCTCCAGCTTGTTCAAGCCCGTCATGAGCGAGGCATAGGCCAAGGCGGTGTAACCCAAACCCACGCCCATGTTGCGCAGCACGGTCGAGTCGGTCAGGTCGCGCTGCCAACGGCTGATGGGCAGCTTTTCTGACAGGTGCTTGAGCACGGCGTTGGCCAAGCCCAGGTTGCCCTCGGCATTTTCAAAGTCGATCGGATTGACTTTGTGCGGCATGGTGCTGGAGCCGATTTCACCAGCTTTGAGGCGTTGCTTGAAGTAACCCAGGCTCACATATCCCCAGATGTCACGCGACAAATCGATCAGGATGGTGTTGCTGCGGGCCACGGCATCAAACAACTCGGCCATGTAGTCGTGGGGCTCGATCTGAATGCTGTAGGGCTGAAAGCACAGGCCCAGTCCCCAAGCGTCTGAATTGCTCTCGCCAATTTCAGGGGTTTCCACCACTTGGCGGGCAAAAGCTTCCCAGTCGAAGTCGGGCCAGGCAGAGAGGTGAGCGTTGTAATTGCCCACCGCGCCATTCATTTTGCCCATCAACTGGACGGCAGCGATCTTGTTGCGGCATCCGTTCAGGCGCATCACCACGTTGGCCATTTCCTTGCCGACGGTGGTGGGGCTGGCGGTTTGCCCGTGGGTGCGACTGAGCATGGGGACGTCGGCAAAAGCGTGCGCCATTTCACGCAGTTTGGCGATCAGGCCATCGAGACCCGGCAGGATCACCTCAGCACGGGCCCCCTTGAGCTGCAGGGCGTGGCTGGTGTTGTTGATGTCTTCACTGGTGCAGGCAAAGTGCACGAACTCAGCGGCTTTTTCCAGCTCGGGGCGGTCTTCAAATTTGGATTTGATCCAGTACTCAACCGCCTTCACATCGTGGTTGGTGGTCTTCTCAAACGCCTTGATGGCCATGGCGTCTTCTTCGTTGAAGTTTTTCACCAAGCCTGTGAGGTAGCGCCTTGCACCGGGGGTAAGGGGTTTGAATTCTGCAAAACCGGCATCCGACAAAGCGATGAACCAGGCAATTTCAACCTGTACCCGACGGTGCATGTAGCCTTGCTCACTCATGAGTGGTCGAAGGGCATTGAGTTTGCTGGCGTAACGACCATCCAGCGGTGACAGGGCAGACACAGGAGTGAAATTCATCCTTTGATTGTAATTCCCGCTGTGCCTTGTCCTCTCACCTGCCCAATTGGGACAATGACACGGAGCTGACGAAGTGTTTCACCTAAAATCTGACATCGTTTATTGGCATTGCCCCATTTTTTATGAAACTCATCGGCTCCGTCACCAGTCCTTATGTCCGCAAGGTGCGCATTGTTATGGCCGAGAAGAAATTGGACTACCAATTCGTCACCGAAGACGTGTGGTCAGCTCAAACCGTGATTCACGCCTCCAATCCGCTGGGAAAGGTCCCTTGCTTGGTGATGGAAGGTGGTGAGGCGGTGTTCGATTCCCGTGTGATCGTGGAGTACCTCGACACCTTGTCGCCCGTGGGCAAGCTGATCCCTGTGGCTGGCCGTGAGCGGGCTGAGGTCAAAACCTGGGAAGCGCTGGCCGACGGTTTGTTGGACGCGGCCTTGATGGCCCGCATGGAAGCGGTTTGGACAGGACGGCAAGATGGCCAGCGCAGCCAAGCCTGGATTGACCGCCATTTGGACAAAATCCAACATGCCCTGAAGGCCATGAGTCACGGGTTGGGCGACAAAGCATTTTGTTCGGGCATTCACTTGAGCCTGTCGGACATCGCTGTGGGTTGCGCTGTCGCTTATTTGGACTTCCGCTTCCCCCAAGTTGACTGGCGCACGCCTTACCCCAATCTGCACAAGCTTTACGACAAGCTGGCGCAGCGTTCCAGTTTTCAAGACACACAGCCAGGCTGACCCGCCTATTGGCGGTCTGCCGCCTGAGCGCACGGGTTGCGGGCTTCAAAAAGCAGCCCCTTGTCCGGTGCGCGTCTCTCCCGAGTTGCTTCGCTCTTTATGATGAAAAGATGGGTTGTTCCAGCGCCCATTCTCATCATCATGGGGCAGCGTGCTGCCCGTTCCCAGGAGAGTATTTTGCGCATCGCCACTTTTGTTTTCAACAACAAACGCCATGTCGGTCAGGTTTCGGCTGACGGCTTGCAGGTCACGCCCTATGCACTGACCGAAGCCCAGGCCCTCCATGGCGCCCAATGGCTGATTGATGCCATGACGGCCGGTCATGCTTTGCCCGCTTTGAGTGGCACCCCTTTGGCCCTGTCCTCGGTCAAGCTGGAATCTCCATTGCCAATCCCGCGTCGCAACGTCTGGTGCGTCGGCCGGAACTACCATGCGCACGCCAAAGAGCTGCAGGCTTCGGTTTTCAAAGACAGCAATGCTGACACCAAGGCCTGGCCCATCGTGTTCACCAAGGTGCCCGAATGCGTGGTGGGCCCGACCGACGATGTGCAGCTGCCAGGCGCTGCAGTTTCCGATCAGATTGATTATGAAGCCGAGTTGGCCGTGATCATCGGGCAAGGCGGTAAAAACATCAGCCAGGCCAATGCCATGAAGCATGTGTTTGGTTACACCGTGGTCAACGACGTGACCGCACGCGATGTGCAGATGCGCCACCAACAATGGGACATGGGCAAGTCTTTCGACACCTTTTGCCCCATGGGCCCATGGATCGTGACCGCCGACGAGGTCGACGGCCGTCAAACCCGCGTGCGCTGCTGGGTCAACGGTGAGTTGCGCCAAGACGGCCCGACCGAGAACATGATTTTCGACATCCCCACCTTGATTGAAACCATTTCGCGCGGCATCACCCTTTACCCCGGCGACATCATCGCCACAGGCACGCCTGCAGGTGTGGGCATGGGACTGAGCCCACCCCGTTACATCGCCAAGGGCGATGTGATCCGCGTTGAGATCGATGGCGTGGGCCACATCGAAAACCGCTTCGTTTGAAACACCTTGAGGAAACAAAAATGAAAACAAGACAATGGCTCAAAGTGGTGATGGTTGCGGCCATCGCCTGTTCGGGTATGTCGGGGATGGCACAAGCCTATCCGACCAAACCCATCACCATGGTGGTGCCCTTTCCGCCGGGTGGCGTGGCCGATACCGTGGGCCGCCCTGTGGCCGAAGCCATGGCGCGGCACCTCAAGCAAAGTGTCGTGGTCGAGAACAAAGGCGGCGCTGGCGGCGGCATTGGCATGGCTCAAGTTGCCAAGTCCAAAGGCGATGGCTACACGGTCTTGATGTCGCTGTCTTCTTTGGTGGTGTTGCCCGAAGCGGCTCGCATCCTGCAGCAAACCCCGCTGTATGAAACTCGCCAGCTCAAGCCCATTGCGCGTTTCACAGCCGACCCCACTGTGTTGGTCGTGCGTGCCGACAGCCCGTGGAAAACCTATGCCGAGTTCATCGCTTTTGCCAAGACCAATCCGGGCCGAATATCCTTTGGTTCCTCGGGCAACTACGGCACGATGCACGTGCCCATGGAGCAGCTGAAAGCGGCAACGTCTTCATTCATGTTGCACGTGCCGTACACCGGTGCGGGGCCTGCGGTGCTGTCTTTGTTGGGTGGTCAAATTGAAGCGCTGTCCACCGGCCCTGCCAGTGTGAAACAGCACATTGCTTCTGGCCGTTTGCGCGCTTTGGCGCATTGGGGTGAGGGTCGTTTGGCCAGCATGCCCGAAGTGCCCAGCCTCAAGGAGTTGGGTGTGCCGATCCAGTACTCGCAATGGTCCGGCATGTTTGTTCCTGCTGATACGCCACTCGCCGTGGTGGACGCTTTGCGCCAAGCGGCTCGCTTTGCCGCGCAAGATGCGCGTGCTGTTGCCGCACTGACTTCTGCGGGAACCTCGTTCATGTACCAAGATGCCCCTGACTTTGAGCGTTTTGTACAGGCCGATGCGAAAGACATGAGCGCTTTGGTTAAGCGCATTGGCAAGGTGGACTGATAGGTCGACACAGCCTTTTGAACCCCATTTTTATTTACCAAAACCAAGGATCGCCTGTGAACTGGAGTCAAGAGTATTTTGTTAAGCGCGAAGACGTTCGCCTGTATGTGTACCGCAAGCGTGCACACGCCCCCGTGGCGGGTGAAGTTGCCAAACCCGTGCTGTTGTTGGTCCACGGCTCGACCGTCTCGGGCCGCAATACCTATGACCTGCAAGTGCCTGGTGGCCAAGATTACTCGGTCATGGATTTTTTTGCTGAGCGCGGCTATGACGTTTGGACCGTGGATCATGAGGGTTACGGCCGATCCAGTTGGTCAGGCCGTGGCAACAGCGATGTGCGCACCGGTGCCAAAGACTTGGCGGCCGTAGTGCCCTTTGTTTTGCAAGAGACAGGCGTTGAAAAGATCCATATTTTTGGGTCTTCTTCCGGTGCATTGCGCGCTTGTCTGTACACCGAAGCGCATCCCCAAACCGTGGCGCGCCTGGCCCTCTCGGCCCTGGTTTACACCGGTGCTGGTTCGCCCACCTTGGAGCAGCGCCGCAAAAAACTGCCCGAATACAGCGCCAGCCCACGCCGCAAGGTGGATTTGGCCTTTTATGAAGGCATGTTCAACCGCGACAAACCCGGCTCCAGTGAAGACAGCGTACCCAAAGCCATTGCGGCGGCCGAGCTGCCCTTGGTCAGCGAAGTGCCCACAGGCACCTATGTGGACATGTGTGCCAACTTGCCTTTGGCCAAACCTGAAGCCATCCCTTGTCCCACGCTGGTGATCCGTGGCGAGTTCGATGGCATCGCCGCAGAGCCCGATTTGTTGGATTTCTTCACCCGGTTGCCGAGCAAGGACAAACAATTTGTGGTTTTGTCGGGCATTGCGCACAACCCGATGATGGGGGTCGTTCGAAATAAGTTTCACTTTGCACTGGAGAACTTCCTCAAAGCGCCTCTTTGAGTGCTCCGTTGACTATGCGGCGTCAATAGGCGCAGCATGAACCTCAAAGCCCATCAAGAGGCTTGATTTGCAGTTAAAAATCCAATAAGGAGACAAGCACCATGGCAAATGTTGAATGGTCTGGTGGCCAAGAACACTGGACGCACAAAAAAGACATCCGTCTTTTCTTGTGGCAAAAAGCCGCATCCCCCAAAGTTCCGCATGCGGGCACGGTGTTGTTTGTGCATGGTTCGTCCATGGCCTCACAACCCACGTTTGATTTGCACGTGCCAGGTCGACCGCACTCGTCGGTCATGGACTGGTTTGCTGAGCGCGGTTTTGACACTTGGTGCATGGACAACGAGGGTTACGGCCGCTCGGACAAACACCGCCCTATCAACTTTGACATCAGCAACGGGGCCGATGACCTGTCAGCCGGCAGCGAATACATCCTTCAAAAAACGGGCGCAAAACAACTGCTGGTCTACGGCATATCGTCTGGCGCACTCAAGGCGGCCTTATTTGCACAGCGGCACCCTGAACGCGTAGCCAAGCTGGCGCTCGATGCCTTTGTCTGGACGGGGCAAGGCAGCCCAACTTTGGCTGAGCGCGCCAAAAAATTACCCGAATTTTTGGCCAAGAACAGCCGTTCGATTGACCGCGCCTTTGTGCACAGTATTTTCAACCGTGACCATGCCGAGTGTGCTGACGAGGCCACCAAAGATGCCTTTGCCGATGCCATCCTCACCTTGGACTCATCCATGCCCACGGGCACCTATGTGGACATGTGTTCCAAATTGCCCTTGGTAGACCCCACCCAAGTCAAGGCCGCCACGCTCATCATGCGCGGTGAGTACGACGGTATTGCCAGCTTGGACGATCTGATCAACTTCTATAAGTTGCTGCCCTGCACCAACAAACAATTCAGCATCATGCAAGGCATCTCGCATGCCAGTTTCCAGCAAAAAAACCATCTGATGGTTTACCAAATTTTGCACAGCTTCTTTTCTCAACCAGACCCCATCTACAAAGGTTAAACATGAAAAAGCTACTGAACACGGTGTGCGCTGCTGCCTTGTTGGCCCTGTCTTTGGGTGCCGCCCAAGCCCAGACCTACCCGACCAAGCCGGTCAAAATTGTGGTGCCCTTCGGGCCAGGTGGTTTCACCGATGTGGTGGCCCGAATTCTGGGCGTCAAGTTGAGCGAAAGCTTGGGGCAGCCGGTCGTGATCGAAAACAGGCCCGGAGCGGGCTCGATGATCGGTACAGACCAAGTGGCCAAATCGGCACCCGATGGCCATACGCTGTTGATTGTTTCATCGACGCACGTCATCAGTCCTTGGATTTACAAAAGTGTGCCTTATGACCCCATCAAGGCCTTTGTGTCCGTGACCAAATTGGTGGACTCGCCCTATGTGCTGCTGACCAACCCCAAGGTGCCAGCCAAAAACGTGCAAGAGTTCATTGCACTGGCCAGGGCCCAGCCTGACGGCATCCATTACGCCTCGTCCGGCAATGGCAGTGCGCAGCATTTGATTGGCGGCTTGTTTGCATCGATGACCAAAACCCAACTCAAGCACGTACCGTATCGAAGCAGCAATTTGGCTGCAACCGACTTGGTCGCTGGTGTGGTGGAAAGCAGTTTCGCGGGAGTGCCCAATGCCTTGGCTCAAGTCCCGAATGGTCGCCTCAATGCCTTGGCTGTGACGAGTGCCAAGCGCATTCCTCAGTTGCCCAATGTGCCCACCATGCAAGAGGCGGGTGTGGCCGGTTTTGATGCCACCATTTGGCTGGCGCTGTTGGCGCCTGCTGGAACGCCTGCCAGCATCGTCAATCGTTTGAACAGCGATGTGGCCAAAATCATGAACACCCCCGAAACACAAAAAGCCATGTTCGACGCGGGTGTTGAAGTCAGTTTGTCTACCCCTGCCGCGATGTCTCAACTCATGGTCTCTGAAATGGAGAAATGGGGCAAAGTCGTCAAAGAAGCAGGCATCAAGTTGGAATAAAGCCAGCAATAGGGCCCCTTCAAATTTTTGAGTGGGTTCAATTTAAAACGCACTGGATGCACAGGAGATAAATCAGTTCTGTTGAGCGGCAGCTCATCCAAACCAGTGCGCAGACAAGGTGGCTTTGAATTCTGATGCCACTGGCCTTTGGCCAGGGCTCAGGTGTTGGCGCGTTTTTTGAGCCAACGCATCAAGCCGCCCACTACGGGTAATTTTTCGTACAGCTCTTCGGCCGCGTCCCAGTAGTCGCGGTGCAAAGTGACCAAGCCTTGCCCGTTGAACACCACGTGGCTGGCGCCCCGAACGGCTTGCAGGGTTTGGGTGTCAAAACGTTTGAAGTGAAAGCGAAACTCCCAGGTCAAAAAGGCTTGATCCCCATCCACCACCTGATGCGTGACGACAAAGTGGGGCTTGTCCAGCGCCACATACATGTGCTGAAAAATGCCCTCGATGGCAGACAAGCCCCGGACTTCATTGAACGGGTCTTTGAAGCTGGCCTCGGGGGCGTAAATCTCACCCAAGCGCGAGATGCTTTGCGGCGTCAGCGTTTCAAAAAATGTGGCCAGGTCTTGCGTGGCTTGTCGGGTGTCCATGGTCAGCTTTCAATTCGGATTCACAGCCCGGTGAATTTACGCACCAGCGGAAAATACAAACGGTAAGGCAGCAAGCGCAGCAACTTGAGCCACAGCGTGAAGCGTTTGGGAAAGTGGATGTCGAACTGGCCCTGGGCCCAGCCCTTGAGCATGTCTTGGGCCGCTTGCTCTGGGCTGATCAAGGCGGGCATGGTGAATTGGTTTTGTGCTGTGAGCGGCGTGGCCACAAAGCCAGGGTTGACGACGCTCACGCCAATGCCTTGGTCTTGCAAGTCCATGTACAGGGTCTCGGCCAAGTGCGTGAGGGCCGCCTTGGTCGGGCCATAGGCTAAGCCATTAGGCAGGCCACGCCAACCGGCCACACTGCTGAGCAAACTGATGTGCCCGCTTTGGCGTGCCAGCATGCCGGGCAGCACCGCATCGAGGACTTGCAAAGCGCCTTGGTAGTTGACCTTGTCGTGTTGCAGCAAGTCGTCCAGATCGAGGGCTGTCGCGCGTTGGGCGCGGTAATAGCCTGCGGCATAGACCACCAGGTCCAGCGGTCCTTCGGCTTGCAGGGCTTTGGCGGTGGCTTGTACTTGATCTGGGTCGCTCACATCGAGCGCACGCCACTGCACATGCGCATCTTGCCTGGCCCAGTCCAGCACACCTTGTGGATTGCGAGCCGAGACGATCACGTGGGCACCTGCCATGCGCAGTGCTTGGGCACAAGCCAGGCCAATGCCAGTGGAGGCGCCGACCAACCAGACGCGGCGGCCTTGCCAAGCGGCCATGGGCGTGTTCAGTTGCAGCCAGCTGCGTGGCGCTGGTTTGGCTTGCGATGGCGCGACACCTGTCGTTTGGGGTCCGACTTTGGGTATGGCCATATCTGTTTGCAGCGAGGCGCTCGTCAGCACCGCGTCCATGGCGTTCAGTCCGGTGTTGGAGGGGTTGGGATTCATGCGCATCAACCCGGCTTGGCCGCCAAAGGCGTGCGCCGCGTGAAGGACAAAGTGACCTCGCCCAGCTTCACGCCCCATTTGCTCATGGTCGCTTTGTTGAGCATGACGCGGTCATCCATCAAGAACATCCAGTCGTCAAAATCGACGTTCCACACCCGACCATCGACAGGCAATGCCAGGGTATAGCCCCAGCGAAACGCGTTGCCACTGACTTGGCCCCGGGCCTCGCCCACCACATCGTCGGCACGGCCGGTGTAGGTGCCGTTGGGTCCGGCTTTGAGCTTCCAGATGCGGCGCTGCGTTGTGCCGTCTGAGTACACAAAGGCTTCATCCAGCACGCCCTCGTCGCCATTCCAGCTGCAATCCATGACCACGGTGAAGCGTTTGACCACTTGGCCACTGCGGTCGGTGAACACACCCCAAGCGTCGATGGTGCCGGTGAAATAAGTGCGCAAATCTAGGACAGGTTTTTCCTGGGCGTAGTTTTGCACTTGGGGTCCGGCGCAGCTGGCCAAAAAGGGCGTGCTTGCCACCACGGACAAAGCGCCCAGGCGAGTCAAAGCCGTGCGGCGGTGGATCATGGCGTTTGGATGGCGCATGGAGAACTCCCGTTGTCTACATTCAAAGCGGCTCATGCCGAAGGGAGGGCCCGTGCGGGCCCCAAAATCAAATCAGGTTGACGCATCAAGCTGGCGTATAAAGCCAGCCCTGCCAACAGCTTGAGCACACAGGGCAGCAAGCCATAAGCGAGGCCCAGCGCCATCACGGCATCGGCATCTTGCTGGCCTGGCGCATAGCCCCACAGACCCAGTAAAGGCAGCGACAGCCCGGCGGCCAAAGCCAGATTGAGCTTGGTGGCCAGATTCCACCAGCCCATGAAAGCGCCATCTGTGCGACCGCGCTCGCCACAGCGGTCAATCAATTGGTTGAGCAAAGCCCCGGGCACCGTGAGGTCAGCGCCCAGCGCCATGCCCGACAAGGCACACACCACCAAAAATCCGGTGGTATCGCCTGCGCCCAGCGTGATGACACTCACAAAAGCCAGCACCGACAAAGCCATGCCGGTGGCCCAAGTGCGCAACAGGCCCATGCGGTCAATCACCTTGAGCCACAGCGGAAACGACAGCGCCCCGGCGGTAAAGTACAAGCCCAAAAACAGCGGCTCCATGGCCTTGGGTGCTTGCAACAGGTCTTGCACGAAAAACAGCACCAACGTGGCGGGCACAGCGCTCGCCAAGCCATTGAGCATGAACACCAACAAAAGACGACGAAAACCGGCGTGCTTCCAAGGTTGCCAAAGGCTACTGGCTTCATGGCCGGTGGCCAGCGTGGCTATCGCTGGCTCTGCTTTTTGGGCGGTGCGCTGCCAAGTGAACAAACCCAGCGCCAACATCACCACCAGCAATGCGGTGGTCAGCTCCCAGCCCCAGATGGCGGGCAGGGCCGAAGCCAGCAACACGCCCACCAAAGCAAAACCTTCGCGCCACGCCACCCAGCGGCTTTGTGCGATGCCACCGCCACCTTGCCGCGCTGCCCAAGCCTGGTGCAAGATGCCCAGACCGCTGTAGGCCAAATGGCTGAGCGTCAAGGCGCAGCCCACCCACCACAACAAGCCAGCAGGCGACAAAGACGCAGCCGGTGGAAAAAACAGTGCCGCAAAGCCCAGCGCCACCACCGTGGCCAGCAGCAAGGCAGCCACCCAGACCGCTTGCCAAGAGTGGCGGTACAAACGGTCGCCAAAGCGGCCCAACCAAGGGTCCACCACCGCATCGATGCTGCGGCTGAGCAAAAGCACCGCACCCAGTGCCGCCAGAGGCACGCCGTACTGCTGGGCATACAGGTTGGGCAAATGCACATAAACCGGCAAAGCCACAAACGCCAAAGGCAAGCCCAGCACGCCATAAGCTGCCGAGGTCTTGCGCTGCACAGCGCTGGGGGTCACCGGGGCCATGTCATTCATGGTTGCAGGCCTTGCAACAGTTGCGCACGCATCTTGGGTTCAGAGGTGCGTTCATCGAGCCAGATGCCGAAAAACAAACGTGCGAAATTGACGTCCTTGACGGCGCCAACGCGTTGGCCATTGACCCAAAATTCGGCCCCTTCACCCGGCAGATTGACGCCTGTGATGCGGTCACCCGCGCTCACATTGGGAAACAGCTCGCGCATGGCCGCCAGCCAAGCTTGTGCTTGTGCATCGGTGAAGCTGCCCACGCGCCGCATTTCGTCGATCGAACGGCTGGCGATGGCTGAGCCTTCCAGTTTGCGCAGGTATTGCAGCTCCAGGGCAAAGGCTTGTTGCATGGCCTGACTGTGCCGAAAACCCCGGGGTGTCCACAACCTGGCGTCGTACACCTCAAACCCCCATACCCGCAGGCGCACCGGCGCGGTGGGCACCACCCCGCCCAAGCCCGCCACTTCGGGGCGGCTGAAGCCGGCGTTGGGGCTGGTCACATTGGTGCTTTGCGCTTGCGTTGCGCTCAACAGGCCACCCCACAAGACCAGAAAAAATCCGTGTCGCCAGCCTTGCTGCAGCAGCCAGGACATGGCGCGGCTTGTCAATGAGGTGTGCATGGTCATTACCCGGGTTTGGCCAAGGTGAACTGCACCACGTCGATGTTGGCCTCATCGAATGCAGCTTCGCAGTACGCCAAATAAAAGGACCACAAGCGGATGAAGCGGTCGTCAAATTTCAGGGTCCGCACGGTGTCGAGTTGGGACATGAAACTTTCGCGCCAGCGGCGCAGGGTCTCGGCGTAATCGGGGCCGAAGTTCAGCTCGTCCACCACCTGCAGCCCCGCCGCTTGCGCCTGTTTGCGGAACTCGCTCGGGCTGGGCAAGCAACCCCCCGGAAAGATGTATTGCTGGATGAAGTCGGTCGATTGCAAGTAGCGCTCAAAAAATCGGTCATCGATCGTGATGCTCTGCACGCAGGCACGGCCACCGGGCTTGAGCATTCGGCTGATGGTTTGAAAATAGGTGGGCCAGTACGCTTGGCCGACCGCCTCGATCATCTCGATCGAGCAAACCGCGTCGTAAGGCCCATCTTGGATGTCGCGGTAGTCCTGCAAACGCAAATCGGCGCGTTGCTGCACACCATGCGATTGCATGCGGGCATTGGCAAAAGCCAGCTGCTCAGTGGACAAGGTCACCCCCGTGATGTGCGCGCCAAACTCGGTGGTGGCCGCTTCGGCCAAGGCGCCCCAGCCGCAGCCGATTTCCAGCACACGGTCGCCAGGCTTGGCATTGACCATGCGCAAGGCGCGGTGCACCTTGGCTTTTTGGGCGTCGGCCATGTTTTGGCTGTGGTCGCCTTCGAACCAGGCCGAGGAGTAGTTCATCGTGCCGTCCAGCCACAGCTCGTAAAACGCATTGCCCAAGTCGTAGTGGGCGTGGATGTTTTTGCGGCTGTTGGTGCGGTTGTTGCGGTTGAGCAAGTGCTTGACGCGGTAGAACAAACGCCCTAGCCAGTGGCCATAAATCGCGCTCTCGATGTGGTCGCGGTTGGCAATGGTCAGGCGCAGCAGGGCGGCCAGGTCGGGCGTGGTCCAGTCGCCGGCCATGTAGCCCTCGGCAAAACCAATGTCGCCCGATTTCAGCACCTCGGCGCACATCTCCCAACGGTGGATGTGCAGAGCCGCAAACGGGGCCTCGTGCGTGCCAAAGACCTGAAGATTGCCGTCGGGCGCGTGCACCGTGAGCGTGCCAATCTTCAGGCGCGTCAACAGGCGCAGCAAGCGTGCAGCGGCTTTGGGCAGGCTGGCGTGCGAAATGGTGGCGGTTCGGAGGCCCAAGGCTTGGGCGTGGTCGGCAGTCTTCATGGAGGGTGGCATCCGGTGGGGTCCAGTCTTCAACGGGTCACAAAATCGCGGGGCGGTTCGGGCTTGCGCCAAAACGGTACTTTTTTCAGCCACAGCAAGAGCGCATGCCAGTGGATGCGGGCCACCACGCCAAAGGTCAGCAGCGGAAAGCGCCACATCACGCGTCGCAAAGCGGCTGCAGTGGCGGGCTCGAGCACGCCGCTCCAGCTGGTGTCGATCAAAGGGCCATCTGTATCGCCATGGTCCACACGCGCCACGATGCGGTCTTGTCCGTTGTGCTGTGTGCGCATGAAACGAAAGCGGTACTCGCCTTGCACATCGCAAAAGGGCGAGACGTGAAAAACTTTGTTGGCCAAGATCGTTTGGCCGTATTGCGGCTCGGGCAACAGATAACAGTGGCGTTCACCAAAGGTGTTGTTCACTTCGGCCACGATGGCGGCCAAAGCGCCATCGGCGCGGTGCGCGTACCAAAAGCTCACGGGCTTGAAGGCATGGCCCAGCACGCGGGGAAAAGCCTGTAGCCAAACTTCGCCTGTGGCATCCATGATGCCTTCTTTGGTCAGCAAGGCATCGAGCCAAGCCAAGGCGCCGCCGGTCTCTGCTGGACGCCCATCGCCGTGGTCGGCATCGTGAAAGGCAAACCAGGCGCGGCGGTTGATGGCCAATGCCGTGTGGCAACGACCGGTTTGCACACTGCGCATGGGCAGCATCAAAAACGCGGTGGTGTAGGCGAAAGCGTGGTGAGCCGGGCGGCGGCGCGTGTGGCGCACCTGTCCCCAGCCGATGAGGGCATTGTTGGCCTGGACCGGTGTGGGCGTCATGCGGCCAGTTTGTCCTGAACAGGCCCGGCCTGTTCGTGGATGATTTTGAGCAAGGCGCGACCCACTTGCAGACCCGATTTCAGGCCGTCTTCGTGGAAGCCATAACCCGTCCAGGCGCCGGCATACCAGGTGTGCTGCTGGCCTTGCAACAGGGGCAAGCGCTTTTGTGCCTCGATGGCGGCCAAATCAAACACCGGGTGTGCATAGTCGTATTCGCCCACGATGGTGGACGGGTCGATCGGTTGCACTGGGTTGAGTGAGACCACCACGGGCTGCTCAAACGGGATGCGTTGCAAACGGTTGAGCAAATAGTGCAAACACACCCGAGAGGATTCGCGTTCGCTGCTGGTGGCGCGCTCGTAGTTCCAAGCGGCCCAGGTCTTGGGGTTGGCAGGCAGCACGCTGGCATCGGTGTGCAGTACGGCGCGGTTGTCTTGGTAGCGAATGGCCCCCAGCAGGCTGCGCTCTTCGCCAGATGCCTCACGCAGCAGGCCCAGTGCCTGGTCGGTGTGGGTGGCGATGACCACCTGGTCAAAGCGCTCGGCATGGCCATCGGTGATGACTCGCACGCCATGCGCGTCGCGCTCGATCAGTCGCACGGGCGTATTCAGGCGTTTGTCGTGCACGCCCGCCAAAATTCTCTCGACATAGTTTCGGGCACCGCCCACCACGCTGAACCACTGCGGGCGGTTGGTCACTTGGATCAGGCCGTGGTTGTGGCAGAACCGGATCATGGTCGCCACCGGAAACTGCAGCATTTGATCAGTCGGGCAACTCCAGATGCAGCCCAGCATGGGCAGGAAATACCAATCACGAAACGGCTCGCTGAATTTGTGCGTGCGCAAAAAGTCTGAAAGCGGCTGCTGCAGCTCTTTTTCGCGCTGTTCTTTGGCAATGCGGGTGCACAGAGCGTTGAAGCGCATCACATCCAGCAACATGCGCCAAAAACGCGGGTTGAGCAGGTTGCCGCGCTGCGCGAACACGCTGTTCAGATCGGTGCCGCTCCACTCCAGCGTGCGGCCATTCAGCGCGCCCGGCACTTTGACTGAAAACGACATGTCGGACGGGGCGGTCTCGACCTGCAGCTCGGCAAACAGGTTGATCAGGTTGGGGTAGGTGCGCTCGTTGAACACCAAAAAACCCGTGTCCACGCCATGCGTGACCATGCCTTGCGGCTTGGGCAGCGTGATGTCCACGGTGTGGGTGTGGCCACCGAAATAGTCGCCCGCCTCAAACACAGTGATGTCGGCGTGGTCTTTCAGGGTGTGGGCCACGGCCAGGCCGGAAATGCCCGAGCCCACAATCGCCAATTTCATGCGTGGCTTCGGTGTGGGGTTCATGGCTTGGCTTTCAGGGCTTTATCGATGGCCGATACCAAGGTCCTGCTCTCAGGGCCGGTCATGCTGCTGTACTGGTCAATCACCTTGCCGTCGCGGCCAATCAGGTATTTGTGAAAGTTCCAGCGGGGCTTTTGGCCGGTTTGCGCGGTCAGCTGTTTAAAAAAGGGTGCCGCGCCATCGCCGGTGACCTGGGTTTTGGTGAACATCGGAAACTTCACGCCGAAGGTGCTTTCACAAAAGGCGGCAATCTCTTTGTTGCTGCCTTTTTCTTGTGAAAAATCATTCGACGGAAAGCCCAAAACCACCAAACCTTGGTCTTTGTATTGGGTGTTCAGGTTTTCAAGCCCCTTGTATTGGGAGGTGAAACCGCAAAAACTGGCGGTGTTGACCACCAACACCACTTTGCCCGCGTACTGGCACAGCGATTGGGGCTTTTCGTCTTGGAGCCGGTCAAATGTGTGGTTCAAGATGGCCGGGCACGCGACTTTTTCGGTGCTTGAGGCGGTGTTGGGGCTGGCCAAAGCGGCCTCCATGCCCAGGCCCAGCGCGGCTGCCACCAGCGCCAGCAAGAGGTTGCTGCCCCATTGTTTGACCCATGAGTGATTCATTTGCACTTTTAATTCCATTTTGTGACTGATCAGTTTAAACTTGTTTGGCCTTATTGTCACGCCAGCCTAACGCGATTGGAAAAATGGATGCCCAAACCCTCTGGTTTTAAGGGGAACAAACAGGAGTTGCCGCAAAAACCCTGTGTGGTTTGCGGCCGCGCCATGAGCTGGCGCAAGAGCTGGGCCAAAAACTGGGACCAAGTGCTGTACTGCAGCGACCGCTGCCGGGCCGACAAACCCAAGTCAGCCAACGCGAGTCCTGTTTCATCAACCTCCGCACCTACACCCACTCCGCGCAAGAAAGCCGCCTCATGACACGTCACCTGATCTTGGTATTGGGCGACCAGCTCGGTTGGGACAACCCGGCCTTGACCGACTTTGACCCTGACCAAGACCGCTTGTTGATGATCGAAGCCGACAGCGAAGCGGGCGAAGTCTGGAACCACAAAGCGCGGATTGCCATTTTTTTGTCGGGCATGCGGCACTTTGCCAATGAAGCGCACCGCCGCAAAATGCCCTGTACTTATATGAGGGTCGACGACAAGGCCTTGCCCGCTGACTTTGCCGGTCGCTTGGCCCATGCGCTGCAAGAGCAACGCCCCAAAGCGCTGGTGGTGATGGAGGCAGGGGCTTGGCGCATGGAACGGCTCATCGAAGACGTTGCCGAGCAGGCCCAAGTGCTGTTGCGCTGGGTGGCTGACACGCACTTTTTGTGCAGTCGTGCCCAATTTGCCAAGTGGGCGGGCGACAAGAAAGAGCTGCGCCTAGAGTTCTTTTACCGCGAGATGCGCAAACGCCACGGCATCTTGATGGAGGGCAAAGAGCCGATTGGCGGGCAATGGAATTTTGATGCCGAGAACCGCAAAGGCTTTGGCGCCAAAGGCCCCGGTACGGTGCCGCCGCCGGCCCGCTTTGCGCCCGACCGCGTCACGCAAGATGTGATCGACCTGGTCAACACACGCTTTGCCGAGCACCCCGGGACGCTTGACACTTTTGCTTGGCCCGTCACCCGCGAAGACGCGCTCGTGGCACTGCAGCATTTTGTGGACCAACGCCTTGAGAACTTTGGCGCATGGCAAGACGCCATGTGGACCACGCTGCCCTTTGGCTGGCACGCCCTGGTGGGCAGCAGCCTGAACCTGCACCTGCTCAACCCGCGTGAGGTGGTGGTGGCGGCCGAGCAGGCATACCACGCACGCGGCTTGCCGCTGGCCAGCGTCGAGGGCTTTATTCGCCAAGTGCTGGGCTGGCGTGAGTTCATTCGCGGCGTGTATTGGCTGGACATGCCGCACATGGCCGAGGCCAACCACTACGGCCACACCCGCGATTTGCCCCAGTGGTACTGGACGGGGGACACCCAGATGGCCTGCATGCAAGCCACCATCGGCCAAAGCCTGCAACACGGGTATGCGCACCACATCCAGCGGCTCATGGTCACCGGGCAGTTTGCGGTGCTGGCCGGCTTGTCACCGCAGCAAGTGAGTGCTTGGTACCGCGCCATGTACATTGACGCGGTGGAGTGGGTGGAAACGCCCAACACCCTGGGCATGGCCCTGCACGCCAACGGCGGGCGTTTCACCAGCAAACCCTATGTGGCCAGCGGCCAGTACATCAGCCGCATGAGCAATTACTGCAAAGGCTGCTGTTACCAACCTGAAGTGCGCACGGGCCCCAGTGCCTGCCCCATGACCACGTTGTACTGGGACTTTTTGATTCGCCACGAAAAAGACTTTGCGGGCAACCCGCGCACCGCGCTCATGGTCAAACACGTGGGCAAGATGGGCGAAGACGACAAGGCGCAAATTCGGCAACAAGCCGACGCCACCCGCCAGGGCCTGGATGGGGTGTGAGGCTCAGACCCCCCGCGCCCGATCTGTTTTGAACTGCGCCCGGAACGCTGAAAACTGACCAACCTCGAGCGATGCGCGGACTTCGCTCATCAGGTTCAGGTAGTAGTGCAGGTTGTGGATGGTGGTCAACATGGGGCCGAGCATTTCGCCGCAGCGGTCCAGGTGGTGCATGTAAGCGCGGCTGAACCCATCGCGTCCGCCTTGGTCCCACGACACGCCGGATGCGCCTGCACAAGCATGGCAGGTGCAGCTGGTGTCGAGTGGTTGCGGGTCATTTTTGTGGCGGGCGTTGCGCAGTTTCAGGTCGCCAAAGCGGGTGAACACCGTGCCGTTGCGGGCGTTGCGGGTGGGCATCACGCAGTCGAACATGTCCACCCCATCGGCCACGCCCTGCACCAAATCCTCGGGCGTGCCCACGCCCATCAGGTAGCGCGGTTTGTGCGCAGGCAAGCGGTGCGGCGTGTGGGCCATGATTTGCAGCATCAGGTCTTTGGGCTCGCCCACGCTCACGCCGCCCACCGCGTAACCGGGGAAATCCATCTCGACCAGTGCGTCGAGCGATTCCTGGCGCAGGTTTTCAAACATGCCACCTTGCACGATGCCGAACAGGGCGTTGGGGTTTTCCAGCCGCGCAAACTCGTCTTTGGAGCGCACGGCCCAGCGGCGGCTCATCTCCATCGACTTGCGGGCTTCGGCCTCGGTCGTGAGATGCCCTTTGGTCTCGTAAGGCGTGCACTCGTCGAGCTGCATCACGATGTCCGAGTTCAGGACGGTCTGGATCTGCATGCTCACTTCCGGCGACATGAACAGCTTGTCGCCGTTCACAGGGCTGGCAAAGGTCACGCCCTCTTCGGTGATCTTGCGCATCTCGCCCAGCGACCAGACCTGAAACCCGCCCGAGTCGGTGAGGATCGGTTTGTCCCATTTTTCAAACGGGTGCAGGCCCCCAAAGCCTTTCATGATGTCCAGGCCCGGCCGCATCCACAGGTGAAAGGTGTTGCCCAAAATGATCTGCGCGCCCATTTCGTGCAGGCTGCGGGGCATCACGCCTTTGACGGTGCCGTAGGTTCCGACGGGCATGAAGATGGGCGTTTGCACCACGCCGTGGTTCAGGGTCAATGTGCCGCGGCGGGCATGGCTGGACGGGTCGGTTTTGAGCAGGTCGAATTGGAGCATGTAAGGCCTAAAGCTAAGGCCTGAATTGTAGGAGCTCACCCTGTGAGCGATTCTGCAAAAAAACTCAGGCCATTTGTTCTGCGCTGGCCTTGCTGCCATCACCAAAGCATTGCGCCACCAGCACTCGTAACCACTGGTGCCCCGGGTCTTTGTGCAGGCGGGCGTGCCAAAACTGGTGAATCACGCTGCCTTCCACCGTCAGCGGCAAAGGCCGGGTGGTGAGCGCAAATGGGCGGGTCACGCGCTGTGCAAAGCGCTCGGGTACGGTGGCGATCAGATCGGAATGTCCCAGCACATCGCCCAAGGCCACGTAGTTCGGCACCGTCAGGCGAATGCGTCTTTGCAAGCTCTCTTGCTCCAGCGCTCCGGCAATGGCCTCGTCGATCCGTCCGTGCCCCGTGCCCGCAGCGATCACCCGCACATGCTCGGCAGCGGCAAAGTCGGCGAGTGCCAAGCTGGGCGCATTGGCCAGTGGGTGGCCTTCGCGCATCAGGCAGACATAGGGCTGGCGAAACAGCGCTTGCTGAAAGAAGCCTGCTTGCAACTGCGGCAGCAGGCCCAGCGCCAGGTCAGTGCGGCCCGTGGCCATGTCATCGCCCAGGCTGGCGCTGGTCACCGCCACCACGTTCAGCGTGACGCCGGGTGCGCTTTGGGCCAGTGCGTCCATCAACACAGGCAGGAAATACATCTCGCCCACGTCGGTCATGGCCAAGCTGAAGCGGCGCGCGCTGGTGGTCGGGTCAAAAGAAGCACGCACCTGCAGCGCTTGCTGCAGGCCGTCGAGCGCTGCGGCCACCGGCTCGGCCAGCTGCAAGGCATAGGGCGTGGGCACCATGCCGCCCTGGGTGCGCAAAAACAAGTCGTCGTCCAGACTGGTGCGCAGCCGGCCCAATGCGCTGCTCACGGCGGGCTGGCTCATGCCCAGCACCGTGGCCACCGCCGAGACGCGTTTTTCGCGCAGCAGGTGGTGAAACACCAGCAGCAGGTTCAAGTCGAGGCGGGCGAGGTCCATCTTCGGTGGTATTTGAAATTTGAATAATGATTATCTTTGAAATTCGATTTACGAAATTCAAAGCTTTGCGCATGATCCGCATCAAGAAATTTGAGGGCTCACCATGACCGAACACCCCATCCACTGGGAAACGCCCGGTACCAGCCGCGTCCCGTTTGCCGTGTACACCGACGAGGCGCTGCACAAGAAGGAGCTGGAACGCTTCTTTTACAACAGCCACTGGAGTTATGTAGGCCTGGAGGCCGAAGTGCCCAACCCCGGGGACTTCAAGCGCACCGTGGTGGGCGAGCGTTCGGTCATCATGACGCGGGCCACCGACGGACGAATCCATGTGGTGGAAAACGTCTGCGCCCACCGGGGCATGCAGTTTTGCCGCGAACGCCATGGCAACAAAAAAGAGTTTGTCTGCCCTTATCACCAGTGGAGCTACAGCCTCAAGGGCGATTTGCAGGGCGTGCCGTTTCGGCGCGGGGTGCGCCAAGACGGCAAAGTCAACGGCGGCATGCCCGCCGACTTTGACCCCAAAGACCACGGCCTCACGGCCCTGAAAGTCGCCACCCGGGGTGGTGTGGTGTTCGCGGCGTTTGACCACAACGTGGAGTCGCTCGAAGACTTCATGGGCCCGACCATTCTGAAATACTTTGACCGCCTGTTCAACGGCCGCAAGCTGGTGGTACTGGGCTACAACCGCCAGCGCATCCCGGGCAACTGGAAGCTGATGCAGGAAAACATCAAAGACCCTTATCACCCCGGCTTGCTGCACACCTGGTTTGTGACCTTTGGCCTTTGGCGCGCAGACAACAAGAGCGAGCTGCGCATGGACGCGCACCACCGCCACGCCGCCATGATCTCGACCCGGGGCAGCGCGGGCCAGGCCACGGGCCAGGCCTCGCAGGTCACACAAGTGAGCAGCTTCAAAGAAAGCATGAAGCTGCACGACGCCAGCTTTCTGGACATCGTGCCCGAGGGCTGGTGGCAGATGGAAGACCAGATGCCCACGGCCGTGATGATGACGCTGTTCCCCAGCGTGATTTTTCAGCAGCAGGTCAACAGCGTGTCCACCCGCCACATCCAGCCCGACGGGCATGGCGCGTTTGACTTTGTGTGGACACACTTCGGCTTTGAAGACGACACCCCCGAGATGACCGAGCGCCGCCTTCGCCAGTCCAACCTGTTTGGCCCTGCAGGTTTTGTGAGCGCAGACGACGGCGAGGTGATCGAGTTTTCGCAGCAAGCCTTCGAGACCAAACCCGAGCACCGCATGCTGGTGGAGCTGGGTGGGCGCGATGTGGGCGAGACCGATCACATGGTGACCGAGACCCTGATTCGGGGCATGTACGAATACTGGCGCAAAGTGATGGAGGCATGAACCCCATGAGCACGATCCCCATGGTGAGTTTTGAAACCCACATGGCCCTGGGCCGCCTGTACGCCGATTACGCCCTGGCCGTGGACAGCGGCCAATGGGATTTGTGGCCCGAATTCTTTACCGAGCAATGCGTTTACAAACTCATCCCGCGAGAAAACCATGAGCGCGGCTTTCCGCTGTGCACCTTGTCGTTCACCAGCAAAGGCATGTTGAAAGACCGCGTCTACGGCATTCAGGAAACGCTGTACCACGACCCGTATTACCAACGCCATGTGGTGGGCGCCCCCCTGGTGCGCCGGGTCGAGAACGGCATCATCCACAGCGAAGCCAATTACGCGGTGTTCCGCACCAAGCTGGACAAAGAAAGCACCGTGTTCAATGTGGGGCGCTACATCGACACCATCGTGCCCACCCCAGAGGGCTTGAAGTTCGCCGAGCGCCTGTGCGTGTACGACAGCGAAATGATCCCCAACGCCATCATTTACCCGATATGAGCATGACCCACTGGACTGACGTGGCCGCCGAGGCCGATTTGTTTGAAGGCGCAGGCATCGCCGTCGCCCCCGAGGGCCAAGACATTGCCCTGTTCAGCGTGGAAGGTGAAGTCTTCGCCATCCACAACCTGTGCACCCACGGCAACGCCAAGCTGTGCGACGGATTTGTCGAAGGCGACCATGTGGAATGCCCCTTTCACCAGGCCCAGTTCAGCCTGCGTGACGGCTCGGTGGCCTGTGGCCCCGCCACCGAACCGGCCAAGACTTGGCCGGTCAAGGTGGAGGGTGGGCGGGTGTTTCTTCAGCTGGCCTGAGATGCTGGCGCTGTGCGCGTCAGCAGCATCGAATCCCCGTAGCTGAAAAACCGGTACTTCTGCGCCATCGCGTGCCGGTAAAGGCCCATGATGTGCTCGTAACCCGCAAAGGCGCTCACCAGCATCATCAGCGTGCTTTTGGGCAGGTGGAAGTTGGTGATCAGGCGGTCCACCACTTTGAACTCAAAGCCCGGCGTGATGAAAATCTCGGTGTCGCCGCTGGCCTGGCCAAACTTGGCCCACGACTCCAGCGTGCGCACGGTGGTGGTGCCCACCGCCACCACCTGGCCACCGCGTGCCTTGCAGGCCGCAATGGCTTGCTGCGTGGCTTCGGGCACCTCGTACCACTCGCTGTGCATGGTGTGCTCGGCAATGTTCTCGGTCTTGACCGGCTGGAAGGTGCCCGCGCCGACATGCAGCGTGACGCTGGCGGTCTGCACGCCACGCGCCGCCAGGGCTGACAACACCCCCTCGTCAAAATGCAGCGCCGCCGTGGGCGCCGCCACCGCGCCGGGTGCACGCGCAAACACGGTCTGGTAACGCTGTTGGTCTTCTTCGGTGTCGGCATGGTCACCCGAGCCCGCAGGGCGCTCAATATACGGGGGCAGCGGTACCACGCCGTGCTTTTCCATCAAGGCGTGCGGCTCGTCGCTCAGCTGCAAATGGAAAAGTTGCCCGTTTTCATCGGGCCAGCGGCCCAGCAGCACGGCATCAAAACCACCGTGGCGCGCGCCGCCTGCCAGATGCATCTTGCCGCCCACCAAAGGTTTTTTGCTCACCTTCATGTGCGCCACCACCTGGTGGCCCTGCAGCACGCGCTCGATCAGCAGCTCCAGCTTGCCGCCGCTGGCCTTCTCGCCAAAGATGCGGGCCTTGACCACCTTGGTGTCGTTGAACACCAGCAAGTCGCCCGGGTTGAGCAGGCCCGGCAGATCGCGAAAAATCCGGTCGGTGATCGCCCCGGGCGCGCCGTCCAGTAGGCGCGAGGCGCTGCGCTCGGCAGCAGGGTGTTGGGCAATCAGTTCGGGGGGCAGCTCAAAGTCGAAATCGTTGAGCGTGAAGGCGCGAGGGGAGGCGGAAGAGGACATGGTGCTTGGGCTTGACAGGCCCGTGGAAATGAAAACGGCGATTGTGCCCGAAGCATACGTTTGAAAACCTGCTGCTGCATGGCCCGTGTCACGGCACAATCACGCCATGCCAAACCAGCCCGTTCCAGCGGCCGTCAAAACGCCCGCCAAAACCCTCAGCGCCCCCCAAAAAGCGCTGATCAAGCTGGGCCTGAAGCGCGACATTGATTTGGCGCTGCACCTGCCACTGCGCTACGAGGATGAGACCCGCATCGTCAAATTGCGCGATGCGCGCGAGGGCGACACGGCGCAGATCGAGGCGACGGTGACGGCTTGCGAGATCACGATGCGGCCGCGCCGTCAGCTTTTGGTGACAGTGGACGATGGCTCAGACACCTGCGTGATGCGGTTTTTCAGTTTTTACCCGTCGCACCAAAAGGCGCTGGCGGTGGGCAACCGCATCCGGGCGCGTGGCGAGGTGCGTGGCGGCTTCATGGGCCTGACCATGATGCACCCCACTTTCAAGGCGGCGGGCGGGCATTTGGCCGAGGCGCTGACCCCGGTGTATTCCACGGTGGCCGGGCTGGCGCAGGCGTATTTGCGGCGTGCCGTGATCACGGGCCTGAACCATGCCGACCTGAGCGAAACCATGCCTGCGGGCATCGCTTGGCCCGACCCGCGTGGGGCTTGGTCGCTGCGGGATGCGCTGCGGTTTTTGCACCACCCCACGCCCGATGTGTCGCTGGCCGCCCTAGAGGACCGCAGCCACCCGGCTTGGGTGCGCCTCAAATGTGAGGAGCTGCTGGCGCAACAGTTGTCGCAGCTGACCGCCAAGCGCGAGCGCGATTTGTTGCGGGCCCCGGCTTTGAAGATGAAGCGCGGCGCTTTGCACGACCAGTTGCTCAAAGCCTTGCCATTTGCCTTGACGAATGCCCAGCAGCGCGTGGGCCGCGAAATTGCCCAGGACCTGGCGCGCCATGTGCCCATGCACCGACTGTTGCAAGGCGATGTGGGCGCGGGCAAAACGGTGGTGGCCGCGCTGGCGGCGATGGTGGCGATTGACGCGGGTTGGCAATGCGCTCTGATGGCCCCGACCGAAATTTTGGCCACCCAGCACTTTGCCAAGCTGGTTGGCTGGCTGGAGCCGCTGGGCGTGAAGGTGGCCTGGTTGATAGGCAGCCAAAAGAAGAAAGAGCGCGCCGCCATGCTGGCGCTGATCGAGTCGGGCGAGGCCGCGCTGGTGGTGGGCACGCACGCGGTGATTCAAGAACACGTCAAGTTCAAGAACCTGGGGCTGGCGGTCATTGACGAGCAGCACCGCTTTGGCGTGGCGCAGCGCTTGGCCTTGCGCGGCAAGATGCAGGCCCCCGGCATGGAGCCGCACATGCTGATGATGACGGCCACGCCCATTCCGCGCACGCTGGCCATGAGCTATTACGCCGATCTGGATGTGTCGGTCATTGACGAATTGCCCCCCGGGCGCACGCCCATCGTGACCCGCGTGGTGTCGGACCACCGCCGCCATGAAGTGGTCTCGCGCATTGGGGCGCAGTTGCAAGAGGGGCGGCAGGTGTATTGGGTGTGTCCGTTGATCGAAGAAAGCGAAGCGCTGGACCTGACCAATGCCACGCAAACCCACACCGACCTGAGCGAAGCGCTGCCGGGCGTGATGGTGGGCTTGCTGCATTCGCGCATGCCGGTGGCCGAGAAGAAGGCGGTGATGGATTTGTTCACCAGCGGGCAGATGGGCGTGCTGGTCAGCACCACGGTGATCGAGGTGGGGGTGGATGTGCCCAATGCCTCGCTGATGGTGATCGAGCATGCCGAGCGTTTTGGCCTGAGCCAGCTGCACCAGCTGCGCGGCCGTGTAGGCCGTGGCGCGGCGGCGTCGGCTTGCGTGTTGCTGTACGGCACGCCCGAAGGCGGGCGCCTCAGCGAAACCGCCCGCGAGCGCCTGCGGGCCATGGTGGAGACCAACGATGGCTTCGAGATTGCCCGGCGCGATCTGGAAATTCGCGGGCCGGGCGAGTTTTTGGGGGCGCGCCAGTCGGGCGCGCCTTTGCTGCGCTTTGCCGACTTGGAGACCGACGCGCACTTGCTGGACTGGGCGCGTGCGCTGGCCCCGCTCATGCTGGACCGGCACCCGCAGCTGGCCGAGCGCCACATTGGCCGATGGCTGGGTGGAAAATCCGAGTATCTGAAGGCTTGATGTTCCAATACCGACCATGACCCTGACCGAACTCAAATACATCGTGGCTGTGGCCCGCGAAAAGCACTTTGGCAAGGCGGCCGAGGCGTGCTTCGTGTCGCAGCCCACGCTGTCGCTGGCCATCAAGAAGCTGGAAGAAGAGCTGGAGGTCAAGCTTTTTGAGCGCAGCGCCAGCGAGGTTTCGGTGACGCTGTTGGGTGAAGAGATCGTGCGCCAGGCGCAAAGCGTGCTGGAGCAGGCCTCAGAGATCAAGGAGATCGCCAAGCGGGGCAAAGACCCGCTGGCGGCCACCATGCGGTTGGGCGTGATCTACACGATTGGCCCCTATTTGCTGCCCGATCTGGTGCGGCAGATCATCACCGACATCCCGCAAATGCCGCTGATGTTGCAAGAGAACTTCACCGTGCGGCTGCTCGAGATGCTGCGCACGGGCGAGATCGATTGCGCGATCTTGGCCGAGCCCTTCCCTGAGTCGGGTCTGGCCATTGCGCCGCTTTACGACGAAACCTTCATGGCCGCTTTGCCGCTGAACCACCCCTTGGCCTCACAGCCTTCCATCACGCCCGATCAGCTGAAAAACGAGACCATGCTGCTGCTGGGCACGGGCCATTGCTTCAGAGACCATGTGCTGGAGGTCTGTCCCGAGTTTGCACGCTACGCCAGCCAGACCGATGGCATCCGAAAGACCTTTGAGGGCTCGTCGCTGGAGACCATCAAGCATATGGTGGCGGCGGGCATGGGTGTGACGCTGGTGCCGCGTTTGTCGGTGCCTGACCTCAAGCCGGTGCACAAGCGCTCGGGCGGGCGCCATGACTCGCCTGTGCGTTACTTGCCCATCGTGGACCCTGCGGGCGGCAAGCCGCCCACGCGCCGAGTGGTGCTGGCCTGGCGGCGCAGCTACACCCGCTATGAGGCGATTGCCGCCATGCGCAATGCGATTTATGCCTGCCCCTTGCCTGGTGTGACCCGTTTGTCTTGAGGCCCCCGGGTGACCACAAAGCTCAAGTTGTATCTGGATTTGATCCGCTGGAACCGGCCTGCGGGTTGGCTGCTGTTGCTTTGGCCGTCTTTGGCGGCGCTGTGGGTGGCCGCGGACGGCTTTCCCGGCTGGCACCTGATCGCGGTGTTCACCCTGGGCACCATTTTGATGCGCAGCGCCGGTTGCTGCGTCAACGATGTGGCCGATCGCGACTTTGACAAACACGTCAAGCGCACGGCCAACCGCCCGGTGACCAGTGGGCGCTTGGGTGTGAAAGAGGCGCTCGCCGTGGGCGTGGTGCTGGCGCTGTGTGCGTTTGGCCTGGTGTTGACCACCAATGCGGCCACCATCGCCTGGTCATTTGCGGCGCTGGCGGTGACGCTGGTCTACCCGTATGCCAAGCGTTTTGTGTCCATGCCACAGGCTGTGCTCGGCGTGGCTTTCAGCTTTGGCATCCCGATGGCATTTGCGGCGGTGCAGGGCGAGGTGCCGCTATTGGCTTGGGGTTTGTTGCTTGGCAACCTGTTTTGGGTGTTGGCCTACGACACCGAATACGCGATGGTGGACCGCGACGATGACCTGAACATCGGCATGAAGACCTCGGCCATCACGCTGGGCCGCTGGGATGTGGCGGCCATCATGGGCTTTTATGGGGCGTATTTGGCAATTTGGGCCGCTTTGCTGGAGGCAGCCACGCGCGGTCAGTGGTTCTGGCTGGGCTTGGGGGGTGCTGCCTTGCAGGTGGGCTGGCATTTCGCCCTGATTCGGGGCCGCACCCGCGAGGGTTGCTTCAAAGCTTTCCGACTCAACCATTGGCTCGGGTTCAGTGTGTTCGCGGGTATCGCGCTCTCATATATCTAAGACTGCGCAGCCATCTGGCGGCGCAGATGGGCAGCATGGCTCAGGCTTTGCCGAACTCATCACCCAGTTCGCGCGCACGCGCTTCGGCCGCTTGCATGGCCTTCACAAACGAGGCTTTCATGCCAGAGGCCTCCATGGCGGTGAGGGCCGCGTAGGTGGTGCCGCCTTTCGAGGTGACGCGTTGGCGCAGGACTTCAGGAGACTCCGTTGAAGCTGCTGCCAAGGAAGCCGCGCCCGAAAACGTGGCCACGGCCAGTTGGTAGGCCTGTTCTGCGCTCAGGCCCATGCCCACGCCAGCTTCGGTCATGGCTTCCAGGAAATAAAACACATAAGCTGGGCCGGAGCCCGACAAGGCGGTGACCGCGTCCAGTTTGGCTTCTTGATCGACCCACACGAATTGCCCCGTGGTGGCCATGACTTGCTCCACCAAGGCTTTGTCGGCGGCGGTCACCGACGGGCAGGGAAACAGTCCCGTGATGCCCTGACCCACCAAGGCTGGTGTGTTGGGCATGCAGCGCACCACACGATCGGTGCCGACCCAACGGCAAATGCTGTCGGTACGGATACCTGCTGCCACCGACAGGTGGAGCGCTTGGCGGGTGAAGGGCATGACGGGAAGGGCGGCCCCGTGAAAGACTTGTGGCTTGATGGCCCAGACTACCAGGTGGGCCTGCGCCAAAGCTGGGCTGGCGGCGGGTAAAGCGGTGATGCCGAAGTCTTGCTGCAGTTTGGCCGCTGTATCGGGGTAAGGTTCAACGACAGAGAATTGTTCGGCTTTCATGCCTTGGCGAATCAGGCCGCCAATGATGGCGCTGGCCATGTTGCCGCCGCCGATGAAAGCCATGTGCTGCGCTGGGTGTGTCATGCTTTGCAAACTCCGAAGGTGACGCCGGTGGGCATCTTGAACTGTGCGATGCGGCGATTGTCGCTGTTTGCCCCACCGTCATTGGTTTGGCCTGCTGCCACGGCGAATGAAGCGCTGTTTCATAAATATTTTGCTCAAGTTGTTGCACCGCCGATTATTTGCTGGCATAATAGTAGGCTTCGCTTTGCAAAAGGCGTAAGTATCTGCCCAAACTGAAACGCAGCGAGTGGTTCGCGGCGTGAATGACGGGTCCAAGACTGATTCTTGTTGGTTGGCTGTTGGGCTGGCAGACAAAGAATACAAGTTGGGAACAAAGAAATGATCCAGACAGAATCTCGGTTGGATGTGGCCGACAACACCGGCGCCAAGTCCGTGCTGTGCATCAAGGTGCTCGGCGGGTCTAAGCGTCGCTATGCAAGTGTTGGCGACATCATCAAAGTGAGCATCAAAGAAGCCGCTCCACGTGGTCGCGTCAAAAAAGGCGAGATTTACAGTGCCGTGGTGGTTCGCACTGCCAAGGGCATCCGCCGTGGCGATGGCTCCCTCATCAAATTCGATGGCAACGCCGCTGTGTTGCTGAACGCCAAGTTGGAGCCTATTGGCACCCGTATCTTCGGCCCGGTCACGCGTGAACTGCGTACCGAGAAGTTCATGAAGATCGTGTCCTTGGCTCCTGAAGTACTGTAAGGACTCGCCATGAACAAGATTCGCAAAGGCGACGAGGTCATCGTCATCACAGGTCGTGACAAGGGCAAGCGCGGCAAAGTGTCGCTACGCGCCACTGACTCGCACGTGGTCATTGACGGTGTCAACATCGTCAAAAAGCACGCCAAGCCAAACCCCATGAAGGGCACAACTGGCGGCATCATCGAAAAGGCCATGCCGATTCACCAATCCAATGTGGCGATTTTCAACGCCGCAACTGGCAAGGCTGATCGCGTGGGCATCAAGCTGCAAGCTGACGGAACACGCGTTCGTGTTTACAAGTCGAGCGGCGAAGAAATCAAGGTGGCATGAGCATGGCACGTTTGCAACAACTTTTCCGCGAGAAAATCTCTGCCGATTTGACAGCCAAGTTTGGCTACAAGTCACCCATGCAGGTTCCTCGCATCACCAAGATCACCCTGAACATGGGTGTATCCGAAGCAGTCGCTGACAAGAAAGTCATGGACCACGCTGTGAGCGATTTGACCAAGATTGCTGGCCAAAAGCCTGTGGTTACCAAGGCTAAAAAAGCCATCGCTGGTTTCAAGATTCGTGAACAACAAGCCATTGGCTGCATGGTCACATTGCGCGGTGTTCAGATGTATGAATTCCTGGACCGTTTCGTGACCGTGGCGCTGCCTCGCGTTCGTGACTTCCGTGGTATCTCTGGTCGTGCATTCGATGGCCGCGGTAACTACAACATCGGCGTCAAAGAGCAGATCATTTTCCCTGAGATTGAGTACGACAAGGTGGATGCCTTGCGTGGTCTCAACATCAGCATCACCACCACGGCCAAGTCTGACGAAGAGTGCAAAGCGCTCTTGGCAGCTTTCCGCTTCCCCTTCAAGAACTGAGGTGCCACGTGGCTAAAGTAGCTTTGATCGAGCGCGAGCTCAAGCGTGAAAAACTGGCAGCTAAATTCGCGAAGAAATACGCGGAATTGAAGGCCGTTGCCAACGATTTCAAGCGCAGCGATGAAGAGCGTGCAGCTGCCCGTCTGGGTCTGCAAAAGCTCCCGCGCAACGCCAACCCGACCCGTCAACGCAACCGCTGTGAAATCACCGGTCGCCCACGCGGCACGTTCCGTCAATTTGGTTTGGGTCGCGCCAAAATCCGTGAATTAGCCTTTGCTGGCCACATTCCGGGCGTGACCAAGGCCAGCTGGTAATCGGCAGGAGATAACAACATGAGCATGAGTGATCCTATTGCCGATCTGTTGACCCGCATCCGTAATGCACAGATGGTGGCCAAGGCCGCTGTGATGGTCCCCTCTTCCAAAGTGAAGGTGGCCATTGCCCAGGTGCTGAAAGATGAAGGCTACATTGACGGCTTCCAAGTCAAAACCGAAGACGGCAAGTCCGTTCTCGAAATTGCCCTGAAGTACTACGCCGGTCGCCCAGTCATAGAGCGCATCGAGCGCGTGAGCCGCCCTGGCCTGCGCGTGTACAAAGGCCGTGATGCCATCCCACAAGTCCAAAATGGCTTGGGCGTCGCCATTGTCACCACGCCTCAAGGCGTGATGACCGACCGCAAAGCGCGCGCAGCCGGTGTCGGTGGCGAAGTGCTGTGCTACGTCGCTTAAAGGCAGGAGAGACTGAATGTCCCGAGTAGCAAAAATGCCCGTGACCATCCCCGCAGGTGTGGATGTGTCCGTGAACCAAAATCAAATCAGTGTGAAGGGCGCTGGTGGCCAACTGGCCATCGCCTCCAGCATGCTGGTGACCGTGAGCAACGCAGGCGGCAAGCTCAGCTTTGCGCCAATCAACGATTCACGTGAAGCCAATGCCATGAGCGGCACCTTGCGTCAGCTGGTGAACAACATGGTGACTGGTGTGACAAAAGGCTTTGAGAAAAAGTTGAGCCTGGTCGGCGTGGGTTACAAAGCGGCTGCCACTGGCGCCAAATTGAACCTCGCTGTGGGTTATTCGCACCCCGTCAACATCGATATGCCAGCAGGCATTACGGTGGCCACCCCTTCTGCGACCGAAATCGTGATCAAGGGTGCCGACCGTCAACGTGTTGGCCAAATCGCTGCTGAGATCCGTGCTGTTCGTCCTCCCGAGCCTTACAAAGGCAAGGGCATCCGTTATTCGGATGAGAAGATCACGATCAAAGAGACCAAGAAGAAATAAGGAGCTGCATCATGATGACCAAGAAAGAGCAGCGTCTCCGCCGTGCACGTCAAACACGCATCCGCATTGCACAGCAAGGCGTGGCCCGTTTGACCGTGAACCGCACCAACCTGCACATTTACGCCAGCGTTATTTCTGGCTGCGGCACCAAAGTTTTGGCTGCTGCATCAACAGCAGAGGCCGAAGTTCGCACCGCATTGGGTGCTGCTGGCAAAGGCGGCAACGCCGCCGCAGCTGCGGTGATCGGCAAGCGCATTGCTGAAAAAGCAAAAGCGGCTGGCGTTGAAAAGGTCGCCTTCGACCGCGCAGGTTTCGCTTACCACGGTCGTGTCAAGGCTTTGGCCGAAGCAGCCCGTGAAGCAGGCCTGCAGTTCTAAACGGATCGGAGTTACAAATGGCTAAATTTACAGCAAAACCGCAAAGCGAAGGACCCGAGGACGGTCTTCGCGAAAAGATGATCGCGGTCAACCGCGTGACCAAAGTGGTCAAGGGTGGCCGTATCCTCGGTTTCGCAGCATTGACAGTGGTCGGTGATGGCGATGGCAAAGTGGGCATGGGCAAGGGCAAATCGAAAGAAGTGCCAGCGGCTGTGCAAAAAGCGATGGAAGAAGCCCGTCGCAACTTGTCCAAAGTTCACCTCAAGAACGGCACGATTCACCATGCAGTGAACGGTCACCATGGCGCAGCTCGCGTCATGATGGCACCAGCCCCCAAGGGTACCGGCATCATCGCTGGCGGTCCTATGCGCGCTGTGTTCGAAGTGGTGGGCATCACCGATATCGTGGCCAAGAGCCATGGTTCGTCCAATCCTTACAACATGGTTCGTGCCACTTTGGACGCTTTGTCCAACTGCACTACAGCTTCCAACGTGGCAGCCAAGCGTGGCAAGTCCGTTGAAGAGCTGTTCGGCTGAACTGGAGAAAGCACATGACGACAGCAACAACTGTGAAAGTCCAACTGGTTCGCAGCCCGATTGGCACCAAAGAGTCACACCGCGCTACAGTGCGCGGTTTGGGCTTGCGCAAGCTGAACTCTGTGAGCGAGTTGCAAGACACGCCCGCAGTGCGCGGCATGATCAACAAGATCAGCTACCTGGTTAAAGTTCTCTAAGAGGCCGATGATGGAACTCAATAGCATCAAGCCTGCAGAAGGCTCTAAGCACGCACCCCGTCGCGTGGGTCGTGGCATCGGCTCCGGTCTGGGCAAAACGGCAGGCCGTGGTCACAAAGGTCAAAAATCCCGTTCGGGCGGCTACCACAAGGTGGGTTTCGAAGGCGGTCAAATGCCTCTGCAGCGCCGTTTGCCCAAGCGTGGTTTCAAGTCACAGACTTTGAAGTACAACGCTGAAATCACTTTGACTTCACTGGCTCGTCTGGATTTGGCAGAAGTCGATGTGCTGACATTGAAACAAGCCGGTCTGGTGGGTCAAATGGCCAAAGTGGTCAAAGTCATCAATACAGGTGAGTTGTCCAAAGCTGTCAAGTTGACAGGCATTGGTGCGACAGCAGGTGCCAAGGCAGCCATCGAGGCAGCCGGTGGATCTGTGGCCTGAAACTCGTTAACTGAGAGTCACAGTGGCAACCATTGCTAATCAAACATCCAAAGCGGGCAAGTTCGGCGACCTGCGTCGTCGGCTTGTTTTCTTGCTGTTGGCGCTGGTTGTTTATCGGATGGGTGCGCACATTCCCGTGCCAGGCATTGATCCCGACCAACTGAAACAGTTGTTCAATGGTCAGCAGGGCGGCATTTTGAACTTGTTCAACATGTTTTCCGGCGGCGCGTTGTCGCGTTTTACTGTTTTTGCTCTGGGTATCATGCCGTACATCTCCGCATCGATTGTGATGCAGCTGATGACTTACGTGGTTCCCACTTTCGAGCAGATGAAGAAAGAGGGCGAAGCCGGTCGTCGAAAGATCACCCAATACACACGTTTTGGTGCTTTAGGTCTGGCCATCTTTCAATCTTTTGGTATTGCAGTCGCACTCGAGGCATCCGCAGGTCTGGTGATCAATCCTGGAATGGGTTTCCGTATGACGGCGGTGGTCAGCCTGACGGCTGGTGCCATGTTCCTCATGTGGTTGGGTGAGCAAATCACCGAGCGTGGATTGGGCAATGGTATTTCGATTCTGATTTTTGCTGGCATTGCCGCAGGTCTGCCGAGTGCTTTGGGTGGATTGTTTGAATTGGTCCGTACTGGTGCGATGAACCCTCTGATCTCGATGATGATCATTGTGGTTGTTGGACTGGTGACTTATTTTGTGGTGTTCGTCGAAAGAGGGCAACGTAAGATTCTGGTGAATTACGCCCGTCGTCAAGTTGGAAACAAGGTTTACGGTGGCCAGTCTTCGCACTTGCCGCTCAAGCTCAATATGGCAGGTGTTATTCCTCCCATCTTCGCTTCTTCCATCATTTTGTTGCCCGCAACATTGATCGGTTGGTTCAGTTCAGGATCGTCAGAGAGTTCGGTGGTCCGCTTTTTCAAAGATGTGGCAAACGCCTTGGCCCCAGGCCAGCCCGTTTACGTCATGTTTTACGCAGCGGCCATTATTTTCTTCTGCTTCTTCTACACGGCTCTTGTTTTCAACAGCCGCGAAACGGCTGATAATTTGAAGAAAAGCGGTGCATTTATTCCTGGAATTCGTCCTGGTGACCAAACGGCCAAGTTCATCGACAAAATCTTGTTGCGCTTGACGGCAGTAGGCGCCGCTTACATCACGTTCGTGTGTTTGCTGCCTGAGTTCTTGATTCTGAAATACAATGTTCCGTTTTACTTTGGTGGCACATCTTTGCTGATCATTGTGGTGGTCACCATGGATTTCATGGCACAGGTTCAAAACTACATGATGTCCCAGCAGTACGATTCGCTCCTTAAAAAGGCGAGTTTCAAGTCCTGATGGTCTGTTTCGGTTTATTTGAGTTCCTTGATTTCAATAATCAAGGTCAGAGTTTTTAACTTTGGCTTCAACGCCTCAGTTTTGATCAGTTTTTTGGAGAGAACCATGAGAGTTTCTGCTTCGGTGAAAAAAATTTGCCGTAATTGCAAAGTCATCCGCCGTAAAGGCGTTGTTCGTGTGATCTGTACCGATCCACGTCACAAGCAGCGTCAAGGCTGATTGAATTAGTTTTAGAGGACGAAAATGGCACGTATCGCTGGCATCAACATTCCGCCGCACAAACATGCTGAGATTGGCTTGACCGCCATTTTTGGTATTGGTCGCACCCGCGCTCGACAAATTTGCGAAGCCACTGGCATCGCTTATTCGAAGAAGATCAAGGACCTGACCGACGCAGACTTGGAAAAAATTCGCGACCATATCGCTGTCTTCACCATTGAAGGTGACTTGCGACGCGAAACGACCATGAACATCAAGCGTTTGATGGACATTGGTTGCTACCGTGGTTTCCGTCACCGTCGTGGTTTGCCCATGCGCGGTCAGCGCACACGCACCAATGCACGCACTCGCAAGGGACCGCGCAAAGGTGCTGCGGCTCTGAAGAAATAAGCAGGACTGAGAGACCAATATGGCAAAAGCACAATCCAACAGCGCAGCTCAACGAGTCCGCAAAAAAGTCCGCAAGAACATTGCAGACGGTATTGCTCACGTGCACGCTTCGTTCAACAACACCATCATCACAATCACCGATCGTCAAGGCAATGCATTGTCATGGGCGTCTTCAGGTGGCCAAGGCTTCAAAGGTTCGCGCAAGTCGACACCTTTTGCTGCTCAAGTTGCTTCCGAAGTGGCTGGTCGTGCTGCACAAGAACAAGGCATCAAAAACCTGGACGTCGAGATCAAGGGCCCCGGTCCAGGTCGCGAGTCTTCGGTTCGCGCATTGGGTGCCTTGGGTATTCGCATCACTTCGATTGCCGATGTGACGCCAGTCCCGCACAACGGCTGCCGCCCTCAAAAGCGTCGTCGTATTTAATTTCAAACCAAGCCCACCGCCAGGCCTTGCTTGCATCGCCTGGCTCCCGCATTTTTTTTGATGCGGCAGCTGCACAAAGGAAAATCAAGTGGCACGTTACCTAGGCCCCAAGGCCAAACTTTCTCGCCGTGAAGGCACTGACTTGTTCTTGAAGAGCGCACGTCGCTCAATTGCTGACAAGTCCAAATTTGACACCAAGCCTGGTCAACACGGCCGCACTTCGGGTCAGCGCACATCAGACTACGGTCTTCAACTGCGTGAAAAACAAAAAGTCAAACGCATGTATGGCGTTTTGGAGAAGCAGTTCCGCCGCTACTTTGCTGAGGCAGATCGTCGCAAAGGCAATACAGGCTCTAATCTGTTGGCTTTGCTGGAGTGCCGCCTGGACAACGTGGTGTACCGCATGGGTTTTGGTTCTACCCGTGCTGAAGCCCGTCAAATGGTTTCTCACAAAGCCATCACAGTGAATGGCCTATCTGTGAACATCCCTTCGTATCTGGTGAAAGCCGGTGATGTTGTGGCAGTTCGTGAGAAATCCAAAAAACAAAACCGTGTGGTCGAAGCTCTGCAATTGGCAGCCCAAGTTGGTATGCCTGCATGGGTCGAAGTCAATGCGGACAAGGCCGAGGGTACTTTCAAGAAGGTGCCTGATCGAGACGAATTTGGTGCTGACATCAACGAATCGTTGATCGTCGAACTGTATTCACGTTAATTCGCTGTTTTGATCGTTCTCAGTCACATTCCTTGTGACTGAGCGCTTCATCAGCCTTACCGGTGTAACGAACCGGGGGTATTGAGAAGGAAATCTGAATGCAAACAAATTTGTTGAAACCTAAAGCGATCCAAGTTGAGCAGCTGGCTGCCAACCGTGCCAAAGTCACGCTTGAGCCATTTGAGCGCGGCTACGGTCACACACTTGGCAATGCGCTTCGCCGAGTTTTGTTGTCCTCCATGGTGGGTTATTCCGCCACTGAGGTGACCATCGCTGGTGTTGTCCATGAGTACTCTTCCATCGACGGAGTCCAGCAAGATGTGGTGAACATTTTGCTGAACCTCAAAGGCGTGGTTTTCAAACTGCACAACCGTGATGAAGTGACCTTGAGCCTTCGCAAAGATGGCGAAGGCCCAGTCACCGCCGCCGATATCCAAACGCCTCACGACGTTGAAATCATCAACCCAGAGCACATCATTGCTAACCTGTCACAAGGTGGCAAGCTGGACATGCAAATCAAGGTCGAAAAGGGCCGTGGTTATGTGCCAGGCAGCATGCGCCGTTACGCCGACGAACCAACAAAAGCTTTGGGTCGTATTGTCCTCGACGCTTCGTTCTCACCCGTCAAGCGTGTGAGTTACACCGTCGAAAGCGCTCGCGTTGAGCAGCGCACTGACTTGGACAAGTTGGTCATCGAGATCGAAACAAACGGTGCCATCACTGCCGAAGACGCTGTTCGCGCATCGTCGAAGATTTTGGTAGAGCAATTGGCTGTGTTTGCTCAATTGGAAGGCAGCGAGCTGTCTGCCTTTGATGCACCTGCAGTCCGCGGTGGTGCGGGCAGTTTTGACCCGATCTTGTTGCGGCCTGTGGACGAACTCGAACTCACCGTTCGCTCGGCCAACTGCCTCAAGGCGGAAAATATTTATTACATCGGTGATCTGATTCAGCGCACCGAAAACGAGTTGCTCAAGACGCCTAATTTGGGGCGTAAGTCCTTGAATGAAATCAAGGAAGTCTTGGCCTCACGCGGCTTGACATTGGGTATGAAACTCGAGTCCTGGCCGCCAGCCGGTCTGGAAAAGCGTTAATTGAAAGTTCCCCGGAAGAATCCGGGTTGTGCACGGGCAGTACCTGATACGGCTGCTTGTTTAATAAAGAAAGGTAAGCACCATGCGCCACGGAAATGGCCTCCGTAAATTGAACCGCACAAGCGAGCACCGCCTCGCCATGCTGCGCAACATGATGAACTCGCTCATCGAGCATGAAGTCATCAAAACCACACTCCCCAAAGCCAAAGAATTGCGTCGCGTCATTGAGCCGATGATCACTTTGGCCAAAGAGGACAGCTTGTCCAACAAGCGCCTGGCTTTCAACCGACTGCGCGATCGTGACAGCGTTGTCAAATTGTTCGCCGACTTGGGCCCTCGTTTTGCCAAGCGTCCTGGTGGCTATACACGCATCCTCAAGATGGGTTACCGCGTGGGCGACAATGCCCCAATGGCATTAGTTGAATTGGTCGATCGCCCCGAAACCACTGCTGATGCAGCAGCTGTGTAAGGTATAATCAAGTCATACCGCGGGGTGGAGCAGTCTGGTAGCTCGTTGGGCTCATAACCCAAAGGTCGTTGGTTCAAATCCGGCCCCCGCAACCAAATGTTCAAATTGGTTTTGAATGTAAAAAAGCCCTCTGATGAGGGCTTTTTTGCGTCTGCAAATTGATTCAGAGTGTCCGCGCTTCAGCCAACTTGAGAGATTGGACGAGCTGAACATATTCGGCCACAGGCACCTCCTCTGCGCGGCGTTGAAGATCAAAAAAGCCGCTGAACGCTTGCTCATCCAACCAAGGGCCCAAGGTGTTGCGCAAAATCTTGCGGCGCTGGCTGAAAGCCACTTGCACCAATGTTGACAGCGTCTTCACGTCCAAGTCAGGTGGAGCGGACAGCGGCAACATGCGAACAATGGCGCTGTCAACTCTGGGAGGAGGATCAAAGCTGCTGGGAGGCACAAACAAAATATTCTCCATCGCATAACGCCACTGAAGCATCACGGAGAGGCGGCTGTAATCCGAGGTGCAGGGCGAGGCCACCATCCGATCAATCACTTCTTTTTGAAGCATGAAATGCTGGTCCTCGATCACATCGACGTGGTCAAGCAGATGAAAAAGGATCGGTGTCGAGATGTTGTAGGGAAGATTCCCAACCACACGCAATTTGCCGCCTGTTGGGGTGCTCTTGGGGTCAGATGGATCTGATTTTGAAGGCCTCAATTCGGCATCCAAGGTGGCATGCAAAGATTTGAAATCAACTTTCAAAACGTCTGACTCGATGACGGTCAAATGAGGATGTTCACGCAAACGAACAGCAAGGTCCCGATCCAACTCAATCACCGTGAGATGCCCCAGGCGCTCAACCAAGGGCTGTGTCAAGGCCGCCAAACCCGGACCGATCTCAACCATCAATTCGCCCGGTAGCGGATGGATGGCATCCACAATGCCATCAATGATGGCCGCATCGGTCAAAAAATGTTGACCGAAACGTTTGCGTGCGATGTGCTTCATTGCGGAGATTCCCGCATCTCGATGAAAGCTTTGCCACGAATGTCTTGAACCCATGAGGCGTAAGCCTCTTCCAGTTTGCCCTCTCTTAGGGCATTCCTTGCCAAGTTGCGTTGTTCGGCATCGGTCATGGGGGCATCGCGTCGATCAGTGACTTCAATCAAATGCACGCCAAACCGAGAAACCAAAGGATCGGCCAACTGACCGGGGCGCAATTGGTTCATGGTTTGCTCAAACTCAGGGACAAACATGCCAGGACTGGCCCATCCAAGATCACCCCCCTGTGCAGCGCTGCCGTCTTGAGAAATTCTTCGGGCGACCTCCGCAAAATCTGCTCTGCCAGACAAGATGTCGCGGCGCACAGAGCCCAGTTGTTCCATGGCTTGTGCTTGCGAAAGCTGTGCGCTGGGGCGAAGCAAAATATGTCTAGCGCGGGTTTGGGTGACCAACAAGGTGCTTGGGGGTGATTGCCGTTGAAGCACTTTCAAAATATGAAAACCGGCACCTGAACGCACAAGGTTTGAAACGCCCCCCACAGGCAAAGCGGAAGTGGCTTGAACAAATAATTCAGGGTAGCGGTCCAAGGCGCGAAGGCCCATGGCGCCGCCATTGGCACCGCGGTCCGGTGAGGTAGAAAAAGCGGCGGCCAAAGACGCAAAATCTTCGCCATTGCGAGCGCGAGTGAGAACCGATTGCGCCCTGTCTTCTAAAACTTTGATCTGTTCCGGTGAGCTGTTCTCGGGGACGCCAATCAAAATCATCGCCAAGTTAAGTTCCGAGGTGGTTTTGGCCGCTTGACGCTGAATTTGCTCACTCAGAAACTGGTTGATCTCTGAATCAGAAATGCGAATCCGGTTGTCGACTTCGCGTTCACGCACACGCGTGAGCAGCAGCTGTTGCCGCAATTGATCGCGAAAAGTCTTGATCGAGAGACCGTCTTGCTGAATTCTTGAACGCATGACTTCAACGGTCATTTGGTTGTTGTTGGCCACAGACAATTCGGCTTGGTTGATGGCTGCTTCGTCCACCACAACACCCAAAGATGCAGCTTGTTGGATTTGAACTTTGTCGTTGATCAATTGCTCAAGCGCGAGTTTCTTGATCTCAGAAACAGTCGTGCCAAGACCTTGTGCACGGGCATCTCTTTGCAAGCGAAGACTCAAGGCTTGAACTTCCTGATTGGTGATGGGCTCCGAATTGACTACCGCCACCACAAAGTCGGCTGAACGAAGGGGCGCGGCGCTGGGTTGCGCAAACACCGAAAAGGGGAGCAAAACGCATGCGGCTAAAAACGACGAACACTTCGGCCAGGAGAAACTGCGACAGAAGAAAGATTTATTCATAGTTCTTAAAACGGCTCGGTTGCAAAGGGTTGTCACGCAAATCTTGATAACGTGGAATGTTGTTGCGAAGTGTGGCCAGAGGGCTGGAGCCAACACGGGCCAAGCCAATCAACTCCAATTGGAACAGCAAACGGGTATTCGAGGTCTCAATAGACCGCTGGTTGCGTTCAAAAACAATGCGGCCAATCCAACAACCGGCATCATATTCAAGACCCATCAGGCTTTCCACCATTCGGCCCTCGCTCATGCTGAAGTTCATACGGCCCACCGTGAACCAACGGTCAGGCCCTAGACCCTGACCTGGAGAGCGGGTCCAGGCGGACTCGGCAGCAGGGTTGGAGCGCCCAATCAAATCGCTCAAAGGCCATTGCCAGCCCAGATCAAGTTGTTCACTGACACCGCGATTCAAGCGGTACGCTGCATTCAAAACACGATAAGGGCTGGGGTAATAACGCAGCTGAAGGGTGTTGCGACTGATGTCATTGGTCTGGTTGTTGATTTGGACCGTGTTGTCCAAGGCCCAACGGTTATCCCAGCGGACACCAGCTCCCACCAACAGGTCGCTCAAGCCCGCAGATGCCCCAGGCTGGTTGTTCAGCAATACGCGTTGATCAGAGAAACGGATGCGTTGGGCAATGCCCAAGCGCAACAATTCAGCCCCATTGTTGGAGTCAAAAAATCGGCTGGTCACACCCAGTGTCAGTGCATCGTTGTCAATCAAACGGTCATTGCCCACAAAGGTGTTTTCACTGTAGATGGTGGACAAGTTGAAGTCGGTGATGCCACTGTCATAGACCGGCAGCATGCTTTGGTCTTTGAAGGGGGTTTTGGCAAAAAAGGCACGGGGCTCCAAAGTTTGGGCCACAGACCGACCAAACCACTGTGCTGCTCGCTCAAACACCAAACCTGAGTCCAGCGAGTAAGTGGGCAGGACACGATTGGCAGAATTGGAGCCATTGTCCATGGTTTGGTCGAGTTGGTAACGCGTGGCGTGCAACTGAAGCTTGGGCGTGAAAAACCCCCAGGGACGGATCCAGGGGCGGCTGACCTGGGTATGCACAAAGCTGCGTTCACCATTTTGTGCCACCCTGCCAGGATTACGGCTGAAGTCCGCTTCGAATCGGGTCGTGTCGCCCCGAACAGACCAATCCAAGCCATCGGCTTGCCATTGACCGTAAGACATTCCGATTTGGGGGGTGCGGTCGTAAGGGGGCAGAATCGTGGCATTGATGTCCTGCAATGTCTGCCAGCGCTGAACCTGAGCCGTCATGTTGAAGCCGCCGCGCCCCCAGTTCAATACGCCGGTAGACGGCAACAAACGCTGTGTCAGCACCAAACCCGTGCGCCGAAAATCTCGCCAGTAGTTGTCGTCACTGACGCGATTCAAGTTCAGGCCAAGGCCAAGCGAGCCGATGCGGTCAATGCCTGTGTCAATGATGCCACTGTGTTGACTGGATAAACTCCATCGGGCTTGATCGCTCAAGGTGTCCGACGGCATCAAATTCAAACGGGTTTGGCCCTTGTAATCTTTTTCCAGGTAACGAAATTCGGTGTCCACAGCGATACCGCGTTTGCTCATGACGTGTGTGGTCACCGTGGCATCGCGGTTGGGTGCGATGTCAAAGTAATAAGGTTGAGCGATTTCAGCACCATTGCGTGTCGTGACGCCGACAATGGGCGGCAAAAATCCCGAGCGCCTATCGTCTGTCAATGGAAAGCTGACCGTGGGAATTGAGACTTCAGGAAGGTTCTGAAATCGCACTTTGACACCTTCTGCTTTAACGGTCGACTCTTCGTCGTCAATGCTCATGCGGGTGGCTTTGAGCAACCATGAAGGCAACCAATCTGGGCCAGGCGTTCTGCGGCAAGTGGTGTAGGTGGCCTGGTGCACAAGGGCACGGGACGGATCAATGAATTCCAGTTGTGAGGCGGTGCCGTGCGCACCATTGCCATAAATCTCATAGGTGGGCTTGTTCAAGGCGCCTTGAAAACTGTCCACTTGCAGCCTCAATTCCGATCCTTGAAATTGACTCCCGGCTCTGTTGAGCTGAATGCTGCCAGAAGCTTCCAGCACGTCTTGACTTTGGTCATACACCATGCGATCGGCCCTCAGGCTCAAACCAGGTTTACGCAGGCGGGCCTGTCCCTCAATGACCGTGTTCAGGTCTGGCTGAATGATCAAGCGCTGACCGGAGACAAAAATTGCGCCTTCTTTGTTCTGGCGAGGTGAAATGCGCTCTTCCAGCAAAGGACTGCTGCGAAGCAAAAGAGGTTCAGATTGGGCCTGTGCTGTGCCCTGCAGGGCCCACAGCACACCCACGACCATGCCGCCATGTTTGAAGGCAAAAAAGCAGTCTTCGGGACTCAACTTGGGGGGGCAGCTCACAAGGATCAACAGAATTGGGCAAGGCGCACTGGGTGAACAAAGCGGTGAGATTTTGACTTTGTAAAATGTGATTATCCATGAGCCACCCTACACACCCCACAACGGTCGATTATCAAGTCACTTGGGCCGATCCGATGCGACAAAAGGCATTTGCTGCTTGGTTGTCAGAAAGGGCAATCGACCAGGGTCTTTTGCCTCAGAGCTTGCGGATTGCATCGGCTGACGCCAGCTTTCGGCGCTACCTGCGTGTAGACACAGCGCAGGGCGAAAGTCGCATCGTCATGGACGCGCCCCCCGACAAGGAAAACTCTGAGCCCTTCGTGCGCATCGCCGCCTTGATGAAGTCGGCGGGCCTGAACGCCCCTGAGGTGCTGCATTGGGACGAAGCCCACGGTTTCATGCTTTTGACGGACTTGGGCGACGCCACCATGATGTCGGCCATCGACGCCGAGCGCCCTCAGGCCAACCACGGCCTTTACATGCAGGCGGTCGACACACTGGTGCAGTGGCAACTGGCATCGCGCCCCGGCGTCCTGCCCCCGTATGACGCAGCCCTCCTGAACAGAGAGCTCAGCCTGTTTCCCGACTGGTATTTGGCCCAACACCGGGGCGTGCAACTGCAAAGCGCGCAGCGCGAGGTGTTCGACAAGGCCTTCGCCCTGATCGTCCAGCGCAACCTGGCCGCGCCCAGCGTGTATGTGCACCGCGACTTCATGCCCCGCAATCTGATGATGCCTCATGGTTCCAGTGCGCAACTCGGTGTGCTGGACTTCCAGGACGCTGTCTACGGCCCCATCAGCTACGACATCGCCAGCCTGATGCGCGACGCTTTCCTCACCTGGGATGAGGACTTCGTGCTCGACATCACCATCCGCTACTGGGAAAAAGCCCGCAAGGCGGGTCTGATGGACTTTGAAGACTGGCACAGCGACTTTGGCGCGTTTTACCGCGCCGTCGAGTGGATGGGCCTGCAACGCCACCTGAAAGTAGCCGGTATCTTTGCCCGCCTGACCCTGCGCGACGGCAAACCCAAATACCTGGCTGATGCGCCTCGTTTCATCCATTACATCCGCAGCACCTGCGACCGTTACCGCGAACTGGGCCCGCTGCTGAAATTGATCGACGAGATCGAAGGCACCACCCCCCAGCTTGGTTTTGCCTACGGACGGATGTAAGCATCCATGCCCCGCTTTCATTGCCCCACGCCGCTGCACACCGGGCTGAGCCTGAGCCTGCCCGCTGGTGCCGCCCGCCATGTGCAGGTGCTGCGCACGCAACCCGGCGATGTGATCACCTTGTTCAACGGCGAAGGCGGCGAGTTTGACGCCACCGTGACCCGCATGGGCCGCAGCGATGTGGACGTGGAGGTGGGGGCGCACCGCGCTGTGGAGCGCGAAGCCGCCCGCGCTGTGCATCTGCTGGTGGGCATCACCGCCAACGAGCGCATGGACTGGCTGGTCGAAAAAGCCACCGAGCTGGGCGTGGCCAGCATCACGCCTTTGGTGGCCGAGCGCAGTGTGCTCAAGCTCAAGGGTGAACGGGCCGATAAAAAATTGGCGCACTGGCAAGGCGTGGCCGTGGCCGCTGCCGAGCAGTGTGGGCGCAACCGCGTGCCCACGGTGCACGCTGCCGTGACACTCAAAGAGTGGCTGGTGCGGGCCGAAGCCGGGGAGCGTTGGGTGCTGTCATTGTCAGAAAGCACGCAAGCGCTGTCTGCCATGGCCGGCAGCGCGCCTGTCACCGTGCTCAGCGGTCCCGAAGGCGGTCTCAGCCCGAGCGAAGAAGCCAGTGCACTGGCTGCAGGCTTTGTGCCTGTGACACTCGGGCCACGCGTTTTGCGGGCCGAAACCGCACCTTTGGCGGTGTTGGCGGTGTGTTCCGCTTGATGGGGGTCGTTGTTTCAGGGTCACCCTAAAACGATGGGCCAATGCAGTGCGTGCTTGAGCCTTGGCGACAGCTTTTCATAAGCAGCTGCCGATAAACTGGGCCGCATGAACGCCAACTTGATCCTTCTGACGCTCTGCCAGGGCCTGTTTTTCACCAACAACGTCACCTTCATCGCCATCAACGGGCTGGTGGGTTTGTCCATGGCGCCGCTGGGTTGGATGGCGACTTTGCCGGTCATGGGCTATGTGGTGGGTGGTGCCCTGTCGACCGGGCTGGTGGCCAAGAGCCAGTCGCGCTGGGGTCGCAAGGTGTCGTTCCAGCTGGGGCTGGTGGTGGCTTTGTTTTCGGCGCTGCTGGCCGCTTATGCCGCATGGAGCCACAACTTTTGGCTGCTGGTGTCTGCCACGGTGATTGCGGGTTACTACAGCGCCAATGGCCAGCTGTACCGGTTTGCAGCGGCCGAGTTGGCCGCAGACGGTTTCAAGGAAAAAGCCGTCTCGCTGGTCTTGGCTGGCGGTTTGATCGGCGCCATCGTGGGTCCCAACTTGGCTTCGCGCACCCGCACGCTTTACGAGGTGCCTTTTTTGGGCGCTTACATGGCGCTGGGCATTGTCGCCATTTTGGCCATGGTGTGCATGAGCTTCATCCGCTTCCCTGCCATGCCTGCCAAAAAGCCGGGCGACAGCGCGGGCCGCCCTTTGCGCGAGATCATGCGCCAGCCGGTGTTCATCGTGGCGGCAGCCGCTGCGGCCCTCAGCTATGGCGTGATGAACCTGCTGATGGCCGCCACCCCGCTGGCCATGCAGGTGTGCGGCTTCAGTTTTGACGATGCGGCGCTGGTGCTGGAGTGGCATGTGATCGCGATGTTCGCGCCGGGCTTTTTCACAGGCCACCTGATCAAGAAATTCGGCACGTTGCAGATCATGGCGGTGGGCGTGGTCATCAATTTCGCGTGCATCGCGATTGCACTCACAGGGGTTGAGCTGCACCAATTCTTGATTTCACTGTTCTTGCTGGGCTTGGGCTGGAACTTCCTGTTCACCGGCAGCACCACGCTGGCCATGCAGGCTTGGACCCCCGCCGAAAAAGACAGGGGTCAGGCCGCCATCAACTTCTTTGTGTTTGCCACCATGGCCGTCACCTCTTTCGCATCAGGCGCGCTGGTCACCACGCAGGGCTGGACTTGGCTGAACATCGGTTCGCTCGTGCCCGTGAGCTTGACGGGTGTGGCGCTCGTTTGGATGGTGTTCAAGCAGAGGGATGAACAGAAAAACGCCCCAGCAACCAGCGCTTGAGGGCGGTGAACACTTGGGCGCGGTAAAGGTCGTTGAAGATCTCGTGGTACATGGCTTCAAAGCATTCGGCCTGCACCACAGCCTTGGGGGCTGAGCTGGCAAAGTCAGCGCTGGCTTGCGCATTGACCAAACGGTCTTTCCCCGCATACAGCAGCAAGGTGGGCACTTCCCACTTGGCAGCATCGACCAAGGTTTTCTCGCCATTCTCCAAAATCCAGGCAGCCAGCCCGGTGGCGATGCGCCGGTGCACCATCGCGTCGGCTTGGTAGGCCTTCACCACATCCGGGTCGCGTGACACAAACTCGGCCTTCAGGCCGTTGTCCACGCGCCAGTGAGGCGCTACGCGCGGCAAAATGGCCAGCAGTATTTTTTGAAAAATGTTGGGAAACGCGCCCAGCGCAGGGGATGACAAGACTGCCGCATCGACGGGACGCAAACCCTCGGCCAGCGTGCGCGCCACCACCAAGCCGCCCAAGCTGTGGCCCAGCAAGATGAGGGGTGTCCCCAGCAAAGACGGGTGCTGGCGGGTGTCGTCGATCACCCGGCACAAATCGGCTTGCAAGCTGCCGGGGCGCAACATGTCACCGCGCGCGCCTGCCGATTGGCCGTGACCTTGTTGGTCGTAGGCCCTCACCGCAAAACCCCATTGGTGCAAGTGGGCCGCCACCTCGCCGTAGCGTCCGGCATGCTCGCCCAGACCGTGCACCAAGAGCACCGTACCCAGCGGTTGGCTGGCAGGCAGGGCCCAGTCGTACACCGCCAGTTGGCCCGCTTCGCCCGGCAAAGCGGAAGCTTTTGGGCGCGCGATGGCGGGGCGCGATGTCACATTCATCAAGGCATCCTTGCCATGATTTCGGCCACCGCGGCCGTGAGCTTTTTGGCGTAAGGCACATGCAAAAACTCGTTCGGTCCGTGCGCGTTGCTCTTGGGGCCGAGCACGCCGCAGACCATCATTTGCGCTTTGGGGAAACCGGCGCTCAGCATGTTCATGAGCGGGATCGTGCCGCCTTGCCCGATGTAGCCCACACCTGCGCCAAAGTGCGCTTGGCTGGAGGCGTTGAGGGCTTGTTCGAACCAAGGCGAGGTGTCGGGCGCGTTCCAGCCGGTGGCACCGCCGCCGCTTTCAAAGGTGACCTTGGCCTGGTAGGGCGCGTTGTCTTCCAGCAAGGCTTTCATTTCGGCCACGGCCTGCGCCGCGTCCACCAACGGGGGCAGCCGCAGGCTGAGTTTGAAGGCGGTGTAGGGCCGCAGCACATTGCCTGCGTCTTTCAGCGCCGGAAAGCCTTCGGCACCGGTCACGCTCAGCGTGGGCGTCCAGGTGCGGTTGAGCAGGGCCTGTGTGGGGTCGGTGGTGGTGGGCAGGGCAAAGCTGGTCGAGCCGCCACAGTCGTAGTGCGCCCAAGGAAAACGCTTGTACACCTCGTCACCCAAAATGGCGGCTGTGGCCTGCGCTTGCGCCAAGCGCTCGGCAGGCACTTCGCAATGGAAGCTGGCGGGCAACAGTCGGCCTGTGGCGCTGTCTTCGAGGCGGTCGAGCACCTGGCGCATGATGCGAAAGCTTGACGGCACCAGGCCCGAGGCGTCGCCCGAGTGGATGCCCTCGGTCAGCACCTGCACCTTGAGCGTGCCGCTGGCCATGCCGCGCAGGCTGGTGGTGAGCCACAGCTGGTCGTAGTTGCCCGCGCCACTGTCCAGGCAAATCACCAGGCCCACATCGCCCATGCGGGTGCGCAGCGCATCCACATAAGGCAACAAGTCATACGATCCCGATTCTTCGCAGGTTTCAATCAGGCCGACAATGCGCGGGTGAGGCGTGTTTTGCGCCTTGAGGGCTTGAACGGCTGCGATGCTGGCATAAACCGCGTAACCGTCGTCAGCGCTGCCCCGGCCATAGAGCTTGCCGTCCTCATACACCGGGGTCCAAGGCCCCAGGTCGTTGCGCCAGCCATTGAATTCGGGCTGTTTGTCCAGGTGGCCGTACATCAGCACCGTTTGGCCCGAGCCCTCGCTGGCAGCGCGGGTGGCGGCCACTTCAAAAAACATGACGGGCGTGCGGCCTGGCAAACGGATGATTTCGAGCTGCAAGCCTTCGACCTTTTGCGCCTCTACCCATTGCGCGGCATTGCGCAGCACGGTCTCGATGTGGCCATGCGCCGCCCAATCGGCGTCAAACGAGGGCGACTTGGCGGGGATTTCGATGTATTTTTTCAGCTCGGGCAGGATGGTGCTGTCCCAAGCTTGGGTGACATCCTGAAGGGCGCGGGCGCTGTCGAGCAGGCCATCGGGCATTTCGCGGTGCAGGGGGGCGTTCATGGGGGCTCCTCGGGTCGGCACAAAAGAAAAACACTGTAGCGCGATTGCACCGGCCTGGCCACAGCGAGGTTTCGCTGCGGGGACAGCCGCAGCATTTCGGACACGCTTTGGCGCAAAATCGTTGTGGTGCAGCCACCGTGCTGCCTACCCTTACCCTCATCTTCAAAGACATCCTTGAACGCGACAAAACAGTCCAACGCCACAAGCCAAGATGCTGCCTTGCCACGCATGGGTGCCGTGGTGTTGGCTGCGGGCGCCGGCCGCCGCATGGGGCATCGCCCCAAATGCTTGTTGCAACTGAACGGCAGGAGTTTGATCGATCGCCAACTGGAGGCCGTGTTTCAAGCGGGCCTGGTGTCCGTGCTGGTGGTTTTGGGCCACCATGCGGAACGCATCCAACAAGAAGCGGCGCTCAAGCATTGGGGCGCACGGTGGGTGGTGAATCCAGATCCAGATGCGGGCCACGTCGGCTCTTTGCGCTCAGGCCTTCAGGCATTGCCCCCTGGTCTAGACGCCGTGATGGTGTTGCTCGCCGACCAGCCCATGATCGATGTGACGGCGATCCAATCGCTGATGAATGCTTATGCCGCCCGGCCTGAAGGCACGCACATGGTTCAGCCGACAGTGCAGGATTTGCCCGGCAATCCGGTGGTCTTTTCGTCTGCAGTGGCGTCGCAGATCTTGGCGGGGGGCGTTCAGATGGGCGCGCGTCAATGGCAGCAACTTCACCCCGAGCAGGCCTACCGATGGAAAACCCCCGATGCGCGTTACCGTTTGGATGTGGACAATGAGCAAGACCTTCAGACCCTGAAGACCTTGACAGGGCATAGCCTGCTCTGGCCCAGCGACTTGAGCCGATAAAACTTCACCCCAGCATGAACAGCATCGACATCGACGTGATCCGCACCGCCCTCGATTGGCAAAGCCGTGGCCACCGCGTGGTGATGGGCACGGTGGTGCGCACTTGGGGCTCGGCCCCGCGACCACCCGGCTCGCTCATGATCATCCGGGACGACGGTCAGGTGGCCGGTTCCGTCTCGGGCGGCTGCATCGAAGACGATCTGATCCGCCGCGTGGCTGCTGGCGAGCTGGCGCTGCGCCTGCCTGACACCACCACCTATGGCCAAACCGCTGAAGAGGTGCGCCGTTTTGGCCTGCCCTGCGGTGGCTCGGTGCAGGTGGTGCTGGAGCCTTTGTCGCCCCAGTCGCAACTGCGGGAATTGTTGGTGCTGATCGAACAACACCAGCGTGTGGAGCGCCGCTTGGACATGGCCACCGGCCTGGTGCGCATGGGTGCCGCCACCGAAGGCGACAAGCTGCAGTTTGACGGCCAAAGCCTGACCACGGTGCACGGCCCGCGCCTGCGCTTGCTCATCATTGGTGGCGGGCAACTGTCGCGCTATCTGGCCGCGATGGCCGTCATGCTCGACTACCAAGTCACGGTGTGCGAGCCGCGTGTGGAATACCACGAAGGCTGGGAAGCCATGAGCGGCGTGACCCTGTCCACCCAAATGCCCGACGATTTGGTCTTGGCCATGCGCTTGGACCACAACAGCGCCGTGGTTGCCGTCACGCACGACCCCAAGCTGGACGACTTGGCGTTGATGGAAGCGTTGCGTACCCCCGCCTTTTATGTGGGCGCATTGGGCTCGCTGCACAACAACGCGCAGCGCCGCAAACGCCTCCTTGACTTTGATGTGAGCGAAGACGAAGTGCAGCAATTGCATGGCCCCGTGGGCCTGAATATTGGTGCACTCACGCCGCCAGAAATTGCCATGAGCATCGTGGCCGAGATGACCGCCATGCGCCGGGGCACCGATTTGAGTCAAGCGCTCAGCAATTGGCAAGGCTCAAAGACGGTGTGCGGCTTGGCTTGATGGCGCTCAAGCCCTGACGACGTCCAGGATCAACTTCAGTGAGATCAGTAGCAAGCCCGCTTGCACCCATTTGAAGAACCAGTCGTCGGCGATTTTGCGAGTCAGGTAAGCCCCCACCACAGTGCCCACCAAGGCAAACGGAATCAGCACCAGTGCACCTGTCATTTCAGCGGGGCCATAGGGCTGCAGCTGGTGGTAAGGCCCCAGTTTGGCCAGGTTGATGAACGCAAAAAACAAAGTGGAGGTGCCAGCAAACACCAGCTTAGAAAGTTTTTGGGGCAACAGGTAAACCTGAAACGGGGGGCCGCCCGCATGGGAGATGAAGCTGGTAAATCCCGACAAACCACCCCAAAACAGACCTTTGCCCCAACGGGCTGGGCTCGGTGCTTGCGCGGTGTTGCGCTGGCGCCAGGCGTTGAACACAAAGCCCACGCCCATCAGGCCAATCATCATTTTCACAGCGGTGTCAGACACCAGTGATGCGGTGAGCCAGCCCACCAACACCCCGCCCACCCCAGCCGGAACGAGAATTTTCAGATTGATGGCGCTGAAGTTTTTACGGTACAACCACAGGCCCGCCATGTCAGAGATGATGTAGATCGGCAGCAGCATGACGACTGCTTTGACCGGGGACATGAACAGCGAAAGAATAGGCACTGAAAGCATGCCCACTGTGGGTAAGCCGCCTTTGGACAAGCCCACCATGGTCGCGGCCATGCCCGCCCAAATCAGGTAATGCCAATCATCCATCACAACTCAGGGCACAGGTCTCTGAATCACAAATAGGGACGCGCCCAAGCCAATCCCCGCGATGTGCCCCCTGCCGAAGCATCGGCTGGGTTGTACTCACAGCCGATCCAGCCATTCCAGCCGCATTCGGCGCTGACTTTGTCGATCGTCTGGAAGATGTGCGTCCAGTTCACCTCTCCTGTGCCCGGCTCGTGGCGGTGTGGCACCTCGGCGATCTGGAAATGCCCCACCCGCCCTGTGGGCAGGTGCTGTGCAATCTTGGCACTCAAATCGCCTTCGACGATCTGGCAGTGGAACAAGTCCATCTGCACTTTCACATTGGCCGCACCCACGGCTTGCACGATGCGGTGCGCGTGGTCTTGCCGGTTCAGATGAAAGCCCGGCACGCTGCGGGTGTTGATCGGCTCGATCAGCACATCGCGCCCCGCTTTGGCGGCTTCGGCTGCGGCCCATTGCAGGTTTTTCACCAGGGTGGCGTCGGCATCTTCGGGGCGGGCACCTGCGGCGCGCAAACCCACCATGGTGTGGATGCGTGGGCAATTCAGCGCCTCGGCATAGACCAGGGCTTGTGCAAAGCCGGTGCGGAACTCGGCTTCACGTCCGGGCACACTGGCGGTGCCCCGGCTGCCGCCTTCCCAAGCTTGCGTGAAGCTGGCGCTGTCGGTGCCGCCCGACGGCGTGTTGAACAACACTTGCTGCAAGCCGTTGGCCTTCAGGCGGGCCGCCAACTCTTGCGCGGGGAAAGCATAGGGAAACAAATACTCCACCGCCTTGAAGCCGTCCTTTGCCGCTGCTTCAAAGCGGTCCAAGAACGGCAGGTCGGGGTACATCATGGACAAGTTGGCAGCAAATTGAGGCATGTTGGGTATTGAAAAAATGGAGGTTCAGTGGGCAAAGATAACAGTATTTTTCAGTCAGCATCTTCGTGCGATTTGGAGAACCTCCGTGACATCGGCCACCGCTGGCCTTGGATGCGGGACTGCAGACAAACAAGCTTGGGCTCAGCTTTGAAGGGCCTGTGCCGCGGGGTCTTTGGTGTGCGCTCCAGTGGCCGCTGCGCAGTTTTCAACAAAGCCGGGCGCTTTGGTGCAATTGCCAGATGCGTGACAGCAAATCGCGTGCTTGCCTCTCGCCAATCACCGGTGTGGCCAGCTCCATGAGTTTGCCTTCCAAGTCGGTATCGGACAGGGGCAGTTCAGGATCACCCTTGCGATCAGGTTGCAGCAGGTTCAGCTGCCGACCATCGCGCAGGGTGATGGCCACCCGCGCACCGCGCCGCCCAGGAAACGCGGCGTCAACAACCGGGTCCAGTGCTTTGTCGATGCGTTGCATGAGCGCACGGGTGTGCGGGTCGCTCAAACGCTCGGGCTCGAAGGCTGAAAGGCGCACGCTGCCGTGCACCAGCGCGGTGGCCACCATGTAGTGCAGGCTGAAACGCGCTTGGTCGGCGTTTTGCGGGTCCACGTGCGGCGCGATGTCGAGCGTGGGCTGGTACACGCCCAGTTGCACCCGCTCGATGTCGGCATGGCCAAAGCCGTGTTGCTGTTGCAGGGCCAAAGCGCCGTCGATGGCGGCAAAGGTGTGGCCGCATCCGATGTGGTTTTTGAAGGTGAGGCGGGTGATGTGAAAGTCGCTGCCCAGCGTAGCGCCAATTTGGGACCAGTCTGGCCCATGGCCCATCGCCTGACCCAGACCCGATTCGCCTTCGAGCACATCGAGTGAGCTGCGCATGCCGCCTGCGGCCAGCTGCGCGGCCAGCACCCCGGCTTCGGCTGCACGGCCTGCGTGCAGCGGTTTGGCCATGGCCTCTGTGCGAAAGGCTTGCTGCAGACCTGCGGTGAAGGTGGCGGCGATGGCCAAGGCGTTGGCAAAAGCCACTTCGTCCAGCCTCAGCAAACTGGCGGCTGCTGCAGCTGCCCCAAAGCTGCCCATGGTGCCTGTGTTGTGCCAGTACTGGTAGTGCGGCCGCCCCATGACCACGCCAATGCGGGTGGAAACTTCATAACCCAGCACCACAGCGCGTAAGAATTCAGGCCCGCTCGCACCCACCGATTGGGCCACGGCCAAAGCCGCGGCGATGGTGGCCGCGCCGGGGTGATACATGGCATCGCGAAAGCTGTCGTCCACCTCGGCCGCGTGGGCGGCGGTGCCCTGGATCAAGGCGGCTGCGCGCGGGGTGGCGGCGCGCCCTTGCACCAGTTGTGCGGCGCCCCGGTCCAGGTCGTCGGCCAGGGTGTGGGTCAGCACCTGCACCGCTGGCGTGTTCAGGCCCGGGTAGATCGAGGCATACCAATCGATCACCGCACGCTGGGCATGGTGCGCCACCTCAGGCGGCAGCGGCGCTTGAACAAAGCCCATCGCAAAGCGTGCAAATGTTTCGACGGCCAAGGGCTCGGGTGCTTGTTTGGATACGGATTCAGTGTGGGCCATTGAACAGCCCTTATGCCAGCACGAGCACGCCATCGGCTGCGCTCACGCCCTGGCCATGTGCCCGAACAAACACCGGGTTGATCTCGGCCTCGACCAAGCGGTCGCCTAATTGCGCCGCCATGCTGGAAAAAGCCACGATGGCGTCCACCAGCGCGTCCACATCGGCTTTGGGTCGGCCCCGAAAGCCGTCCAGCAAGGGCCAGGTTTTGAGGTCTTGGGCCATGGCCAGCGCATCAGCGCGACTGAGGCTTTTGAGGCCTTGTGCGTCTTGCGGCAAGAGGCGCAGCGTGGTGTCTTGAAACAACTCGGCTGTGACGCCGCCCATGCCCAGCAACACGGCCGTGCCCAGCGCGTCGCGGTGCAGGCCCAAAATCAATTCGGTGCCGCCGCCCACCATCTCTTGCACCAAAAAGCGCTCCGGGCGCACACCGGCTTTGGCCAGCACTTCGGCACCCATGCTGGCCATGCGCTCGCCTATGGTGTCGGGGGTGAGGCCGATGGCCACACCGCCCACGTCGCTCTTGTGCGTGATCTGCGAGGAGAGGATTTTGAGCACCACACGGCCACCGAGTTCGCGCGCAGCGGTCTGCGCCTCGGCTGGTGTGGTGACGATGCGCTCGGCCGCGCACGGCACGTTGAATCGCGCAAACACTTGTTTGGCCTGCGCTTCGTCGAGCGAACCGGAAGGCAAGTCGTGGATGGCGATGTCGGCAGGCTTGCTGTTCGTGTCTTCTTCGAGAGGGACCACAAAGCGGCCGACTTTCAGCATGGCGGCCAACGCGGCTGTGCAGCTCTCGGCAGCGGCAAAGGCGGGCACACCGCTGCGGGTCAGCAGTGCGCCTACTTCCGGGGCGTGCGGGCTGACATAGGCCATCACGGGTTTGTCCGATTCGGGCAAACAGTCGCGGATGGCGTTGGCCATCAGCTCGGGCATGGCCAAGCTGGACGAACCCACGATGATCACCAGTGCGTCGTAGCTGGGGCTGGCCAACAAGGCGCGTATCGCGCCACGCAGCAGATCGGGGCGCAGGCCCGCCAAGGTCACGTCAATCGGGTTGCGGTCGAGCACCGCTTCGCTGCCGGTTTGCAGCGCACGCAGCGCCTGGGCCGTGGTGGCGTCGGGTGCGGGGGTTTCAAAGCCGGCCACGCCCAAGTCGTCGGACACCAGCGTGCCCGCACCGCCGGTGCTGGTGAGGATGGCCACGCGCTGACCGCGCAAATGGCGTCCGGTGGCCAGTGCCACGGGAATGTCCAGCAGGTCGTTGAAGGTCTGTGCGCGGATCACGCCCACTTGTTTGAAGAGCGCGTCGTACATGCGGTCGGCACCCGCCATCGCACCCGTGTGCGACACGGCGGCTTGCGCACCGGCTTCAGAGCGGCCGATCTTGAAGGCCACCACCGGTTTGTCCAGTCGTGCGGCTTTCAGGCATGCGGCACGGAACTTGGCCGGGTCGCGCACGGTTTCGATGTACAGCGCAATCACCTGCGTGGCCGGGTCGTCGGCCAAGTGGTCAATGAAATCGGCCAACTCCAAGTCCACCTCGTTGCTGGTGGAAATCAACTTGGACAGGCCAATGCCGCGTGCCGCCGCGCGTGACAAGAGTGAGCCCAAAATACCGCCACTTTGTGACACCACGCCAATGCTCCCGATTGGAAACTCCGCCATCTCTAGCGCACCGGTGGCCGAGAGCACGATGCTGTCGGTCAGGTTCACCAGACCGATGGTGTTGGGTCCCAAGATGCGCATGGCACCCGCCGCTTCCATCAGTTGTTGTTGGCGGCGTGCACCGTCCTCGCCGGTTTCGGTGTAACCGCTGGCCAGCACGATGGCCGCCGCACAGCCACGCGCCGAAAGTTCTTTCACCGCCAAGTGGGCGCGTTCAGCCCCCAGCAGCACGATGGCCACATCGGGCGTCTCGGGCAGCGAGGCGATGTCGGCATAACAAGGCAGATCGCCTATGCGCTCGGCCTTGGGGTTGACGGGCAGGATGCGCCCTGCAAAGCCGTGCTTTTGCAAGTAGGCCACTGGGCGGCCAGCGGTTTTGCTGGCGTCGGCCGATGCGCCAATGACGGCGACGCTGCGGGGCTGCAGCAAACGAGACATTGCATTCATAGGCGCACTCACAGGGGCAGTCATGGTGTTCAGGCCTGGCCTGCGGACTTGGCTAAAAAGGCTTCGACCGATGCGCGGTGCTCGCTGCTGGTGTAGCAGATGCCTTGCGCTTGGCTGCCTTGCGCAAACACGTCGTGTGAGCTCATCTCAAAGCTTTGGTTCAAGATGGTTTTGGTCAGGGCCAGCGCGGTGCTGGAGTGTTGGCTCAACTCGGCCGCCCAGGCCTGCGCGTCGGCCAGCAAGGTGTCTGCACTGGTTTTGCGGTCCACGATGCCCAAGGCGAGCGCCTCGTCCACCTTGACTTGGCGGCCGGTGAAGATCAGCTCTTTGGCCTTGGCCAAGCCCACGCGGCGGGGCAAAAAGTACATGCCGCCACCGTCGGGAATGATGCCGCGCAGCATGTAGGACCAGGCAAAACTGGCCCACTCGCTGGCGATGATGAAGTCGCAGGCCAGCGCCGTGTCTGCACCCAAGCCCGATGCGGCGCCGTTCACCGCAGCGATCACCGGTTTGGGGCAGGTGTGCAGCAGGGCCTGCGTGGTGTGTACCCGCTGCTGACGGTGCCAGCCATTGAAGCCGACTTCGCCCGCCGGGGCGTTCATGCGCTTTTGCATGCCGCTGATGTCGCCGCCCGCGCAAAAACCTTTGCCTGCGCCGGTCAGCACCAGGGCTCGGATGGCTTTGTCGGCCGTCACCGACTCCAATGCGGCGATGAACTCTGTGCGCATGTCGTCGCTCATGGCGTTGCGCTTGTCGGGGCGATTCAGCGTGAGCGTGGCGATCCCGTCGTTGACGGTCATTTCAATCAGTTGGTAGTCCATGGTGATTTTGATTTCGTGGTCAGTGTTCAGTCGGCTTTGATGTTGTTTTCTTTCACGATCTTTCTCCAGCGTGCCTCTTCGGCCTTCACATAGCGGTCGAACTCTGCAGGTTCAGACGCGGTCACGATCAAGCCCTCTTGCTCGACCTTCTTCACAAACTCGGGGTTCTGTGCGGCTTTTTTGACGGCGGCATTCAGCTTGGCGATCACCGGAGCGGGCGTGCCTGCGCGAACAAAAAAGCCGTACCAACTTTCCACCGCATAGCCAGGAACCGAGGCGGCCACCGTGGGCACGCCCTTGAACGCGGGCGAAGGTTCTGGCGTCGTCACGGCAAGCGCGCGCAACTTGCCTTGATCCACCAAATTGCCCACGGCCGCCGCTGTGCCAAAGAACAGGTCAATCTGACCGCCCAGCACATCGACCATGGCGGGTCCTGCTCCGCGGTAGGGAATGTGCAAGAAATCCAGCTTGGTCAAGTTGGCAAACATTTCGCCAGCCAGGTGGGCTGAGGTGCCATTGCCTTGTGAGGCATAGGTCAACTTCTTGCCCGACCTTGCTGCATCCAAGACGTCTTTGACCGTTTTGAATGGGCTTTCAGTGCGCACCACCAACACATTGGGACCGCGGCCGATCAGGCTGACCGGTGCGAAGGCCGTGTCGTTGTTGTAGGGCAGTTTGCTGAGCAAACTGGGGTTCACCGCATGCGCCAAAGTGGCGATGACCAGGTTGTAGCCATCGGGGGCACTTTTGGCCACCAAGTCGGTGCCGATCACCGTGCCCGCGCCGGGTTTGTTGTCGATGACGACTGGCTGGCCCAGTGCTTGCGACATGCCTTGACCCAAGGTGCGTGCAATCAGGTCAGTGCCGCCTCCGGGGGCAAAGGGCACGACGATGCGCACGGGTTTGTCAGGAAACTCAGCGTGAGCCAGGCCGGCCAAGAGCGCCAGGCCCAAGCAGATAACTTGGGCCATGCTGCGCAGTCTTGAAGAGAAAAGTGTCATGGGATGTCTCCGTGATGGGTGGGCTCGGGTGCGGCATCTGGTGCGCCGCAGCAAAGAACAATGATTCGAAGCGCCAGCTTAGAAGGTGAAAGACTTTTTGGAACCCATCCATTTCCAACTGGTGGAATTAAAATGGCCGATGAAGTGCCCTCAGTCATCCAAGTTAACCCAGTAAAGCCCGGCCAATCTCGCCATGAATGCCCTCAACGAAAATCCTGGCCGTTCCACCACCAACCGCTCTTTGCTGCGCGGAGCTGATATCCTGCGCGCTTTCCGTCCTGGCTCTGATTTGTTGGGCAATGGTGAGATTGCAGAGCGCACGGGCTTGTCTGCATCCACGGTCAGTCGCCTCACGCAAACCATGGTGGCTGCCGGTTTGCTGCAACAAGACCGTGCTCGCCGTGCCTACCGGCTGGCACCTTTGGTCTTGAGCTTGGGGCATGCGATGCGCTCAGGCTCGCAAGTGCTGGCCGTTGCCGCGCCTTTGATGCGTGCTTTGGCCGAGCGAGAACACATCAATGTGGGATTGGCCTGCCCTGACCGTGACGAGATGGTTTACCTTGAATCCATCCGCTACAACCGCCGACTGGCCCTGCGCAAGGTGGTGTCTGGCCAACGTGTTCCGATGGAGCTGACTTCCTTGGGGCAGGCTTATTTGGCGACCGTGTCAGCAGAGCGCTACCAACTTCTGGAGCCGATTTTCAAGCGGCGCAACGGCAGGCAATGGAAAGAGGTCAAGTTGGCCATCGAGGCCTCGAAGCTGTGTATGAAAGCCAATGGGTATTGCTGGGCCAGTTGGCAACCCGAAGTCTTGGCCCTGTCCACTACCTTGCATTCTGCAGAGGGCGTTTGCATCATCAATGTCAGCGTGTCTACGCCCGAAAATGTCGACGCATGGATAGAGACACTGGCGCCTCATTTGCTCGGCATAAAGTCGGAGATTGAGCAGGCATTGTCCAAACTGCCATGAAGACATTGGAGTTGACCCAGCCGCGCAACATCGTTCTCCTTAGGTCCAACAATCCCTGAGCTTTCGAGCCCCCAAACCTTCAGCCCCAGCGCTGCGTGAGTCTGGACCGGGCTGATGGCTGCAGATTGACCCGATTCAAGTTCCCACCGTAGTGGCCCATCACGCGGCGGTCCATCCATGCAAACCACAGGGGCGGGCAATAGGCCACCGAGATCATGGTGGCGTAGCCTGCGGGCAGTTGCGGGGCGGACTCGAAATGTCGCAGCGCTTGGTAGCGCCGGCTGGGGTGGGCGTGGTGGTCAGAGTGCCTTTGCAGCTGGTACAGCAAGAGGTTGCCCACCAGGTGGTTGCTGTTCCACGAGTGCTCGGGTTCGCAGCGCACATAGCGGCCACTGGCGTCTTGTTGTCGCAGCAAGCCGTAATGTTCTACGTAGTTCACCACCTCCAGCATCGAGGCCGCGTACACCGCCTGCGCCACCAAAAAGGGCAGCACCATCCAGCCGAGCCACGCCACCAGAGCGCCAAACAAAACCAGCGTCAGGCCCCAGGCCTGCAGGTTGTGGTTCTGGGGGTGCCAAACCCTGTGGCCTTGAAGCTTCAATCGCTCTTGCTCCAGCGCCCAGGCCGATTGCAGGCTACCCCAGACTGAGCGTGGCAAAAAGGCCCAAAAGCTCTCGCCCATTCTTGCGCTGGCAGGGTCTTCGGGCGTGGCCACGCGTTTGTGGTGGCCCCGGTTGTGCTCGACAAAAAAGTGGCCATAGGCACTGGGCGCCAGGGCGATCTTGGACAGCCATCGGTCCAGAATCTCTTTTTTGTGACCCAACTCATGCGCGGTGCCAATGCCAATGCCGTTGATGGCTCCCACTGTGAGCACCAAGGCGGCATAGCCCCACCATGGCAGCGACTGAGTGACTGCGATCCAAGCGCCCAAGACCGTGCCCATCAGCTGCACAGGCACATAAGCCCACACCATGGCGCGGTAAAACATGTCCTGGTCGAGTTGCGCCACCGCCGATTCGGGCGGGTTGCTGAAGTCCTCGCCAAACACGCGGTCGAGTGCCGGCAAAAAAGCATGGATGACCATTGGGGCCAGCAGCATGCACCACCATTGCCCACTCCAGACAAAGGCGAGCAAGGAGGCGGTGAACACCAGAGGGATGGCGGGGCTGAGCAACCACCACCAACGCTTGTCTTGCCAAGCATCTTCAAGTGGAATGCTTGGATTGTTCACGGATGAGGCCTGCTGAGGCGATGAGGGCCAACAAACTCAAGGACGTTCCGCATAACTTGTCTCCCAATGTGGTGCCATTGTGAGGGGTGTTGGGGCCAAGGAGATGTCGCCATGACCAGGGGTTTGCTGGGAAAAACCCTGATGCACACAAGACAGGCCAAGGCACGCTGGAGCCCTTACATTGGACGCACAAAACATTGGGACGGGGGGAATTCATGGACTTTGACTACGTGATCGTGGGCGGCGGCTCGGCCGGTTGTGTGCTTGCCAGCCGCCTGAGCGAAGACCCTGCCGTGCAGGTGGCCCTGATCGAAGCCGGGCCGCCCGACACCAGCGCTTTGATCCATTGCCCAGCGGGCATTGCGCTCATGGCCCGCACCGAAATCGTTTCGCAAGGCCTGAACACCGTGCCGCAACCCGGCTTGAACGGCCGCATCGGCTTTCAGCCGCGTGGTCGCACCTTGGGGGGCTCCAGCTCGACCAACGCGATGGCCTACATCCGTGGCCAACAGGTTGACTACGACATTTGGGCGCAGATGGGTTGCGCGGGTTGGTCCTGGGCCGAGGTCTTCCCCTACTTTCTGAAGGCCGAACACAACGAGCGCATCCACAATGAGTGGCATGCCCAAAACGGCCCTTTGAACGTGGCCGACCTGCAAAGCCCCAATGCGTTTGCCAAACGTTTTGTCGAAGCGGGCGTGCAAGCGGGTTTAGCGCACACCACCGACTTCAACGGCCCCACGCAAGAAGGCGTGGGTCTTTACCAGGTCACGCAAAAGGCGGGCGAGCGCTTCAGCGCGGCCAAGGCCTACCTCACGCCCAACTTGGGCAGACCCAATTTGCATGTGATGACCGGCGTGACGGTGGACCGCATCGGCTTGGTGGATGGCGTGGTGCGGCAGGTGCACACCTTGCAGGGCCGTCAAGCGCAGACAGTGACCGCCCGCCGCGAAATCATTTTGAGTGCCGGTGCTTTTCAGTCACCCGCCATCCTCATGCGTTCTGGCATCGGGCCTGCCGCGCATTTGCAGAGCCTGGGTATCGAGGTGCTGCGCGACTTGCCCGGTGTGGGCGAGAACCTGCACGACCACCCCGATGCGGTGCTGGTGGCCGATGCACCGGGGCAGACCGATTTGATCGGGGTGTCACCCCAAGGCATGTGGCACACCTTGCAAGCGTTGTGGGAATGGAGGCAATACAAAAAAGGGCGACTGACCACCAATTTTGCCGAGGGCGGTGCGTTTTACAAAAGCCGACCCGATGAGGCGCACCCGGACATTCAACTGCACTTTGTGGTGGCCAAACTGGTGGACCACGGCCGCCAACTCACGCTGGGGCATGGCTACTCTTTGCATGTGTGTTTGCTGCAACCCGACAGCCGTGGCCGCGTGCAGCTGACCGACCGCGACCCGCACAGCGCCCCGTTGATTGACCCCCAGTTTTTGAGCGATCCGCGTGACCTGCAGCGCTTGCGCGACGGTGTGCGCCAAGCCCAGCACATCCTGGCCCAGCCTGCGCTGGCCGCGTTTGGCAAAGAGTGGGCTGAGACTGCCGATGCGCGCACCGACGAACAACTGGAGCACTGGATTCGGCAAAACGCCGACACGGTCTACCACCCGGTGGGCACCTGCCGCATGGGGCAAGACGGCTTGGCGGTGGTCGATGCACAGTTGCGTGTGCACGGCGTGCCCGGCCTGCGCGTGGTGGATGCCTCGGTCATGCCGCGCATCGTGAGCGGCAACACCAATGCGCCGACGATCATGATTGCTGAGAAGGCGGCGGATTGGATACGGGCTTCAAGGCCTTGATGTCTCTTGGCGTGTGAGCCCAAAGAAAAAGCGCCTGAAGGCGCTTTGAGCGATGTCCTATGGCGGCGTCAGGGCTCCCCGCAGGGGCGATGTGGCAAAGCGAAGCGCCTCTGAGCTCCTGCGGGGAGCCCTGACGCTGCCTGCCCTACCAGACGCAGGTCACTTCTTCTTGTTGACGACCCGCACCATTTCCAAGCACTGCTTGGCGTAACCCCATTCGTTGTCGTACCAGGCCACGATCTTCACGAAAGTTTTGTCCAGCGCGATGCCGGCTGTCGCGTCGAACACGCTGGCGCAGGGCTCGCCACGGAAGTCGGTGGAGACGACTTTCTCGTCGGTGTAGCCCAGCACGCCTTTGAGCGCGCCTTCGCTTTGTGCTTTCATCTCGGCGCAGATGTCGGCGTAGCTGGCATCGCTGTTGAGTTCCACGGTCAGGTCAATGACCGACACGTCCGACGTGGGCACGCGGAAAGCCATGCCAGTGATCTTGCCCTTGATCTCGGGGATCACCACGCCCACTGCTTTGGCCGCGCCCGTGCTGCTGGGGATGATGTTTTCGAGGATGCCACGGCCACCGCGCCAGTCTTTGCGCGACGAGCCGTCCACCGTCATTTGGCTGGCGGTGGCGGCGTGCACGGTGGTCATCAGGCCGCGTTTGATGCCCCATTTGTCGTGCAGCACTTTGACCACGGGGGCCAGGCAGTTGGTGGTGCAAGAAGCGTTGGAGATGATGGCTTCGCCGGCGTATTTCTTGTGGTTCACGCCATAGACGAACATGGGAATGCTGTCTTTAGACGGGGCCGAGATCACGACCTTCTTGGCGCCAGCGGCGATGTGCATCTGGCTGGTGGGCTCGGTCAGGTAGTGGCCGGTGCACTCGAGCACGGTGTGCACGCCCATCGCGCCCCACTTGAGGTGGTGTGCGTCGCGCTCGTGCGAGAGCTTGATCTTTTTGCCATTGACGATCAGGGTGTCTTCGGTGAAGTCCACCGTGCCATCAAAGCGGCCGTGCACGCTGTCGTACTTGAGCATGTAGGCCAAATAATCGGCAGGCTTGGGGTCGTTGATACCGACGATCTGGATGTCGTCAAAACCGTGTTTGAGCGCAGCGCGCAGGGCCAGGCGGCCAATGCGGCCGAATCCGTTGATACCCAACTTGATGGTCATGGTGAGAGCCTCGGGAGAAAAGTTACTAAACCGTTACGTCACCGGATTGGAAACCAGGATCCTTGCGAGAACCTGATCCCCTGTGCCGGTCAGTGGGCCTTGTCAGGCCTTGAGCAATGCGGCGTGGACCGTGTCGGCCACGTTTTCGGCGGTGAAGCCAAAGTGTTTGAACAGCACCGGTGCCGGGGCCGATTCACCATAGGTGTCGATGCCAACCACCGCAGCGCAGCCGTATTTCCACCAGCCGTCGGTGGAGCCCATTTCCACCGCCACGCGGGGCAGGCCTTTGGGCAGCACGCTTTGCTTGTATTCGGTGTCCTGGCGGTCAAACACATTGGTGCTGGGCATGGAGACCACGCGCACACCGATCTTGCGCTCTGCCAACAGCTTTTGTGCGGCCAGGGCCAGTTGCACCTCAGAGCCGGTGGCGATGATCACGCCGTGGGTCTTCTTGATGCCCACGTTGGCAGGCTCGGACAAAACATAAGCGCCGCGGCTGATGTCGCCCAGGTCGCTCTTGGGTGAGTAAGCCAGGTTTTGGCGGCTGAGTAACAAGGCCGATGGGCGATTCGCGTTTTGCAGCGCCACAGCCCAGGCCACAGTGGTCTCGGCCGTGTCGGCAGGACGCCAAACGTCCAGACCGGGGATCAGGCGCAGGCTGGCGGCGTGCTCGATGGACTGGTGGGTGGGGCCGTCTTCGCCCAGACCAATCGAGTCGTGGGTGAAGACGTGGATGACGCGCTGCTTCATCAGCGCGGCCATGCGGATGGCGTTGCGCGAGTAGTCAGAGAAAGTGAGGAAGGTGCCGCCGTAGGGGATGTAACCGCCATGTAACGCCACGCCGTTCATGATGGCGGCCATGCCGAATTCGCGCACACCGTAGTTGATGTGGCGGCCGATCTTTCCTTCGGTCTTGACCACATCACCGGCCAAGTCCACGCGGAAAGCGGGGGTGCTCTTGGTGTTGGTCAGGTTAGAGCCGGTCAGGTCGGCCGAGCCGCCCAGCATTTCGGGCAGTGCAGCGGTAAAGGCTTCCAGTGCCAGCTGGCTGGCCTTGCGGCTGGCCACGGTCTCGCCCTTGGTGTGGGCGGCCACCACGGCGTCAAACGCCACTTGGTTGAAGTTCTTGGGCAAGTCGCCCTTCATGCGGCGCACAAACTCTTTGGCTTGTGCGGGGAAGGCGGCTTTGTAGGCGGCAAACTGGGTGTTCCAAGCGGCTTCGCGGGCTTTGCCTGCGGCTTTGGCGTCCCAGTCAGCATAGACCGCTTTGGGGATCTTGAAGGGCTCGGCCGTCCAGCCGATGGCTTCGCGGGTGAGTTTGATTTCTTCAGCACCCAGCGGCTCGCCGTGGGCTTTGGAGGTGCCCGCGCGGTTGGGTGAGCCCTTGCCGATGGCAGTTTTGCAGACGATCAGGGTGGGCTTGTCTGCGCTGTGTTTGGCGGCAGCGATGGCCTTGGACACGGCCGCTGCGTCGTGGCCGTCCACGGCGTCGATCACGTTCCAGCCGCAGGCGGCAAAGCGCTGGGGCGTGTTGTCGATGAACCAAGGGGCGACTTGGCCGTCGATCGAGATGCCGTTGTCGTCATACAGGGCAATCAGCTTGCTCAGCTTCCAAGCACCGGCCAAGGCCACGGCTTCGTGGCTGATGCCTTCCATCAGGCAGCCGTCACCTAGGAACACATAAGTGTGGTGGTTGACGATGGCGAGGCCCTCTTGGTTGAACTCTGCGGCCAGCATTTTTTCGGCCAGGGCCATGCCCACGGCGTTGGTGATGCCTTGACCCAGCGGGCCGGTGGTGGTTTCCACGCCGGGGGTCACGCCCACTTCGGGGTGGCCAGCGGTTTTGCTGTGCAAGGTCCGGAAGTTCTTCAGCTCATCAATCGGCAGCTTGTAGCCGGTCAGGTGCAGCACCGAATAGATCAGCATCGAGCCGTGGCCGTTGGACAGCACAAAGCGGTCGCGGTTGGCCCAATGGGGGTTGCCGGGGTTGTGCTGCAGGTGATCGCCCCACAGCGCCACGGCCATGTCGGCCATGCCCATGGGGGCGCCGGGGTGTCCGGATTTGGCTTGTTGAACAGCGTCCATTGCGAGGGCGCGGATGGCGTTGGCCATTTGCTGTGTGTTTGCCATGTGGGCAGCTCCGGGAAGATGTTCTGGAAAACCCGTGATTTTAGCGGTTGTCCATCGGTTGACCCGGCTCTCGCAGTCCGGCATGGGCCCTGCAAGTGGTGATCAGGACGGGGCCTCTTTTTGCTGCCGGGCCAGCACATAACGGCGCATGGCCACGGCCGGCGCATCGGCGGCCACCGAAAATTCGTACAAATCCTCGGCGGGCGTGCTGGCCAGGGCAAGTTCTTGCAGCGCCAAGCCGTCCACGTCTTCTTGAAAAGCCACAAAGAGTTGATCGTGCATGAAGCTCGTGGTGCCTGGATCGTCCAGTGCAAAGTCTCTCCCGTGCACGATGAAGTAATGCGTGCTGGTGGCGGTCTCGGGCGTGGGCATGTGGGCGGTGCGGATGCGGAACTGCGGGCGGTCTGTTTCGGGCAGATGGCAGTCGTAAAACAGCACCGACACCTCGTGCAGGCCCAGACTGCGGAACTCGGAGCGCACGATGCGGGCGGCTTGGTCTGGCCCTGTCAGTCCGGTGGGCACACCCCACACCGGGGGCAGCGTGGTCGGCACCACCTGGCGCAGCAAGGCGAACTGGCCATCGCCGATTTCGGTGTCGAAGGCGGCCTTGGCGTAGTCGGGCGTGCCAAAACTGTTGGCATGCAAAAAGCTCAAATGCGTCAAGTCCAGCAGGTTCTCGTGCAGGCGCACATAGCTCGCTTGCAGGCTCAAATAGCCGTGCGAGCGTTCCCATTTGGTGCTCTCCATCCAGTCTTGCGCGGGCAGTTTGCCCGGGTCGGCTTGTTCGGGATCGCCCATCCAGATCCAGACCACCGCGCCGCGTTCGTGGGTGCGGTAAGCGCGGATGCCCATGTTGTGCGGGCAGTTCGCTTGCGAGGGCACTTCGATGCAGTCACCTTCGCTGTTGAAACGCAGGCCGTGGTAGCCACAAATGATGGTGTCCTGCTCCAAGGTGCCGGCCGACAAGGGCATGGAGCGGTGGGGGCAGCGGTCTTCCAGCGCCACCACTTGCCCCTGGGTGCTGCGATAGAAAACCAGGCGTTTGCCAAGCAAGGTGCGGGCCAGCAGCTGGTCTTTGATCTCTTCGCCAAAGGCGGCCACATACCAGTCGTTCATGACAAAAGGCGTGTGGCGATCGGCCATGCGCTGAGAGGCGTTTTGTACGGCGGCAATCACGGCGGGCAGGGGGCGTGTCATGGCGGTGCTCTTTCTGGACCAGCCGACCTGTGTGCGGGTCGGGCGTTGAAAAATGAGTTTAGGGCTCAGGGACCAGAGGGCGGTGTCCCATGAGCGCCTCCGGGCATGGCAATATCCGGGGCATGTCATTAACTTTTGATTTTCAGGCCATGGTGCTGGCCGCCGGGCGGGGTGAGCGCATGCGCCCCCTGACCGACAGCATGCCCAAACCCATGCTGCCAGTTCGCGGCCAAGCCCTGATGCAGTGGGCCATGCAGGCGCTGGCCCGTGGCGGCTTTGTGCGCCAGCTGGTGAACACTGCTTGGCTGGGGTCGAACATATCGGACCATTTTGGCGATCGGGTCTGTTGGCCAGACTTGCCGGTGGTTGATTTGGCGTACTCGCACGAGGGCCAGGATTTTGGCCACGCCCTGGAGACCGCAGGCGGCATCGTGCGGGCTTTGCCCCGTCTCGCCGAAGTTTTCTGGGTGGTGGCGGGCGATGTGTTTGCACCCGATTTCGTGTTCACAGCGCAGGCTGTCCAGCGCTTTGAGGCCAGCCCGGCCCTGGCGCACCTGTGGCTGGTGCCCAACCCGGCGCACAACCCGGGCGGCGACTTTGGCCTCACGGTCACGGGGCAAGTGCTCAACTTGGCCAAAGGCGCTGAGGCTTGCCCATACACCTTCAGCACGGTGGCGCTGTACAAAAAAGCTTTTTTTGCAGCTTGTGGCCTGCCGCCGGGTAACCCTGAAGGCGTCGCGCTGGCGCTGGCCCCCTTGCTGCGCGCCGCGATGGACCGCGGGCAGGTCACGGGTGAGGTGTACCCAGGCCGCTGGACCGATGTGGGCACCCCGCAGCGGCTGGCGCAACTGAATGCCCCCGAGGCGACCTGAATTTGGCCCAGCCCCATTAAGCTTGTGCCATTCTTGACCCAACCCCATACCCTATCTGCCATGAACACGTCCCAACTCTACGCCGACCGCCGCGCTCGCCTGGCTGCCCAATTGGGCGCGGGTGGCTTGGCCATCATCCCCACCGCCCCTGAGCGCCAGCGCAACCGCGACAGCGATTACCTGTACCGGCACGACAGCTACTTTTATTACCTGACCGGCTTCACCGAACCGCACGCGGCCTTGGTGATCACGGCCGATGGTGAGACCACGCTGTTTTGCCAGCCCAAAGACTTGGAGCGGGAAATCTGGGACGGCATCCGTTTGGGGCCAGAAGCCGCACCCGCCGCTTTGGGCGTGAACCGGGCATTGCCCATCGGCGAGATGGCCGCGCACATGCCCAAGTTGCTGGAAAACCGCAGCACCGTGTGGTACCCCTTTGCCATCCATACCGGGCTGGAAAGCCTGGTCCATGCTTGGTTACAGTCGGTGCGCTCGCGGGTGCGTTATGGCGCCTTGTGTCCTGAACAGCAGCGCGATCTGTGCAGCCTGCTTGACGAGATGCGCCTGGTGAAAGACGCGCACGAGCAAGACATCATGCGCCGCGCCAGCGCCATCAGCGCCCGGGCCCACATCCGCGCCATGCAGCGCAGCGCCAGCATGCTGCGCGCCGGCCAAGAGGTGCGCGAATACCACCTGGATGCCGAGCTGCTGCACGAGTTCCGTCAGCACGGCTCGCAGTACCCGGCCTATGGCTCCATCGTGGCGGGCGGGGCCAATGCCTGCGTGTTGCATTACCGCGCCGACACCGCTTTGATCCGCGATGGCGATTTGGTGCTGATTGACGCCGGGTGCGAGCTGGACGGCTACGCCAGCGACATCACCCGCACCTTCCCGGCCAACGGAAAGTTCACCGGCCCGCAACGTGCCCTGTACGACCTGGTGCTGGCCTCGCAAGATGCGGCTGTGGCCGCCACCAAAGCGGGTGCCCGCTTTGTGGACCCGCACGAGGCCACCGTGGCCGTGCTGGCGCAGGGCCTGCTCGATGTGGGCTTGCTCGACAAAAACAAAGTGGGCAACGCGCAGGACGTGATCGCCAACCGCAGCTATTTCCAGTTCTACATGCACCGCACGGGCCACTGGCTGGGCATGGACGTGCACGACTGCGGCAGCTATGTCGAGCCCTCGCAGGTGGGCCAGGTGAGCGAACGCAAGGACCCGCTGAGTGGTGAGCTGATCAAAGACCGCCCCAGCCGCATCCTGCAGCCGGGCATGGTCTTGACCATCGAGCCGGGCTTGTATGTGCGCCCTGCGCCGGGCGTGCCCGAGAAGTTCAACAACATTGGTATTCGCATCGAAGACGACGCCATCGTGACCGCCACGGGTTGCGAGCTGATCACGCGGGGTGTGCCGGTCAAGGCCGACGAGATCGAAGCCCTGATGCGGGGCTGAAAGGCCCATGCAGCCCAGCCCGCAGCCCACTTGGCAGCCCGGTTTGTCGGGCTCGCTGCTCTCCATCCAAATCGGCCAGGTTCGCCCCCTGATGGTGGGCGGGCGCAAGCTGGTGTCGGCGATTGGCAAAACCGCTGTCTCTGGCCCCATCGCGGTCGGGGTGCTGGGCCTCGCCGGTGACGAGCAAGCCGACTTGTCGGTGCATGGGGGTCTCAGCAAAGCGGTGTACGCCTTGCCCTCAGAGCATCTGGCCTGGTGGCAGGCGCAGCGGCAAGTGCGGGGCGCGACGATGTTTGAAGAAGTTTTGGTGCCCGGCTACTTGGGTGAAAACCTCAGCTTGCAAGGCGTGCTCGAACACGACCTCTTCGTGGGTGACCGCTTGGACTTTGGCGGCGTGGTCCTGCGCGTGACCCAGCCGCGAGAGCCCTGCGGCAAGTTCAATGCCGTCATGGGCTACGCCCAGGCCGCCAAAGACATGGTGCAAAGCGGGCGATGCGGTTTTTATTTGGCGGTGGACCAACCGGGTCGTTTGCAATCCGGTGCGTCTTTTCAAATCATCCCAGGGCAAGGCTCGGTCAGCGTGGCACAGGCTTTGCAGCACAAAGCCTGGAAGCATTTGCGCTGAACAGACGACATGTCGGTCCTTATTTGTGCCAAAAAGTCAAAAGCCAACTCACTTGCTACGCAGATTTACGCAGTCTTGACCCCCTAATCCGGGGCCTACAATGAAACGACCACCGTTTCGACTTGCCCACCCATGTGTTCGAACGGACGCAAGAAGGCTGCTGAACCCCAGCAGCCCACTGGAAAAACTTACAGCGGAGCACATCCATGACCAACAAGGTTCAAGCCGAAGAAAAGCGCGCCCAATTGCGCAAAGCGGCGCTCGAATACCATGAGTTTCCGACCCCCGGCAAGGTAGCGATCGCCGCCACCAAACAGCTGGTCAACCAGCATGATTTGGCGTTGGCCTACTCACCCGGCGTGGCTGCACCCTGCGAAGAAATCGTCAAAGACCCAGCCAACGCTTTCAAATACACCAGCCGGGGCAACCTGGTGGGGGTAGTGACCAATGGCACGGCCGTGCTGGGTTTGGGCGACATCGGCCCGCTGGCCAGCAAGCCGGTGATGGAGGGCAAGGGCGTTCTGTTCAAGAAGTTCTCGGGCATCGATGTGTTTGACATCGAAATCAACGAGAAAGACCCGGACAAGCTGGTCGAAATCATCGCTTCGCTGGAGCCCACTTTTGGTGGCATCAACCTCGAAGACATCAAGGCGCCGGATTGCTTCTACATCGAGCGCAAGCTGCGCGAACGCATGAAGATTCCGGTTTTTCATGATGACCAGCACGGCACCGCCATCGTGGTGGGTGCGGCCATCTTGAACGGCCTCAAAGTCGTGGGCAAGGACCCTAAACAGATCAAACTGGTCACCTCGGGCGCGGGCGCTGCGGCGCTGGCTTGCTTGGGCCTGTTGGTCAAGCTGGGCATTCCACGCGAAAACATTTGGGTCACCGATTTGGCCGGTGTGGTCTATGAGGGTCGCACCGAGCTGATGGACGAAGACAAAATCCAGTTTGTGCAAAAAACCGATCACCGCACCTTGGCGCAAGTCATTGCGGGGGCCGACGTGTTCTTGGGTTTGTCGGCAGGCGGCGTGCTCAAACAAGACATGGTCAAGTCCATGGCCGCCAAGCCCCTGATTTTTGCGCTGGCCAACCCCAACCCCGAAATCAACCCAGAAGATGTCAAGGCCGTGCGCGACGACGCCATCATGGCCACTGGCCGCACCGATTACCCCAACCAGGTCAACAACGTCTTGTGTTTCCCCTACATCTTCAGGGGCGCGCTCGATGCGGGTGCATCCACCATCACGCTGGAGATGGAAATTGCCGCTGTCCACGCCATCGCCGAATTGGCCCAAGCCGAGCAAAGCGAAGTGGTGGCCGCTGCTTATGCGGGCGAGCCCTTGGCTTTTGGCCCCGAGTACTTGATCCCCAAGCCGTTTGATCCGCGCTTGATGATCAAAATCGCTCCTGCCGTCGCTCAGGCGGCTGCCGACAGCGGCGTCGCCCTGCGGCCCATCAAAGACATGGATGCTTACCGTGAAAGTCTGCAAGGTTTTGTCTATGCCTCGGGCACCATGATGAAGCCGATTTTCACAGCCGCTAAGCGCGCGCTGAAAAAGCGCATCGCCTACAGCGAAGGTGAAGAAGAGCGCGTGCTGCGTGCCGCCCAGATCGTGGTGGACGAGGGCATTGCCCGCCCCACCTTGATCGGTCGCCCTGCGGTGATTGCCGAGCGCATCGAAAAATTTGGCCTGCGCCTGAAAGAAGAGCTCGATTACGACGTGGTCAATGTGGAAGACGATCACCGGTACCGCGATTTTTGGCAAAGCTACCACCGCATGACCGAGCGCAAGGGCATCACCCAGCAAATGGCCAAGATCGAAATGCGACGCCGTCTGTCTTTGATCGGTGCCATGTTGCTGTACAAAGGCGATGTGGACGGGATGATCTGTGGCACCTGGGGTACCAACCCGATGCACCTGAATTACATCGACCAAGTCATTGGAAAACGTGCGGGGGTCAACACATTCGCGTGCATGAACGGTTTGATGCTGCCCGGACGCCAAGTGTTCATGGTGGACACCCATGTCAACTACGACCCCACAGCAGAGCAATTGACCGAATTCACCATCATGGCGGCCGAAGAAATGCGCCGATTTGGCATACAGCCCAAAGCGGCCTTGTTGTCGCACTCCAATTTTGGGTCGTCTAACCAACCCAGCGCCGTCAAAATGCGCGATGTGTTGGCGCTGTTGCGTCAGAAAGCCCCTTGGCTCGAAGTCGATGGCGAGATGCACGGGGATGTGGCTTTGGACGCCGCCGCCCGCCACACCATCATGCCCAACAGCACCTTGATGGGCGATGCCAATTTGTTGGTTTTGCCCAATATCGATGCCGCGAACATCGCTTACAACTTGCTCAAAACCGCTGCCGGGGGCAATATTGCCGTGGGTCCGGTTTTGCTGGGCGCTGCCAAGCCGGTCCATATCTTGACGCCCAGCACGACCGTGCGTCGAATTGTGAACATGACAGCCTTGACGGTGGCAGACGCGAACGCTGCGCGCTAAAGACTTTGAGGAGAGTGCGCGCTCACCTGCGTTAAAAATGCCCAAAATGTCTTTGCCTGTTTATTGGGCATTCGCTTGCATTTTTATCGCATTTGCCGCACACTAGCGCCTTTGAGTTTTCGGGTAAACCCGGACGCTCCTGAAAGGTGTATTCATGAGGGTGGCCCAGCAATTCGTGCCCCATCAGCGTTGGTTTGCTGTGCTGATGGGCCTTCTTTGGATGGCTTGCACAGTTTTGGTGCATGCCAAGCCGCCCACCGAGACTGCAGGCCTGGCCACCGTTTTGGTGACTGAGCTGCCCCGCGAAGCGCAAGAAACCTACCGAGCCATCCGAAAGGGTGGTCCTTTTCCTTACGAAAAGGACGGCACGGTTTTTGGCAATCGCGAGCGGCTTTTGCCTCGTGAGGACCGCGGTTTTTACCGTGAGTACACCGTCAGGACCCCTGGAGAGCGCACCCGTGGTGCTCGCCGCATTGTTTGCGGCGGTCCAGTGCCAGCGGAACCGAAAGCCTGTTACTACACCCAAGACCATTACGCGAGTTTTCGCATGATGGTCGATCGACCCTAATTTTTGTTTGAGAAAGACCACGGAGATGGACACGCTGACACGCTATGACCAAGAGGCGCCCCTGAAGGGCGTGCGGTCAAATATCGTGCAGTCGATTCGCGCTTACCGCGTGAGCGATCTGCAGGAAGCCGCCCAAGGATTGGGGCATCACTTTTTGTATGCCAATTTGGCAGAAGCCCAAAGCAAGCAAGATGTGCTGGATTTGATCGGTGCGCAATTCACATTGCCATCGCATTTCGGCAAAAACTTCGATGCGCTTTACGACTGCATGACCGACCCTTTGCACAAATCGGGCCCACAGCCCGGTTTCATTGTCGTGCTGGAGCAGATCCCTGCCCACGTTAAATTCGACAAAGAAGCCCGTGAGCAATTGTTGGACATCTTCCGCGACACGGCAGATTTCTGGGGAGACAGGAAGGTACCCTTCCGATGCTTCTATTCTTTTCTGTAGCCCGTTCTGCGCAAAACAGCCAAGCAGGACGGGCGATTGAGGCACAAACCGAGGACACCACCATGGCCGAGTCGGTCGAGGAAGGTGAAAAAATGCCCACCGACAAGTTGGTGGACGTCTCGCCTTTGGCGCTGCGCATGAGCAGCCCTTTCAACGCTGGGTACTGGCTCGCAGCAGCTTGACCCTTTCGGCAGACCCTGATGAAGGGCCTGCGATCATTAAAAAACCCGCTTTTCAGCGGGTTTTTTGATGGATTTTTCTTGGCCTTGGGTGCCTTCAGGTGGTGGCGTGGGGCAGCCTTTGCAGCAGTCCTTCCAATGCCCGAGCCACAGTGGCGTGCCGCACGCTTTGACGGTCGCCGCCAAAATTTTGCCGTTCTGCGTGAACCTGGCCATTGATGCACCAAGCCAGCCAGACCGTGCCCACGGGTTTGTCGGCGCTGCCCCCATCGGGGCCTGCAATACCCGTGACGGCCACAGACACCTTGGCGGGAGTCCGGTAGAAAGCGCCCAGCGCCATGGCACGTGCGACAGCCTCGCTGACCGCGCCCTCGGCAGCGATCACATCCGGTGGGACACCCAGCAAATCGGTCTTGGCGGCATTCGAGTAGGTCACAAAACCCCGTTCAAACCAACGGCTGGAGCCTGGCAAATCGGTGCAATGGGCGGCAATCAAGCCACCTGTGCAGCTTTCGGCGGTGGCCATCATCCATTGCAAGGAATGGAGCCGATCCGCCAAAATAGAAGTCACATCAGCCATCCAAATGACCTCCAAAGTGCGATGAGAAAAAGGGTGCAAAAGGCGGCGACCAGGTCGTCAAAGACGATGCCCCAGCCGCCCCGCCATCCAAATCCCTTGAACAAACCGTCAGCCCAAGCCACCGGATCCGGTTTCACAGCATCGAAAAAACGAAACAACACAAATGCCACCAGTTGACCTGTAAAACTAGAGGGCGCGAGGATGAAAAAAATCAGCCAGACGGCCACAATTTCATCCCAGACAATCGCGCCGGGGTCGCTCACGCCCATGTTTCGTGCTGTCACCGTGCAGGCCCACCAGCCCAAGAGGATGGCTGCGCCAATCAAAGCAGCCTGCATCGGCAAAGACAAGCTGTGTTGAATCAGCAACCAAGACGCCCAGCCCCAAAGGCTGCCTACCGTGCCCGGGGCTTTGGGTGACAGGCCCGAGCCAAAACCCAAAGCGATCACATGGGCGGGGTGCTTGAGCATGAATCCCGCCGTCGCACGCACGGGCCCCAGTTGGGCGGTGACGTCAGGGGTGGTCATTGGCCCGCTCATCGTCATGCGAAATGGTCAAAAGAAGAAAATGCAGGGCGCACAACATTGCCGTTGTCGTCCATCAGTATCAAGCCGCTGTCTGACGTGATGCGGCCGATGCGGGTGATGGGGGTTCCGCTGCCCAAAGTGGCCGCTTCCACCGCGTGCTGCAAGGCGGGCGGGGCGGTGAACACCAGCTCGTAATCGTCACCGCCAGTCAGCACGCAGCGCAGCCAGCATTCACGGGGGCAGTCCCAAGCTTGGCGGGTGAGCATCAGCTGCGAGAGGGCTGGCAAGTTCAACTGGGCGCCGACACCGCTGGCCTTGAGGATGTGGCCCAAGTCGCCCAGCAAGCCATCGCTGACGTCGGCCATGGCAGTGGCCAAACCGCGCAAAGAAGTGCCCAAGCTCATGCGGGGTATCGGTGTTTCCAGGCGGGCTCTGGCCAGGTCAAAAACAGCTTGCGGCACGCTCAAGTGGCCCCGAAAAACCTCCAAGGCCAGTCGGGCATCGCCCAAATGACCGCTGACATAAATGTCGTCTCCTGTTTGCGCTGTACTGCGCAAAATGGCTTGCCCATGGGGGATTTCGCCCATCACCGTGATGGCGATGTTCAAGGGGCCTCGGGTGGTGTCGCCACCGATCAACTCACAGCAATGTGCATCGGCCAAGGCCAAAAGGCCCTGCGAAAAATCCGACAGCCAGTCTTCATCGGCGCGAGGCAATGACAACGACAACAAAAAAGCACGGGGTGTGGCGCCAGAAGCGGCCAAATCGCTGAGGTTCACTGCCAAGGCTTTGTGACCCAAAGACCGGGGGGACACGGTGGACAAAAAGTGACGGCCTTCGACCAACATGTCGGCCGAAAAAGCCAACTGGTGACCGGGGCGGGGCGTCCACACCGCGCAGTCGTCGCCAATGCCAACGGCTGCTTGCCGTGCAGGACGTTTGAAGTAGCGCTCGATCAGCTCAAATTCACCCATGCCCATGAGCTTAACCGCAAGTCAAAAGGGGGGACTCAGTGCAGGGTGCGGCCCGTGGGCATGGTGTTGGAAGATTCCAAAATGAAAGTGCCAATGGCCGCGTCGAACCGGTGACCATCTTCTGCCACAAAGAAATAACTGCCACCCATGGTGCCGCTGGGGGCTCGCAAGCGGCAGCCACTGCTGTACTGGAAGGATTCACCCGGACGCAGCAGGGGTTGCTGACCGACGACACCCAAACCTTTGACCTCTTCGGAGTGCCCGCGTTCGTCCTGAATCACCCAATGACGGGAGATCAGTTGCACCGGCACCTTGCCCGTGTTGGTGACCGTGACCGTGTAGGCAAAGGCAAAGACCTCTTGCAAGGGCTTGCTTTGGTCGGCCACGTATTGAGGCACGACATCGATTTGAACGTTGTAAGCAGACATGGGCCGATGTTAACTGCGACAATTCTGTGATGACAAAGACTTTTCGCATTGCCCCTTCCATTCTCTCGGCTGATTTCGCTCGTTTGGGCGACGAAGTCAAAAGCGTCGTCGATGCTGGTGCCGACTGGATCCATTTCGACGTGATGGACAACCATTACGTGCCCAACCTCACCTTCGGGCCCATGATTTGTCAAGCGCTCAAGCCGCATGCCAAAACAGCCACTGGTTTGGCTGTCCCGATCGATGTGCATCTGATGATTTCGCCAGTCGATGCGTTGGCCGCGTCTTTTGCCGAGGCTGGAGCCGACCTCATCAGCTTTCACCCGGACGCCAGCGCGCATGTGCACCGCAGCATCCAGGCCATCAAGAGCAAGGGTGTGAAGGCTGGATTGGTGTTCAATCCGGCCGAGCCGCTCGATGTGCTGGAGTGGACGATCGACGAAATCGATCTGATCCTCATCATGAGCGTCAACCCGGGCTTTGGGGGCCAAAGTTTCATCGATTCGGCCTTGCGCAAGGTTGAGCTGGCGCGCCAATGGATTGAGCGCAGTGGCCGCGACATTCGCCTGGAGGTGGACGGCGGCATCAAAACCGACAACATTCGCCGCGTGGCCGATGCAGGGGCTGACACCTTTGTGGCGGGCAGTGCCATTTTTGGCAAGCCCGATTACAAGGCCGTGATCGATCAGATGCGCGTGGCTTTGTCTTGAATTGGTGTCAACCGATATGCAGCATTTGATGCAGATTGACGCGGTCATCTTTGATCTGGACGGTACCTTGGTGCACACCTTGGGCGATTTCCAGGTGGCCTTGCACCGCACCATGGCCGATCTGGACTTGCCGCCGGTGTCGGACGCGCTCATCGAGCAAACCATCGGCAAAGGCTCCGAGCACCTGATCCGCACCTTGCTGGCGCATCAAATCAACCGGCCCGAAGTCAAAGGGGTGGGCCAGGCTTGTCCAGCGCTGTCGGTAGACGCCCTGTTCGATCGCGCTTGGCAACGTTACCAACACCACTACCTGGACATCAACGGCCAGTTTGCCAATGTCTACCCTGGCGCCCTGGAGGCGCTGGAGTCTTTGGCCGCCCGGGGCATGCCCATGGCCTGTCTGACCAACAAGCCCTTGGGCTTTGCAAAGGACTTGCTGAAAGAAAAGTCACTTGCACACTTTTTTGGCCCCGTGTTTGGAGGGGACAGTTTCGAGCGCAAAAAGCCCGACCCTTTACCGATTCTGAAAACCTGCGAAGCCTTGAGCAGCCCTGTGGCCAGGACCCTGATGGTCGGCGACTCAAGCAACGATGCCCAGGCGGCTCACGCTGCAGGATGTCCTGTGGTACTGGTGACCTACGGCTACAACCATGGCCAACCTGTTCAAGACACGCCTGCGGCTGCTTGGCTGGACAGCTTGGCCGATTTGCCTGCGCGCATGAAGGCTTGACCATTCGACCAAAGTGCCTGCTGGCGTGTCCGCCGCTGTGCCTTAGGGCTTTGCTACACTCGCAACACCATGTGCATCCTCCATCATCATTCCAGCGCAGCCAGCCTGCCGAGCCATTCCCCTGCGGAAGGCCGGGGAGCCTGGCCCTGGCGTCGGCCAGCCTGACCCCACCGACCGTGCGGCCTTGCCCGCCACCCGCGCCCAGCTTCATTCGCAAGATGACTGGGCACCTGGATGAATGAAAGCACCTCGCCAGAGGTCGCTGAGCGCTTTGGAGGCTCTTGCCCATGATCACCGAACTTGAATTCAAAAGCCTGGCCAGTCAAGGCTACAACCGCATTCCACTCATGCTGGAAGCCTTTGCGGATTTGGAAACCCCTTTATCGCTGTACCTGAAGCTGGCGCACACCAAGGACAACGGCCAATACAGTTTCTTGTTGGAATCCGTGGTGGGTGGCGAGCGTTTTGGCCGATACAGCTTCATCGGTCTGCCGGCCCGCACCTTGTTGCGCGCCAGTGGCTTTGGGGCTGATGCCAAAACCGAAGTGGTGCGCGATGGCGCGGTCATCGAAACGGCCACGGGCAACCCGCTGGACTTCATTGAGGCGTACCAAAAGCGTTTCAAGGTGGCCTTGCGCCCCGGTTTGCCACGTTTTTGTGGCGGCTTGGCAGGCTATTTTGGTTACGACGCCGTCCGTTATATCGAGAAAAAACTCGAAAAATCCTGCCCGCCCGACACCTTGGGCACGCCCGACATCTTGTTGCTGCAATGCGAAGAACTGGCGGTGATCGACAACTTGTCAGGCAAGCTTTACCTGATTGTTTATGCTGATCCGGGCACGCCCGAGGCCTATGTGGGTGCGAAAAAACGCCTGCGCGATTTGAAAGAGCAGCTCAAATACTCGGTCAGCGCTCCGGTGGTCAAACCCTCTCAGTCTTACCCGGCTGAGCGTGACTTTCCAAAGGCCGATTACATCGCCGCGGTTGAAAAAGCCAAAGAGCTGATCGCCGGGGGCGATTTCATGCAGGTGCAGGTGGGTCAGCGCATCAAAAAGCGCTACACCGAAAGCCCGCTGTCCTTGTACCGTGCGCTGCGTTCGCTCAACCCCAGCCCCTACATGTACTTCTACAACTTCGGCGACTTCCATGTCGTCGGGGCCAGCCCAGAAATTTTGGTGCGCCAGGAGCAAACTGAAGAGGGCGCCAAAGTCATCATCCGTCCTTTGGCGGGCACACGTCCCCGGGGTGCGACACCCGAAAAGGACACGGCTGCCGAGCAGGAACTGATCAACGACCCCAAAGAGCGGGCCGAGCATGTGATGCTGATCGATCTGGCCCGCAACGACATTGGCCGCATCGCTCAAATTGGCTCCGTCAAGGTCACCGAGGCTTTTGTGGTTGAGCGCTACAGCCACGTCATGCACATCGTGAGCAACGTCGAGGGCCTGCTCAATCAGGGCATGAGCAACATGGACGTGCTCAAAGCCACCTTCCCGGCGGGCACGCTGACAGGCGCGCCCAAGGTACACGCTATGGAGTTGATCGACCAGTTCGAGCCCGTCAAGCGCGGCATCTACGGCGGCGCTTGTGGCTACATCAGCTATGCCGGCGACATGGATGTGGCGATTGCGATCCGCACCGCCGTCATCAAGGACCAGACGCTGTATGTGCAAGCTGCTGCGGGGGTGGTGGCCGATTCTGTGCCCGAGATGGAATGGCGCGAAACCGAGCACAAGGCGCGTGCCTTGTTGAGGGCCAGCGAGTTGGTGGAAGAAGGCTTGGAGTGAACATGGCGAAAAAAATCAAACTCCTGATGGTCGACAACTACGACTCTTTCACCTTCAACATCGTGCAGTACTTCGGTGAACTGGGCGCGGAGGTCGAAGTCTTTCGCAACGATGAAATCACGCTTGAGGGCATTGCGGCCCGCCAGCCCGAGCGTTTGGTGATCTCGCCTGGCCCATGTTCACCTGCAGAGGCAGGCATTTCCGTGGCGGCTATCCGGCACTTCGCGGGCCAGTTGCCCATTCTGGGCGTGTGCCTGGGGCACCAAAGCATTGGTGCGGCCTTTGGCGGCAAGATTGTTCGCGCGCAAGAGTTGATGCACGGCAAGACCAGTGTCATCACCACCACGCAAGAAGGCGTGTTCGCGGGTTTGCCTGAAAAATTCACCGTCAACCGATACCATTCCCTGGCCATTGAGCGGGCCAGTTGTCCGCCCTGCCTGAAAGTCACCGCCTGGACCGATGACGGCGAGATCATGGGCGTGCACCACACCGAGCTCGACATCGAAGGCGTGCAGTTTCACCCCGAATCCATCCTGACCGAGCACGGCCACGCCATGCTCAAAAACTTTTTGGTGCGTCCATGAACAGACCCATTGATCTGCGCAGCGATACCGTCACCCAGCCCACCGCAGCCATGCGCGAAGCCATGATGAACGCCCCCTTGGGGGACGATGTGTTTGGCGATGACCCCACGGTCAACGCCTTGCAAGAACGCATCGCGCAAATCACCGGCAAAGCAGCGGCGCTGTTCATGCCGACCGGGACGCAGAGCAACCTGTGCGCCTTGATGGCGCACTGCGAGCGGGGCGACGAGTACATCGTGGGGCAAAACGCCCACACCTACCGCTATGAGGGTGGGGGCGCGGCGGTGCTGGGCAGCATCCAGCCGCAGCCCTTGGCGCAAAACAATTCGGGTGAAATGTCTCTGGCCGACATTGCCGCAGCCATCAAGCCCAACGATTGCCACTTTGCCCGCACCCGTCTGCTGGCGCTCGAAAATACCTGGAACGGCCACCCCATGTCGCAAGACTACCTGGCGCAAGCCACAGGCTTGGCACGGAAGCATGGCTTGGCCGTGCATCTGGATGGCGCACGCTTGTTCAATGCCGCTGTGGCACAGGCCGAAGGTGGAGCTGTCACGGCCAGCGTGCGCCGCATCGTCGACCACTTCGACAGTGTGTCCGTGTGTTTCAGCAAGGGCTTGGGCGCGCCTGTGGGATCTGCCTTGTGCGGCTCGCATGAGTTGGTCGCCAAGGCTTTGCGCTGGCGCAAGGCCTTGGGCGGCGGCATGCGACAGTCTGGCTTGTTGGCCGCTGGTGCTTTGCACGCATTGGATCACCACATCGACCGATTGGCCGATGACCATGCGCTGGCGCAGCGACTGGCGCAGGGCTTGCAAGGCCTGCCGGGCCTGAGCGTGCGTTCTGCGCAAACCAACATCGTGTTTGTGGATGTGGCCGATGGCCGAGGCCCCGCCTTGTTGGCCGAACTCAAAGCCCAGGGTGTTTTGGCCACAGGTTTGATCGGTCTGCGTTTTGTGACGCATCTGGATGTGGACGCTGCAGGCGTCGACTTCGCCATCGCTTGCATTCGCCGCTTCATGGCCCAGCCATTGGCAAGTCAAGGTGCAGGATCATCCTCCACAGGTATCTATTGAAAATCTATCCCCCTTAGGACGACGCCATGCCCATCACCCCTCAAGAAGCTCTGCAGCGCACCATCGAGCACCGCGAAATTTTCCATGACGAGATGCTGCACATCATGCGCATGATCATGAATGGTGAGTTGTCACCCGTCATGATGGCGTCGTTGCTCACGGGTTTGCGCGTGAAAAAAGAAACGATTGGCGAGATCACGGCTGCTGCGCAAGTGATGCGCGAGTTTTCCAACAAGGTGCATGTGGCCGACCCGCGGCATCTGGTCGACATCGTCGGAACGGGTGGCGATGGTGCGCACACCTTCAACATTTCGACATGCGCCATGTTCGTGGCCGCGGCTGCCGGTGCCAAAACCGCCAAGCACGGCGGCCGCAGCGTGAGCAGCAAGTCTGGCAGCGCCGATGTGGTCGAGGCTTTGGGTGGCAACATCCATTTGTCGCCAGAGCAGATTGCGCGCTCGATTGAAGAGGTGGGCATTGGCTTCATGTTTGCGCCCAACCACCACCCTGCCATGAAAAACGTGGCCCCTGTGCGCAAAGAGCTGGGTGTGCGCACGATGTTCAACATCCTCGGACCTCTGACCAACCCCGCCAGCGCGCCCAACATTTTGATGGGCGTGTTCCACTCCGACCTGGTGGGCATTCAGGTGCGAGCCCTGCAACGCTTGGGGGCGGAGCATGCGGTGGTGGTTTATGGGCGCGACGGCATGGACGAGATCAGCCTGGGTGCTGCCACCTTGGTGGGCGAGCTCAAAAACGGCCAGATCACCGAATACGAAATCCACCCGGAAGACTTTGGCCTGACCATGTCCAGCAACCGCGCCTTGAAAGTGGACACGCCCGAGGAGTCAATGGCCATGTTGCGTGGGGTGCTGGACAATCAGGCCGGCGCAGCGCGCGACATTGTCATGATCAATGCGGGCGCTGCCTTGTATGCGGCCAATGTGGCCAGCAGCATCGCAGACGGCCTCGACCGCGCCAGGGTGGCCATCGAATCGGGCGCTGCCAAAGCCAAGTTGGCGCAATTTGTGGCCTTTGGCCAAAGAACTGCTTGAGTGCAGCTTCCAATCAGCCCATTGGTGCCTCAGAGCCCAGACAGAAAGAAAAGACATGACGGACATCTTGGACAAAATTGTGGCGGTCAAGCGTGAAGAAGTGGCCGCCTCACTCAGGCACAAGCCCTTGGAGGTGGTGCGGGCCGATGCAGAAAGCCGAGTCCTCACGCGAGACTTTGAGGGCGCCATGCGTGCCAAGATCGCTGCGGGTCAAGCGGCGGTGATTGCCGAAATCAAAAAAGCCAGTCCCTCCAAGGGCGTTTTGCGGGCCGAGTTCATTCCGGCCGATATCGCCCAGAGCTATGCCGAATTCGGCGCCGCTTGCTTGTCGGTGCTGACCGACAAACAGTTTTTCCAAGGCAGCGTCGATTACCTCAAGCAGGCGCGTGCCAGTTGTGACCTGCCGGTCTTGCGCAAAGACTTCATGATCGATGCCTACCAAATCTATGAAGCCAGGGCCATGGGCGCCGATGCGGTTTTGCTCATTGCTGCTTGTTTGGACGATGCCCAGATGGCTGATATGGAGGCCGTGGCACGCAGCTTGGACATGGCGGTGTTGGTTGAAGTGCATGACCGCGCCGAACTGGACCGAGCGCTGAAACTCAAAACCCGTCTTGTCGGCATCAACAACCGCAACCTGAAAACCTTCGATGTTTCACTGCAGACCACTTTGGACATGTTGCCCGACGTGCCTGCTGATCGCCTGTTGATCACCGAAAGCGGGATTCAAACGCCCGACGATGTTCGCCGCATGCGCGAGGCCAAGGTCCATGCCTTTTTGGTGGGTGAGGCCTTCATGCGGGCGGACGAGCCGGGTGAGGCTTTGGCCAAGCTCTTTGCCTGATGCCAGTTGGCGTGGCTCAGCAAGTGCTAGATTGGGGCGATACCCCCTTGGGGGCCGATCGATTGGCAAACTGGCCGCCAGACCTGTCGGCCTTGGATGCGGGTTGGACCCCGCTCGTGCAGGGCTTCTTGAGCAGTGAGCCAGGGCGGGCTTTGTCTGCGCGCCTCAACGAGGCTTTATTGGCAGGTCAAACCATTTACCCGCCCGATCCATTGAAAGCGCTCAGATTGACACCCCTGGACCAAGTCGGTGTCGTCATATTGGGTCAAGACCCATACCATGGCCCGGGTCAGGCGCATGGCATGGCTTTTTCGGTTGCGCCTGGGGTGCGCATCCCGCCCAGTTTGCGCAATATCTTCAAGGAGCTTCAGCAAAGCCTTGGGGTGCCAACTCCCGCTGACGGGTCCTTGGTGCACTGGGCTCAGCAGGGCGTTTTGCTGCTCAACACCTGCTTGACTGTGGGGGCGGGACAGGCCGGCAGCCACGCCGGTTGGGGCTGGGAGGTGTTGACCGATGCTCTGGTCACCGCTGTGGCCCAAAGCCCCAAGCCTGTTGTGTTCATGTTGTGGGGCGCGCACGCGCAGACCAAGAAAAAAGTGGTGGAAGCCGTGGCGGGTTCAGCTCGGCATTTGATCCTCCAGGCCAATCACCCCTCGCCACTGTCCGCTTCGCGCCCGCCCTTGCCTTTTGTGGGTTGCGGGCATTTCGCCAGCGCCCAGCTTTTTGCGGCGCAAACCGGTAGAAAACCCATCGCCTGGTGAAAAGTTGAGCGCTCAATTGCGCTCGGTCACAAAAAGATGGCATAATCTAAGACTCGCTTCTGGAGGGGTGCCCGAGTGGCTAAAGGGGGCAGACTGTAAATCTGTTGGCTTACGCCTACACTGGTTCGAATCCAGTCTCCTCCACCAGCAAACTGGCGAAAGCCGGCTTGATTTGAGCAATTGGAAATGGTTTCCAAGCATTGGCTCCGCATTCACTCGTGCGGTTCAATCAGTGCGGGAGTAGTTTAATGGTAGAACCTTAGCCTTCCAAGCTAATGACACGGGTTCGATTCCCGTTTCCCGCTCCAGTCTGCCGGTGAGTTTGTCAGGAGTTTTGCCCTTGTGGCTCAGTGGTAGAGCACTCCCTTGGTAAGGGAGAGGTCGCGGGTCCGATTC
>NZ_JBBAPF010000008.1:0-104786 GCF_040400975.1 Limnohabitans sp. | reverse complement strand
CTCAAGAAGGCTCCGTGCCCGAGGTGGCGCAGGAATACGACTTCTACCACTGGAGCGCGATCTTGCGCAGCGTCAGCGGCTTTGAGGTCTACCGCAAGGTCTACCGCGACGTGATCCGACCCGAGCGGGTGGCCGAATTGTTGATCTTGCGGCCCGACATGCCGCGCTCGCTGCACGCCAGCTTGAACGAGGTGGTGGCCAACCTCAAGCTGGTCTCGCACGACGCCGACAGCGACACCCTGCGCCACGCAGGCCGTTTGCGCGCAGAGCTGGCTTTTGGCCGCATCGACGAGATCCTGGCCACCGGCCTGCATGCCTACCTGACGCAGTTTTTGGAGCGGGTGAATGTGCTGGGCGGGCGCATCAGCCGCGAGTTTTTGATGCCGCAGGCCGCTTGATTCAGTCCAGGGTCAAGACCACCGGCGCGTGGTCGCTGGGGCGCTCGTTTTTGCGCGGGGCGCGGTCGATCACGCAAGCCTTGGCGCGGGCCTTGAGGGCTGGCGAAATCAAAATGTGGTCGATGCGCAAGCCCCGGTTGCGTCGAAACGCAAACTCGCGGTAGTCCCACCAGCTGTAGCTTTTTTCGGGCTGCTCAAACAGGCGAAAGCTGTCGGTCAGGCCCAGGTCGATCAAGGCCTGCAGCTTATCGCGCTCGGCCACCGTGCAGTGGATCGTGTCTTTCAGGCCCACCGGGTCCCACATGTCGAGTTCGTCAAAGGTGATGTTGTAGTCGCCCAGCAGCACCAGGTTCGGGTGTTTTTGCATTTCGCTGCCGACCCAGTCGCGCAGGGCATCGAGCCAGCGCATCTTGTAGACAAACTTGTCGCTGTCGGGTGCTTGGCCATTGGGGAAGTACGCGCCAATGACCCGAACTGAAGCGCCCGCACCGTCAGAGTAGGTGGCGGCGATCACGCGCGACATGTCGTCTTCAAAACCGGGGATGTTTTTGACCACTTCGGTGCCCATGGCAGGCGAGATCAGGGCCACGCCGTTGTAGGTTTTTTGGCCGAACCAATGGGCTTGGTAACCCGTCTCTTGCAAAGCCGCGATGGGGAATTTGTCGTCGGTCAGCTTGAGCTCTTGCAAGGCCAGCACATCGATGCCACCGGACTCTTTTTGCGCCGCCAGCCAGTCCAAAACTTGCGGCAGGCGCACCGACAAAGAGTTCACATTCCAGGTGGCGATCTTCATGGTTTGGGAGTGCGTTGGTGTTGGTAGGTGACGAAGCTGAAGCGCAAACCATTGGCCGCCACATGGGCTTCGCGCTGCACTTCATTCCAGCCAGCGGACAACTCGGGCGCGAAGGCATCGCCTTCAAAGTCGGCTTCGATCTCGGTCACCACTGCTGTGCTGGCCAAGGGTTCGGCCTGGCGGTAAATTTCGGCACCGCCCATGATCCATGCATCGGGCGCATCGCCGCACTGGCGCGTGGCGTCTTCGATGGAAGCCGCACGCAAAGCGCCTTCGGCTTGCCAGTCGCTCTGGCGGGTGATCACGATGTTGACGCGACCCGGCAAGGGCCGAAAGCGTGCAGGCAGTGAATCCCAAGTTTTGCGGCCCATGATGACCGGCTGACCCAGCGTGACACGCTTGAAGTGCGCCAGGTCTTCGGGCAGGTGCCAGGGCATCTGGTTGTCTTTGCCAATCGTGCCGTTGCGGGCACGGGCGTAAATCAGGTGCAACTTCATCGTTCCCCGCCTCAGACAGCGACAGGCGCTTTGATGGCAGGGTGGCATTCGTAGCCCAGCACCTCGAAGTCTTCAAATTCGTAATCGAAGATGGAGGCTGGCTTGCGCTTGATGTTGAGCGTGGGGTAGGCCATGGGCGAACGGCTCAGTTGCAGCTCGACCTGTTCGTGGTGGTTGCTGTAAATGTGGCAGTCACCACCCGTCCAGATGAAGTCGCCCACGTCCATGTCGCACTGCTGGGCCACCATGTGGGTCAACAAGGCGTAGCTGGCGATGTTGAAGGGCACACCCAAAAAGATGTCGGCGCTGCGCTGGTAGAGCTGGCAGCTGAGCTTGGGTTTGTCGCCCGCTTTTTGGGGCGGCGCCACATAGAACTGAAAGAAAGCATGGCAGGGCATGAGCGCCATCTGGTCGAGCTCGGCCACGTTCCAGGCGTTCACGATGATGCGTCGGCTGTCCGGGTTGTTTTTGAGGGTGTCCATGACCTGCTGCATCTGGTCGATGTGGCCGCCACCCGGGGTAGGCCAGCTGCGCCATTGCACACCATAAACGGGTCCGAGCGAACCGTCTTCGCGAGCCCACTCGTCCCAAATGGTGCAGCCGCGCTCTTGCAGCCACTTCACATTGCTGTCGCCGCGCAAAAACCACAAGAGTTCCACGATGATGGCCCGTAAGAACACCTTTTTGGTGGTCACCAACGGAAAGCCTTCGTTCAGGTCAAAGCGCATTTGGTGCCCAAACACACTGCGCGTGCCGGTGCCGGTGCGGTCACCTTTTTGCACCCCCGTCGTGTAGACATGGCGCATGAAGTCTTCGTATTGGCTGCGGATGGGGCGGGGATTGGCAGGAGTGTTCATGGGGATTAAGTTTAAGGCACCCGCCAGGCGCTATGCTTATGCCTCCTTCAGTTGAATGTTGAGTCGTGAATATGAAAGTTTTATACCCAAGCCTCATGAATAAGGCGGCTTTGCTGGCCGGGTTGTGGATGGTTTTCGGAGCGCAGGCCAATGACACCCCTGTGGCCGTGGTGAACGGCGTGGCGATCGCTGCTCGCCTGATGGATCGCAACGTCCAAGCCAATGTGGCCCAAGGCCAAAGGGACACCCCCGAATTGCGAGCTGCGCTCAGGCAGGAACTGGTGGCGCGTGAGCTGATGACCCAAGAGGCGCAAAAGCGGGGCTTGGACAAATTGCCCGCCACCCAAGACGCCTTGCAGACGATGCGCCAAAACCTGCTGATTGATTTGGTGCTCAACGACGAGTTAACCAAGAACCCGATCACGGACGCAGAGCTCAAAACCGAATACGAGCGCCAGGTCAAAGCCTTGAAGGCCGCGGGTGAGCTGCAGCAGTTTCAGATTTCGACCATTGCGCTGGCCACCGAAGCAGATGCCCGCTCGGTGATGACAGCGTTGCGCTCAGGTCAGGCCTTTGATGCCACGGCCAAAGCCCGATCGATGGACCCGAGCAAAGACAAGGGCGGTGAGTTGGGATGGTTCCTGCCTGACCAGATTGCGCCCGCCATCTCCAATGTGGTGGTCAATCTGGCCCCAGGTGCGGTGTCGGCTGCGCCCATCCAGGTAGGGCCTTATTGGCATGTGGTCAAGTTAAACGCCAAGCGCCCCTTCCAAGTGCCCGGTTTCGAAGAGAGCAAAGCCCTGGTGCAATCGGCCGTGGTGCAAAGTCGGCGCGCTGCTTTGCTCAAAAGGCTGAGCGATGCGGCGGTTGTGAAGTGATTTCGAGTGCTTGAGCGCTTCAGCTCAGCTCAGCTCAGCTCAGCTCAGCTCAGCTCAGCTCAGCTCAGCTCCCGCCTATGATTTAGGATTAATTTTTTTAATGAGTAATAAATATTTAAATTTATTGCCATTGCAATACGCTGAGTACAAGGCAACGGTGGATATTGCGATGCTCACGATTTCCGGTGGAGAGTTGCCTCGAAGGGCGCAAGAATTGGTTCTGGATTGGGCTGAATTGCATCAGCAGGAATTGTTGGAAGATTGGCGTTTGTGCAGGGAAAAGCAGCAGCCCAAACCCATCGCACCATTGAAATGAGGACGAGCATGGATTGGGACGTTATCGATGTCAAACCTGTAGCACCTTTGGCGCTCAAGGTTGAGTTTGCCGATGGGACTGTGGGCAAAGTCCAATTTGAGGCAAGCCATTTGACGGGCGTATTTGCTGCCCTCAAAGATCCATCAATTTTTCAACAGGCATTCATCGACGGTGGCGCCGTGGCATGGCCCGGAAACTTGGATTTGGCGCCCGATGCCATGTACCAGGCCATCAAATCTCATGGTGAATGGGTCTTACGCTGAGGCGAATGTGGCAAAGCCATTTTCGGCCCTCAGTCTGGGGCTATCGCCCTTCAATTAAATCAAAACCCGCCCCGGGTTCAGGATGTTCTGCGGATCCAGCGCCTGCTTGACGGCGCGCATCATGGCCAGCGCGGTGGGGTCTTTGTACAAGGGCAGTTTGTTCACTTTTTGTGCGCCTACGCCATGCTCGGCGCTGATGGAGCCGCCATAAAGTTTGACCTTGTCGAACACCAAGGTGTTGATCTTGTCCTCGAAGGCGATCACAAAGGCTTTGCTGTCAGACGCTTCGGGCGCTTGCACGTTGTAGTGCAGGTTGCCGTCACCCAAGTGCCCAAAGTCGACCAAGCGCACGCCAGGCACCTCACGTTCCAGCAGGGCATCAGTCTCGGCCACAAAGGCCGGGATGCGTGAGACCGGGATGCTGATGTCGTGCTTGATGTTTTGGCCTTCTTGCACTTGGGCCAAAGTGATGCTTTCGCGGATGTGCCACAGGCCTTTGGCTTGTGTGAGGTTTTCGGCGACCACCGCATCGCTCACCCAGCCCTGTTCCATGGCGGTTTCCAGCAAGGCTTCAAACTGGGTGCGGGCGTGTTGTTCGCTCTCGCTGTCGGAGTTTTCCAGCAGCACGCACCAAGGCGTGTCCTTCCAAAGCGGCACGCGCAGATGGGGGTAGTGCTTGTCCACCAAGCTCAGGGCAAATTGGCCCATGACCTCAAAGCCCGTGAGGCCCGGCCCCAGGCGTTGGTGCGCCAGACCCAGCAGTTCAACGGCCGCTTCCATGCTGGGCACGGCGGCCCAAGCGGTCAGTTGAGCGGCGGGTTGGGGGTAGAGCTTCATGGTGGCGGCTGTGATGATGCCCAGTGTGCCTTCGCTGCCAATCATCAGGTTGCGCAGGTCATACCCGGTGTTGTCTTTGCGCAGACCGGTTAGGCCGTGCCAGATCTCGCCTTGTGCGGTGACGACTTCCAGGCCCAGGCACAGCTCGCGGGTGTTGCCGTAGCGCACCACTTGCGTGCCGCCTGCGTTGGTGCCCAGGTTGCCACCGATGGTGCAGCTGCCTTCGGCGCCCAAGCTCAATGGGAACAAAAATCCGGCTTGCTCGGCAGCCGTTTGCAGGTTTTGCAGCACGCAACCGGCTTCTACGGTGATCGTCAGGTTGGCTGGGTCGATGACGCGCACCGCATTCATGCGGGTCAGGCTCAGCACGATTTGCTGACCCGAGTTGTCGGGGATGCCGCCCACCACCAAGCCCGTGTTGCCGCCTTGCGGCACGATGGGTGTTTGGTGTGCGGCGCAGGCTTTGACCACAGCCGCCACTTGCGCCGTGTCGCCTGGCCTGACCACGGCCAAGGCTCGGCCGCTTACGCGTTTGCGCCAGTCTTGTTCCCAAGGGCTCAAGTCGGTGGCGGGGTCTTCGTGCGTCAGAACGTTCGCTGCGCCACAAATTTCGCGCAGCTCTTCAAGCAGTGGGTAGGGCAAGGGGATGCTCATGGTGTTCAGTCTCGGGGGACGGGGACAAAATTGCCAGTGGCTTTGGCCGCCTTGAAACGGATGCGGACATGCAGGGCGCAGGCCACAAACAAGGTGGTGCACAGCAAGGTTTGCAGCATGGCCAAGCCCGAAGAGGGCCAGGCATCGCCCCAGGCGCGAACCACCCCTTCGGTGAAGTACAACCAAACCAGCATGCTGACCCAGCGGTAGGTGTACATGCGGTTTTTCAATAATCCGGCCATGGGGATGCACAAAGGCAGCACCTTGATGGCCCACCAAGAGCCACCTTCGCGCAGCGGGGCCAGCCAAAGTTCCCAGGCCAGCCCCAGGACAATCAGGCCCAACAGGCTGCCCACGGCCAACCAGCGGGTGGTGGCCAGGCCTGCTGGCGCAGCAGATTCTTCGGGGGGGCGGGGGCTGGTTTCGTGGTTCGTGTTCATTGCGGTGGCATCATACCGGGCATGCCTTCCTCCTTGAACAAAACCTCTTTGCGTGCCCATGCCGGGCTGTGGTGGCAAGAGGTGTCGGTTTTTCCCTGGCGACAAATGGGTGCCGTGCTGGCCGAGCGCTTTCGCGATGCGCGTTTGGGTGTCAGCGCCAGTTCGCTCACCTTCACCACGGTGTTGGCCATGGTGCCGCTGTTTGCGGTGGGCTTGGCGGTGTTTTCGGCCTTTCCGATGTTTGGCAAGTTCCAGGACACGATCCAGCGCTGGCTGATTGAGAGCCTGGTGCCCGAGAGCATCGGCCGCCAAGTGCTCAGTTACCTCACCCAGTTCTCGCTCAAGGCCAGTCGGCTGGGCACAGCCGGGTTGTTGGCCGTGCTGCTGTCGGCTGTGTTTTTGATGGTGACGATCGAACGCACTTTGGGCCAAATTTGGCGCTTGCAGCGTCAACGGCCCTTGCCGCAGCGGGTGCTGCTGTATTGGTCGGCCATCACGCTGGGCCCTTTGCTGTTGGGCAGCAGTTTGGCCGCCACGTCTTTTGTGGTCACGGCTTCGCGCGATGTGGTGAATGTTTTGCCCGGTTCGACACGTTGGCTGTTGGACGGGTTTGAGTTTTTGATGCTCACCGCTTGTGTGAGCGGTTTGTATTTCTATGTGCCCTACACCCGGGTGCGCTGGCGGCATGCCATCACGGCCGGATTTTTGGTGGCGGTTTCGCTCGAGGTGGCCAAAAAATTGATGGCTTTTTACCTGCTGGAGGTACCCACCTATTCGCTGGTGTATGGCGCTTTTGCCGCGGTCCCGATTTTGCTGGTCTGGATTTATGTGACCTGGCTGCTGGTTTTGCTGGGTGCGGTGCTCGCGAGCAGTCTGCCCGAGTTGGGGCGCCAGGCATGGCGAAAACCCGAAGGCGCTGGGTGGTCATTCAGGCTCGCTTTGGAGGTGCTGGCCGAGTTGAATGCTGCCAAAGTCACCGAGCGACGTGGGCGCAGCGTTGACGAGTTGGCCGCGTTTTTGAGGGTTGAAACGGACGAGTTGCGTCAAGTGCTGGCGGTGCTGCAAAGCTTGGATTGGGTGGGCCGATTGAGCGAGCAAAACGACCTGGGTCAAGCCCGTCTGGTGTTGCTGGTGGACCCCGCCATGGCCAGTGTGGCCCCGCTGGCCGATCGTTTGCTGGTGCTGCGAGCTTCGCCCACTGACCCGCTGTGGCTGCAAACCGGGCTGGACCAGATTCGGCTGGTGCAACTGTTTAAAAACTGACTCTCCCACGCCACATGTCGCGGTACATCACCCAGTCGCCCATGAAGCTGTAGAGTGGGCGTTTGAAACTGGCGGGTTTGTTTTTCTCGAACACAAAGTGCCCGATCCAGGCGCAGCCATAGCCGCACAGCAAGGCGTATAAAAAGTATTGCGGTTTGCCCGTGATGGCCAACATGGCCAGACACATCAGGCTCAAGCTGCTGCCCAGAAAATGCATGCGGCGGCAGGTGCGGTCGCTGTGTTCGCTCAAGTAGAAGGGGTAGAACTCGGCAAAGCTGGCGTGCCGGGGTGCAGGTGTTTCAGCGGGGTTCATGGTGTGTCTCCAGGGGTGGATCGGATCGAAAATGGCGCCTGCAAAAAGCCGCGAAAGCGCGCCCGGCCGCCGCGAACCGGGGCTTGCGTCAGCTGGTAATCGGGAAAACGCTGCAAAAACCGCCCGATGGCGATGCGCCCCTCCAAACGCGCCAAACTCAAACCCGCACACTGGTGCACCCCGAAGCCAAAAGCCAAGTGCTTGTTGCCAGTGCGGCGCAGGTCCAGTTGTTCGGGGCTCTCGTACACGGCCGGGTCGCGGTTGGCCGCGCCGATGCACAGCGTGACCAAGGCCCCTGCTGGCAAATCGAAACCGTTGACCTGCGTGGCTTGCAGGGCGCGGCGGTTGCTCAGTTGGTTGGACGATTCAAAGCGCAAAAATTCATCCACCGCCAGGCCCATGATCTGTTCGCGCACTTCGTCGGTGGCGGCTTCTTTCAGGTCGGCCTTCAATTCTTCGCGCTGCTCGGGCCATTCCTGCAGGCTGATGAGCGCGTTGCCGATCAGGTTGGTGGTGGTCTCGTGTCCGGCGTTGAGCAAAAACACGCAGTTGTGCAGCAGCTCGACCTCGCTCAGGGCGTCGACACCATGGAAGTCGTCTTTTTCGCCCTGGATCAGCCGGGTCAGCACGTCGTTTTCCGGGTCGCCGGGGTGTTGGCGGCGCTGCGCCACCAACTCGCGCAGATAGGCCAAAAATTCGCTCACGCTGCGGTGACCCAGTGCTTCTTGTTCTGGGGTGAGCGAGGGCTCGAGCGCCCCCAAAATGGCCAGCGACCAGCCGCGCAGCGGTTCGCGCTCGGCGTGCGGCACGCCCAGCAGGTTGCCGATGATCTCCACCGGAATGGCCGAGGCGAAGTCTTCGATCAGGTCGCCGCCGCCCTTCGCCGCGATCTTGTCCAGCAGGCTGTCCACCAGCAGCACCAGGCCAGGCTCCATGGCTTCAATGGCGCGGCGGGTCAATGCACCCATGATCAGGCGGCGCACCCGGGTGTGCAGTGGCGGGTCGTTGAAGACCAAGCTGTGGGTGTGGTGCTCGAACAGCGGGGATACACCGCTTGATGTGGCGTAGGGCGGCTGGTTGAAAGGCACGTGGTTGTATTTGGGGCCAAATTCGACCTGCTTGTCAGAGCTGAAGACCTTGGCGTCGCGGTACACCGCCACCAAGTCGGCATGGCGCGTGAAGAAATACGAACCATCGGGCATGCGCTTGATGGGTTCGGTTTCGCGCAGCGCGGCATAGACCGGGTAGGGGTTGTTCAGGAAATCGGCAGGCAGCGCACGCAGGTCCAGGTTTTGGGCGATCTTTTGGGCCCGCGCCGCGTCCATGCTGGGCGTGGTGTTGAAGTTCATGGCTTCAAAAAATCTTTCAAAGCCAACAACACGCCTTCGGGCGCTTCGGTCATCAGTGAGTGGCCTGCCGGCAGCTTCACCACTTTGGGCTTGGCACACAGCTCGATCAGGCTTTGCGCCGCTTTGGGCGGCGTCATCTGATCGGCATTGCCCAGCACAAACAGGGTGGGGCAGGGCACTTGAGGCATGGCAGCTTCTGCGCCTCGGTAATCGTCGCAGGCCTTGAAGCCGGTGTGGAACACATTGACCTGTGTGTTGCTGGCCAGCACCCGGCGCATGAGCGCCTTGCTGCCGCCATAGAGCCAGGTGCCGGGGCCCAGGGCAGAGGGGGGCGGTGCCAGTGTGGAATGCGAAAAGTTGTTGACCATGTCAATCGCTTTGAACGGGGCGCTGACCGATAAATCGAGCAATGCGGGGGACACAGCCATGGGGTAAGCAGTGCCCACCATCACCAAATGGCTCACGCGCCCCGGGTGTGCTGCGGTGTCGCGGGCTGTGGCTTCCAAGGCGATGAGGGAACCAAAGCTGTGGCCGATCAGCGCGGCTTTTTTTATCTGCAGCGCATCGAGCAAAGCTATGACGGTGTCGGCGACTTCTTGCACACTTTGTGGTGGTGTGCCTTCGCTTTTGCAGTGGCCAGGCAGGTCGATGGCCAGTACGTTCCAGCCGTGGTGGGCCATGTAGCGGGTTTGCAAAATCCAGACGCTGTGGTCGTTGAGCACGCCGTGGATGAACACGGCAGTGGGTTGCACGGGGTTGAAGGGCTTGCCACCGGTGTACGCGTAAAGCTCGTGGCCTTGAACGGAGACTTTCATGGTCAGGCTCCTGCTTTCTCTGCCGCTTTGAGTGCCTTTTTCAGGTCTTCGATCAGGTCGGCCGGGTCCTCCAGGCCAATTGACAAGCGGATGGTGCCCGGGCCGATGCCGCCTGCGGCCAGTGCTTCGTCCGTCATGCGGAAATGCGTGGTGCTGGCCGGGTGGATCACCAGGCTCTTGGCATCGCCCACATTGGCCAGGTGGCTGAAGACCTTGAGTGCCTCGATGAAGGCTCGGCCTTGCTGGCGGCTGCCGGCGATGTCGAAACTGAAGACCGAGCCTGCGCCACGCGGCAAGAGTTTTTGCGCCAGCGCGTGGCTGGGGTGGCTCTCCAGCATGGGGTGGCCCACGCGGCTGACCAGCGGGTGCGCGGCCAGAAACTCGACCACTTTGGCCGTGTTCTCCATGTGCCGCGCCATGCGCAAGGGCAGGGTCTCGATGCCTTGCAGGATCAGCCAGGCGCTGTGTGGACTCAGGCAGGCGCCAAAGTCGCGCAGGCCCTCGCGCCGAGCCCGCAACAAAAACGCGCCCACGGTGCTCTCTTCGCTGAACACCATGTTGTGAAAGCCCGCATAGGCCTCGGTCAGTTCAGAGAACTTGCCCGAGCGCTCCCAGTCAAAGCTGCCGCCATCGACCAGCACGCCGCCGATCACGGTCCCGTGGCCCGACAAAAATTTGGTAGCCGAGTGGTAAACCAAGTCGGCCCCATGGTCGAAGGGCTTGATCAGCCAGGGCGAGGTCAGGGTGGAGTCCACCAGCAGCGGCACCCCCGCTTCGTGCGCGATGGCGCTCACCGCCTCGATGTCCAGCACGTCCATGCCGGGGTTGCCCACGGTTTCGCCAAAAAAGAGTTTGGTGTCGGGTTGCACCGCGGCGCGCCAAGCGTCCAAATCGCCAGGTTTGACAAAAGTGGTGCGGATGCCAAAGCGGCTCAGGGTGTAGTGCAGCAGGTTGTGTGAACCGCCGTACAAAGCGCTGGAGGCCACGATGTGCGAGCCCGCACCCATGAGGGTGGCAATGGCCAGGTGCAGCGCCGCTTGGCCGCTGGCGGTGGTGATGGCACCGATGCCGCCTTCAAGGGCCGAGATGCGCTGCTCCAGCACGGCGGTGGTGGGGTTGCTGATGCGGCTGTACACATGGCCGGCGCGCTCCAGATTGAAAAGGGCGGCGGCCTGGTCGCTCGACTCGAAGACGAACGAGGTCGACAGGTGCAAAGGAACGGCGCGCGCGCCGGTGGTCGGGTCGGGGCCAGCCCCGGCATGCAGCGCCAGGGTGTCAAAGCCAGGGTTGGAATAGCCGGGCATGTGGGGTGTCTCTCCAAGGGGTTTTCTGAAAGCGCAAACCGCTACGCACAGATGCCATTGTGGGCTATATTGAAGCCTCTTCACCGTCACACGCTCGCCATCCGGAGAACCACCATGCAAGTCAGCGACATCCTGCGCGTCAAAGGCAACACCCTGTTCACGGCTCAACCTGACCAACCCCTCATGGACGCGGTCAGCTTCATGGCCGACAAGGACCTGGGCTCGCTGGTGGTCATGGACAGGGGCCAGGTGTCGGGCATGCTGACTTTCCGTGAGGTGATTCAGCAGATTGTGAAAAATGGTGGGCAAGTCGGCAACACCTTGGTGAGCGAGGCGATGGAAGCCAAGCCCTTGGTCTGTTCTGGCGCCACCGAGATCGACGAGGTGCGCCGCATGATGCTGGAGCACCATGCCCGGTACATGCCGGTCATGGACGACCAAATGCTGATGGGTGTGATCAGCTTTTACGACGTGGCCAAAGCCGTGGTGGACAGCCAGAATTTTGAAAACACCATGCTCAAAGCCTACATCCGTGATTGGCCCGACGCTTCCTCTTCAGACGCGGGAAACGCCAAGCAGTGAAGCCTGTTGCAGCGGTGTGAGCCCGCTCTGGGATAATCCGACCCCATGAGCGGCAATACCTTCGGAAACCTATTCAGCGTCACCAACTTTGGTGAGTCCCACGGCCCAGCCATCGGCTGCGTGATCGACGGCTGCCCCCCCGGCATGCCCTTGAGCGAGGCCGACATCCAGCCTGATCTGGACCGCCGCCGCCCTGGCACCAGCAAATTCGTGACCCAGCGCAACGAGCCCGATGCGGTGCAGATTCTCTCGGGCGTTTACCAAGGCCTGACGACCGGCACCCCGATTTGCCTGCTGATCCACAACACCGACCAGCGCAGCAAGGACTATGGCGACATCCTGCAAACCTTCCGTCCTGGTCATGCCGACTACACCTATTGGCGCAAATACGGCCTGCGCGACCCACGGGGCGGTGGTCGCTCGTCGGCGCGCTTGACGGCCCCCATGGTGGCCGCAGGCGCAGTGGCCAAGAAGTGGCTCAAGGAAAAGTTTGGTACCACTTTTGTCGGTTGCATGACCCAGATCGGCGAGGTGCCGATTGGCTTTGAGAGCTGGGACCATGTGCCGAACAACCCGTTTTTTGCCCCAGTGGCCGATGTGTCGGCGCTGGAGGACTACATGAACGCGCTGCGCAAGTCGGGCGATTCGTGCGGTGCGCGGTTGCGCTTGGTGGCGCGTGGCGTGCCTGTGGGCCTGGGTCAGCCGCTGTTTGACAAGATCGACGCCGACATCGCCTTTGCCATGATGGGCATCAACGCCGTCAAGGGCGTGGAGATCGGTGCAGGGTTTGGCTGCGTCATGCAAAAAGGCAGCATGGCGGGCGACACGCTCACACCCGAGGGCTTTGTGGGCAACAACGCGGGCGGCGTGCTGGGCGGCATCAGCACCGGACAAGACATCGAAGTGTCGATCGCCATCAAGCCCACCAGCTCGATCCTGATTGCCCGCGATTCGATCGACTCAAGCGGTCAGCCCACCGAAGTCATCACCAAAGGTCGCCACGACCCCTGCGTGGGCATCCGCGCCACGCCGATTGCAGAAGCCATGTTGGCCCTGGTCGTCATGGAGCACGCCTTGCAGCACCGCGCCCAGTGCGGCGATGTCGAGCACGCGCAGGCCCCGATCGCTGCGACCAAGCCCTAAGGCATGACGTCACGCCGTCAGCTTTGGCCTTTTGCCGCCTTGTCGGCCAGTTACTTTGCTCACATCGGGTTTTTCAACCCGTATTTGCCGCTGTGGCTGCAAGACATGGGCTTGAGCTTGCTGACCATCAGCGTGCTGACGGCTGTGCAGGCCACCACCCGTTTGTTTGCCCCGTACGCCTGGGGCGCCATCAGTGACCGAACGGGTGAGCGCGTCAAGTTGCTGCGCATTGGCGCCGGGGTGGCCTTTGCCACGGCTTGCTTGCTGTTTGGGGATTGGGGGCCGCTGGGCCTGGGGCTGGTGCTGCTGCTCATGTTCACCCACACCAGCGCCATGATGCCCATGAGCGAGGCGGCCATGGCCCACCTGGTCAGCCGGGGCGGGGCATTTGACACCAAGCGCTATGGGCGGGTGCGGCTGTGGGGATCCATGGGTTTTCTGGTCACGGTGTTTGCGGCGGGGGCCTGGTTCGAGGCCTTTGGCATGCAGCACTTTCCGGCGTGGACGGTGTTGACCCTGGGCGCGGTGCTGCTGAGTGTGTGGTGGATGCCTGATCTGAAAGAGACCACCCACCACACGGATGCGCATGTCCCTGTATGGCCTGTCTTGCGCCAAAAGCCGGTATTTTGGTTTTTCTCTTCCACGTTTTTCCATGTGCTGTCGCACATTGGGGTGTACGTTTTTTTCTCGCTTTACCTCGATTCGCTGGGTTACAGCAAAACCATGATCGGCTTGTTGTGGGCCGTCTCGGTGGCGGTCGAGATCGTCTGGTTTTTCACCCAGTCGCGCTGGTTGCCGCGCATGCCTTTGGCGGCTTGGCTGGTGCTGTGCTCGGCCGTGATGGTGCTGCGGATGCTGATGACCGCGACTTGGGCCGATGTGTTGTGGGTTTTGCTGCTGGCGCAAACCCTGCACGCCATCACCTTTGCCACGCACCACACGGCCTGCATTGCACTGATATCGCAACATTTTTCCGGGCGCTTGCGTGGTCGCGGGCAGGCGCTGTACACCGTGATCGCCTACGGCTTCCCTGGCGTGTTGGGCGCCTTGTTGGGCGGCTTGGTCAGTGAGCGCTGGGGCTTGCAGAGTGTCTTCGTGCTCAGTGTGCTGACCAGTGTGGTGGCCACGATGGCGGCGTTTAAAGTTTGGCGCTTGCATGAACCCGTTTGAATGTCCTGATTTCTTACCCGCCGATCTGCGCTTGTCGCTGGGTGGTGCCACACGTCTGCACACCATTTGCGAGGGCAGCCGCACGGTTTGGCACGCTTGGGGACTGCCCTCACAGCCCGCAGTGGTTTTGCTGCATGGCGGCAGCGGCAGCTGGACGCACTGGGTTCGCAACATCGCCCCATTGCAAGCGGCAGGCTGGCGGGTGTTGGTGCCCGACTTGCCCGGTTTTGGCGACTCGGACTTACCGCCCGGCTGCACCGATGTGGACGCTATGCCCGCCCACCTGCATGCAGGCTTGCAGCAGCTGCAAGCCCGTGGTGAATGTGGCGTTCAGGTCCGGGTGGTGGGCTTTTCTTTTGGCGGCATGGCGGGCGCTTTGTGGCTGGCCGCGCACCCGCAAGACGCAGAGCAATTGGTGCTGGTCGGCGCGCCGGGCATGGGTCTGGCGACGTCGCAGCGGGTGCCCCTCAAAGGCTGGCGGCATTTGCCCACGCCCGAGGCACAGAACCAAGTGCACCGCCATAACCTGATGGCGCTCATGCTCGAATCGCCCACCGCTTTGGACGACTTGGCATTGAGCTTGCATGCCGCCAATGTGCAGCGCGACCGCATGCCGCGTAGGCGCTTGTCGTCGACCGACATCGTGGCACGTGCCTTGCCTCAATTGCTCGTGCCAGTCAGCGCCATTTTTGGTGAGCACGATGCTTTGTACCGGGAGCGCTTGTCAGAACTCCAAGAAGCCATGCCCCACATGGCACAAAGCTGGGGGCAGTGGCACACCGTGGCGGGTGCTGGGCATTGGGTGCAATACGAAGCTGCAACGGCTTTTGATGCGGCCATGTTGGCCTGCCTTCGCGCTGATCTGACTTAGAAGCCTGGCGGTCTGCTCGGCCAAGTACGGCTTTATTTGCCGATGGCCGACACCGCTGCGCGCAGGCCCAGCAGATAGCTGTCCACACCAAAACCAGCAATTTGGCCTTTGGCTATGTCGGCGATCACCGAGTGGTGGCGAAACGCTTCACGGGCGTGGATGTTGGACATGTGCACCTCGATGATGGGGCACTTGAGGATGGCCAGCGCATCCCGGATGCCGTAGCTGTAATGCGTCCAAGCTCCGGCGTTGATGACCACGGCCTGCACGCCATCGGCGTGCGCGCGGTGGATGCGTTCGGCCATCTCGCCTTCAAAGTTGGTTTGGTAGCACTCGACCTGCGCACCCAGTTCAAGGCCCAAGGCGGTCACTTGGGTGTTGATTTCGTCCAATGTGGTCGTGCCGTACTGGGCCGGGTCGCGTTTGCCGAACATGTTCAGGTTGATGCCGTGCAGGACAAGGATCTTCATGGTGGGGCTCTATCGCTCGAAGGATCATGGGAATTGGGTGGCTTGGATGCGATTGTCGGTGATTTACGGCAATATCCGAAGCCTTGCTTGAAAGTGCGCCATGACCCCTTTGAAAATCGATTTTGTTTCCGACATTGCCTGCCCTTGGTGCGCAGTGGGTTTGGGGGCGCTGGAGCAAGCCCTGGACCGCCTGAGTGCCGAAGTTCAGGCCGAACTGCACTTTCAGCCCTTTGAGCTGAACCCGCACATGCCCCCCGGTGGCCAAGACTTGGGTGAGCACCTGACACAAAAGTACGGGTCCACGCCTGAACAGCAAGCCCAGATTCGCCAAACGATTGCCGCACGCGGAGCTGAAGTGGGTTTTGCGTTCCATCCAGCGGGTCGGGGCCGTGTTTACAACACCTTCAACGCCCACCGCTTGCTGCATTGGGCCGAGGCCCAAGGGGTTGGCGCCCAGCACCGCCTGAAAAAAGCTTTTTTAGAGGCCTATCAAGGCCGCGCCGAGTGCATGGAAGACCCTGAGGTTTTGTTGGCGGGCGTGGCCGCAGCAGGCCTGGATGTGGGCGCAGCCCGCGAGGTGCTGCAAAGCGATGCGCTCACCCAAGAGGTGCGCGAGCGGCAACAGTTCTATACCCAAGCGGGCATCCGTTCGGTGCCTGCGGTCATCATCAATGACAAGCACTTGATCTCGGGCGGCCAGCCGGTCGAGGTGTTCGAGCAAGCCCTGCGGCGTATCGCCTTGGGCGAAGTGGATTGAGCAGGGGCTCGCACATGAACCCACCATTCAAGCGACCAGCTGCAAACCACGAGACGCCGATGGTCTGCACTTCACGGCGCAGACTTTTGGGCCAATGGCCTGCGGCGGCGGCCTTGACCCTGATGGGCATCTCGGGCTTGGTGCAGGCGCAGCCTGAGCGCAGCGCTGCAGCGGCCGAATTGCTGCGCCTGTGGCGCCAAGGCGGCGGCGCGCTGCTGATTCGCCATGCCGCGACCGAGGCGGGCTTGGGCGACCCGGCGGGATTCACTTTGGGCCAGTGCCGCACCCAGCGCAATTTGAGCGAAGCGGGCAGGCAGGCCTCGCAGGCTTTTGGAGCTTGGCTGCTAGCCCAAAAGTTCAAGCCTGATGCGGTGCTGAGCAGCCAGTGGTGCCGCTGCCAAGACACGGCGCGACTGGCTTTTGGGCAGGTCGAAGATTGGCCAGCCTTGAACAGCACCTTCGCCGGGCAGGGCGATCCGGCTGCGCAGCAAAAGGCCTTGCTGGCCCGTTTGCGTGGATTGCCCCAAGGGCGCACCGAGGTGTGGGTCACGCACCAAGTGATCATGACCGGCCTGACAGGGGCCTACCCCAGCATGGGCGAGGGCTTTTTGGTCGATCGCCAAGGCCGTTTGCTGGCCCGAGCGGAGCTCGCCCCATGAGCGGCCTGCACAGTTTGACCGTCTACTTTGACGGCTCGTGCCCCATGTGCCGGCGCGAGATCGCCATTTACCGGCGTTTGCCCCAAGCGGCTGCCATTGATTGGGTGGATGTGAGTGCTGGGGCCGAACTGGGCGACTTTCTCAGCTGCGCACAGGCGATGGCCCGTTTCCATGTGCGCGACCGCCAAGGCCGCTTGTACAGCGGCGCGGCAGCGTTCTCGCAAATGTGGCGCATGTTTCCGGGTTGGCGTTGGCTGGGCTGGCTGTCGGCCTGGCCACCTTTGTCGTGGCTGTTTGAGGCCGCTTACCGTTTGTTTTTGCCGTTGCGGCCCTCTTTGCAAAAGTGGGTGAGGCGCGGCTTGGGTGAGGAGAAATTGTGATGACCAGAGGCTTGAAGGGTTCTGTGCCCGCAGTGGTTGGCTTGGGTTTGATTGGCGTATTGGCATTGACGGGCTTGCCCCATGTCCTGGCCCAAGTCCCCAGCCCTGTTGGCGAGAAAGTGACATTGGGTCCCTGGGCCATCGATCGCACCGAGGTCACCATCGGTCAATTTGAGCGCTATGCCCGCGCCACCGGCACCGTGACCCGCGCAGAAAAAGAGGGCGGTGGTTTTGAGTACGGCGCAGGCTGGGAGCGGCGGCCCGGTTGGTCTTGGCGCAAGCCCGATGGTGTGGCCCCTGCCAGCCCCGATTTGCCCGCCGTGCACCTGGATTTTATCGAGGCACAGGCTTACTGCCGCTGGGCAGGAGGCCGCCTGCCCACGGGTGCTGAATGGCAAAAGGCGGGGTTCACTGAATTGCGAGATGCACCGCCTGCGCCTTGGGTGAAGGGCCGAACTTACCCTTGGAGCACAGGCGATAGCCCACAAGGTGCCAACACCAGCGATCCCGATCCTTGGCCACGTGCCGCACCCGCCGGAGCGACTCGGGCGGGCGTCAATGGTTTGTTCGACATGGGGGCCAATGCATGGGAGTGGACCACCGATGCGCGGGGGAACGAAAGGCGCACGGTCGGAAGCTCTTGGTGGTATGGCGCTTACAACATGAAAGCCGATGTTCAAGCCTATAAGCCCGCAGACTTTTATGCGGTCTACATCGGTTTTCGCTGCGTTTACGACCTGTCACCTGCTGTGCCCAGTTCGACCCGGGTCAAGCCATGATGAGCTCTTTGCCTGAGGGCTACCGGGCGCTGGTCGTGGGCGCCACCGGGGCGATTGGCGGGGCTTTGATGCAGCAACTACAAGCTGACCCGCGTTGTGCGGCGGTGGTGGGTGTGTCACGTCAAAGTACACCAGACTTGGATCTGCTGAGTGAGCCCAGCATAGAGGCCTGTGCCCAGGCCTTGGAGGAGCAGGGTCCGTTTCATGTGGTGCTGGACGCCACTGGGGCCTTGACGCTGAATGGGCGAGGCCCAGAAAAAAGACTGGACGAGTTGGATGCCGCGCACTTGCTCAATGTGCTGCACCTGAACGCTGTGGGCCCTGGCCTCTTGCTCAAGCACTTTGCGCCCTTGCTGGCTTCTGGGCAGCGGGTGATTTGGGGCAAATTATCGGCGCGGGTGGGCAGCATCGAAGACAACCGAAAAGGCGGCTGGTACGGTTACCGGGCGGCCAAGGCGGCGCTCAACATGCTGCTGCAAACGGCGACGATCGAGTTGTCGCGACGCAGGCCGCTTTTGGTGGTGGCCGCCTTGCAGCCGGGCACGGTGCAGTCGGCATTGAGCCAGCCCTTTGTGGGCCAAGATGCCCTGCACCCAAACGAGTCAGCCCAGCGCTTGTTGGCCACGCTCAATGGCTTGCAGCCCACCGGGCGCGCCCAGTTTGTAGACTATCAGGGGCAGCACATCCCTTGGTGATGCGCCCAAGCAGAGGGCCTTGATCAGCCCAGCGCCTTGGCAATCTTGTGGCGCGGCACGGTGGTTTTGGGGCACTGGCCTTTGGGCAGCTCAAACCACTGGCGCACATCGTTTTCCACGCCCACGCCGTGCATGAAGTTGTAGATGGCTTTTTTCAGGCCCTGGCCCAGCAGGTCGTGGTCCACGCCCGGGGGCATGGGGGTCGGGTCGACAAACCCCACATCGTTTTTGGCAAAAGTGCCCTCGGGCAGGGGCAATAACGTCACGCCATAGGCCTCGGGGTTCAGGCCAACGGGTGAGTGCACGGTGCAGACAAAGCGGTGGAAAAAACCGCTGTGGATGCAGCCGTTTTCAAACAACTGTCGCACGTATTCGAGCGCGTCTACCGTGTCCTGCACGGTCTGCGTGGGAAAGCCGTACATCAGGTAGGCGTGCACCAGCACGCCCGCATCGGCAAAACCTTTGGTCACTTGCGCCACCTGCTCGACCGAGACGCCTTTTTTCATCAGGCTGAGCAAGCGGTCAGACGCCACTTCGAGCCCGCCCGACATGGCAATGCAGCCGCTTTGCGCCAGCAGCTCGCACAGCTCGGGCGTGAAGGTTTTCTCAAAGCGGATGTTGCCCCACCACGAGATTTGTACGCCCCGGCGCAGCAGTTCTTCGGCCAAGGCTTTCAAGGCTTTGGGCGGCGCGGCCTCGTCCACAAAATGAAAGCCGGTCTGGCCCGTTTCGGCCACGATCTGCTCGATGCGGTCCACCAGCGTGCTGGCCTGCGCGGTTTCGTAGCGGCTGATGTAGTCCAGGCTCACATCGCAAAAGCTGCATTTCTTCCAGTAACAGCCGTGCGCGACGGTGAGCTTGTTCCAGCGCCCGTCACTCCACAGCCGGTTCATGGGGTTGAGCATGTCCAGCAATGACAGGTATTTGTGCAGCGGCAAGCCGTCCCAAGTGGCTGTGCCCACCTCTTCAAACGGGATGTCGGGCTCTTGCAGATGGATGTACTGCACCTGGCCAGCGTCGTTGCGCACAAATGTGCGCTGCAAGCGCAGCTTGCTGCGCTGGCCTTGCAAATGCTCGATCAGGCTGAGCAATGGGCGCTCACCGCCGTCGAGCGTGACGAAGTCCACATGGTCAAAGACGCGAGCGTCTTTCAGCTCTCGCAGCTCGGTGTTGACAAAGCCGCCGCCTAAGCCAATGCGGATGGCAGGGTGTGACCGCTTGATGCATTGGGCGATGCGAAAGGCCGCATAGACCGAGCCCGGGAAGGGCACAGACAGCAACACCAGCGTGGGCTGATGCCGTTCAACGGCCTCCAGCGCCAGGCGCTCCAGTGTCGTGTCGATCAAATGGGGAGGCTGGGCCAAGGCTTCGGCCAATGCGTCAAAGCTGGGCTGGCTGGCAGCCAGACGTTCGGCGTATCGCACGAATTCAAAGCCTTCGTCGACCGCATCGCGCAGCACGTCCGCCAAGTCGTTGAGGTAAAGCGTGGCCAGGTGCCGGGCGCGGTCGGTCTGACCCAGAGCGCCAAAAGCCCAGCCGATCGGGTCGCCTGTGCCATCGTCCTCATACGCATCGAGCGCGGCAAAGCGCGGGCCTTCGGGCAAAAAGCCCCGGCTTGCAACCCGGTGGCTGAGCGTACTGTCGCGGCCTTGCAAAAAAGCGATGACCGGGTCGATGCTGACGGCGTAGTCATGGAAGTGGTCGAGAAAGAAATTCACCGGGCCTGAGCGTTCTTCGACCGGCAAAGCCAGCGCCGCATCACGCAAATCGGTCAGGCCTTTTTTGTTCAGCAAGGCCAGCACGGTGGCCAGGGCCAGGTCTTCTTGCACCGCATCGAAACCCCTTGCACGCAAAAAACCCGTCAGGTAGGCCGTGGACGGGTAGGGCGTGTTGAGCTGCGTCATCGGCGGGATGAGGCTCAGGATTTTGAACGGGGCGGGGCTGGGCATGTGCGGTGTTGATGGATCGGTGCGTGATTATCAACGGGCAGCGCACATGTCCGCCTTCAGACGAAGGGACGGGCCACAAGGCCGCGTTAACATGCCACAGCTTATTCAACAGGTTCATCAGCATTCGCCGGATGGATTTCTTTCAGAGAACGCCCTGTCCCGAAATGTCCTCTCATGCTGCACCTTCCCTGTCGACCTTGATGGTGAAAGCCTCGGCGCAAGAGAAACTGAGTCCCGCACAACAGCGCTTCAACGACTTGCTGGAACGGATTGAGCGGCTTTCGGTGCAGATCCAGCGACTGCAGGCATGGTCTGACAAGCACCGTTATGCGCACATTCAGAGCCTGCGAGAGTCGGTGCAGCTGGCGCAAACGCACCGCAAAAGCCTGCTGCTCTTTGTGCATGAACGTCTGCAAACAGCAGACCTCACGGACCGGCAGCAAGGCATGGCACGGGGCATGGTGCGTGGCTTGATCGACCATTTGGCTCCCATGGCCGACCCGCAAGTGCAGTCGCTGGCCGATGTGTATGTGAGCGAAGAGGACACCCAAGAAGAGGCTCAAGAACAGGCCGAGGCGGCGCAGCGCTTGCGCGAGCGCATCGAAGAAGCGCTGGGCCAACCCATTGAAAAGCCGGACCAATACCAAACGCCCGAAGAGATGATGCAAGCGGGCATGCGCCAATGGCAACGCCAGCAAGAGGCCGACGAGCAACGCAAAGCGGCCAAGCGTGCCGCCCGAAAGGCGCAAAAACAAGCCCAAAAGAAATGTGCTGCCGCCGAGAAAGGCGAAGTGCCTGCGGCGCTGATGCGCGCGCTGGATGCCAAAAGTGCCATCCGAACCCTCTTTCGGCAACTGGCCAGTGCTTTGCACCCAGACCGCGAGCCCGATGAAACTGAACGCCTGCGCAAAACCGCGCTGATGAGTGAGGTCAACGCCGCCTATGAAAAAAACGACCTCACCACTTTGCTGCGCCTGCAAATGCAGGTGACGCAAGGTGCACCCCAAAACAAGGCAGGCGCGGCACGCATGGCTGACGACAAGTTGATCGCCATGTCGGTATTGCTCAAGGAACAGGTGTCGGCGCTGCAAGATGATCTGGACGAGTTGCAAAGCCGCTTGAGCCAAGAGTTGTGCGTGCCGGTGCGCGCCGATGCCGACGAGGCGACGATGACGCAAGCCCTGCAGCGCATCCAGGCCGACCAGCGCCACAGCGCCGACAGCTTGGCGGCCGATTTACGACGCATTCAGAACGATACCGAGCTCAAGCGCTGGCTCAAAGAGCAGTGGCAGTTGGCTAAAGCCACTTCTGCATGAAGCTGGCTTGTCCCGCGGCGGGGTCGAGCGCGTAAGGCTCAAAGCCAAAGCCCAGATAACTTTTTAAGGCCCGGGTGTTACCCGTCAGCACTTCCAACGTCAGCTTGCAGCAGCCGCGGACTTTGGCGTGCTCCTCGGCAGCCGCCAGCAAAGCCTGGCCAACGCCTGCACCCCGGTGACCCGGTAGCACAGCGATGTCGTGGATGTTCATCAGGGGCTGCGCCTTGAAGGTCGAATAGCCCTCGATGCAGTTGATGAGCCCCACCGGGGCATCGCCCAGCCAGGCGATGAAACTGGCCGCATCGGTGCGTGCGGCCAGGTCATCGCACAAGCGCGCTTTCACATCCTGCGCCAGTACTTCGCCCCCGCCCATGGGGTCTTGGGCATAAGCGTCTAAAAGCATCACCAAGGCATTGCGGTGGGCCGGATTTTGGTAATCGACGGGCAGGACGTGAAGTGGCATGGTCAGGCGGTGGCAGGGGTCATGAAGGAGCGCACATTGTCCTTCATGCCCGCCATCACGTGGCCTGCCAATTGGTGCGCTGTGATTGCGCTGAGCGTCCAGCCCAGGTGTCCGTGGCCGGTGTTGTAAAACACATTGGCTTTTTTGCCCGCCCCCACGCGCGGCAGCATGTTAGGCATCATGGGGCGCAGGCCTGCCCAAGGCACCACTTTGCGGGTGTCGATGTCTGGGAAGCACTGGTTGACCCACTGAATCAGGGGCTGGATGCGGTCGGCGCGGATGTCCAGGTTGATGCCGTTGAACTCGGCGGTGCCCGCGACGCGAAACCGGTCATCGCCCAGACGGCTGGTGACCAGCTTGGTCTCGTCGTCGAGCAGGCTGACCTGCGGCGCCGCAGCCTGGCTGGCACCGTCAGGCAGGTTGACGGTGATCGAGTAGCCCTTCACAGGGTAGATGTTCAGGCGGTCACCCAGCTGCGCGGCCAAGCGCCGGCCATGTACGCCTGCACAAATCACAATGCCGTCAAAGGTCAACGAGTCGGTATCACCGGCATGCTTGACCTGCACGAAAGCGCTTTGGCCGTTGGCGGCCACGCTCAGGACTTCGTGTTCGTTCAGGATCTTCACACCCAGGCGTTCGCAAGCTTTGGCCAGGCCGTAGGTGAACTTGTGGATGTCGCCGGTGGAGTCGCTTTCGGTGAAGTAGCCACCGTAGTAATGGCCGTGCAGTGTGGGCTCAATGGCTTTGATTTCCTCGGGCGTCACCGCGCGGCGGGGCAAGCCGCCCTGGGCCAGCAGCTTGGAGACTTCGCCCGCATGGTCAAAGCCCTTTTTGTCGCGGTAAAAATGCAGGATGCCTTCGCGCTTGTGGTCGAACTCGATGCCTTCGGCTTGGGCCCAGGCAAAGTGGTGTTCCCGCGATTCAATGGCCAGTTGCGCGGTGGCTATGGTGTTGTCTCGGTACTTGGGCATGGCAGCCATGAACTCGGCCATCCAGCTGAGCTTGTGCCAGGTGGGGGTGGGGTTCATCAGCAAAGGGGCATCGCTTTTGAGCATCCACTTCAGGCCCTTGATGATGGTGGAGGGGTGGGTCCAGACTTCGGCGTTGGAGGCCGACAGTTGGCCACCATTGGCATAGGATGTTTCCATGCCGGGGTAGCGATTTTTTTCGATCAGGGTGACGTCAAAACCCTGTTGAACCAGGGCATACGCGGAGGTGACGCCCGTGATGCCGCCGCCGATGACAACCATGTGTTTTTTCATGGAGCTTTTCTCTCTTTGATTCGTCTCAAACAAGTGGGCAAGCGGCACACCGGATGTGTGCTGCATGACCCCCTCTGTTTGAAACCTGAGAGATTCACCTCGTATGAGGCTTGCTCCTGCGGTGGTCCCGGGTGACGAACCCGGGTCGCTCTTCAGAGTGTGTGGCGCTTGGAGCGCCGTTTCGCATCGGTCCTTTTGCCTGAGAGTTTCCGGGGTGGTTGCTCCTTCGGCGCTGTCTGAGGTGACAGTCTCTCCCGATGCGGGTATTTGATTTTGAAGTGTGGGTCTTCCTTTGTGGGTGGATCAGGCGTACTCGCCCACCGGGATGCAGCTGCAAAACAGGTTGCGGTCGCCGTAGACGTTGTCGACCCGACCCACCTGAGGCCAGTACTTCACGCTGCCCGGCACGCGCTGGGCTTGCGCCGAGCCGACTTCGCGGCTGTAGGGGCGGGCCCATTCGCTGCCCAGCAGGCTGTCTGCGGTGTGCGGCGCGTGTTTCAGCGGGTTGTTGTCCTGTGGCCAGGTGCCGGCTTCGACTTGGCGGATTTCCTCGCGGATGGCGATCATCGCGTCGATGAAGCGGTCAAGCTCTTCGAGTGTTTCGCTTTCGGTGGGCTCGACCATCAGGGTGTTGGCCACAGGGAAGCTCAGCGTGGGCGCGTGAAAGCCGTAGTCCATCAGGCGCTTGGCCACGTCTTCGGCCATGACGCCGCAGCTTTCCTTGAAGTGGCGCAGGTCCAAGATGCACTCGTGGGCCACATGGCCGTTGTCACTGGCGTAGAGCGTGGGGTAGTGGGCGCTGAGGCGCTTGCTGATGTAGTTGGCCGCCAAAATCGCAGCCTCGGTCGCGTGCTTCAGGCCCTCGGCGCCCATCATGCGGCAGTACATCCAGCTGATGGGCAGCACGGCGGCATTGCCCAAGGGGGCAGCGCTGACTGCACCCACACCGTTGACCGGCACGCCACCTGTGGCGTGACCCGGCAGATAGGGCACCAAGTCTTCGACCACACAAACCGGGCCGACGCCGGGGCCGCCACCGCCGTGCGGGATGCAGAAGGTTTTGTGCAGGTTCAGGTGGCTCACGTCGCCGCCAAACTCGCCGGGCGCGGCCACGCCCACCAGGGCGTTCATGTTGGCACCGTCCACGTACACACGACCACCGTGCTGGTGCACCAGCTCGCAGAGCTGCTTGACTTGGGTCTCGAATACGCCGTGTGTGCTGGGGTAAGTGATCATCACAGCGGCCAGATTCGCGCTGTGCTGCTCGCACTTGGCCTGCAGGTCGGCCATGTCCACGTTGCCGTTTTCATCGCACTTGGTGACCACCACGGTCATGCCGACCATTTGAGCGCTGGCCGGGTTGGTGCCGTGCGCGCTGGACGGGATCAGGCAGATGTTGCGGTGGCCCTGACCTTGGGCGCGGTGGTAGGCCTGGATAACCAAGAGACCAGCGTATTCGCCTTGTGATCCGGCATTGGGCTGCAAGCTGATGCCTTTGTAGCCGGTGGCTTGGCACAGCCAGTCGCGCAGCTGCTGGTCCAGCTGGGCATAGCCCTTGAGTTGATCAGCCGGGGCAAAGGGGTGCACATGGGCAAACTCGGGCCAGGTGATCGGGATCATCTCGCTGGTGGCGTTGAGCTTCATGGTGCAGCTGCCCAGCGGGATCATGCTGCGGTCCAGCGCCAGGTCCTTGTCGGACAGCTGACGGATGTAGCGCAGCATGCCGGTCTCGGAGTGGTAGCGGTTGAACACTGGGTGCGTGAGGAAGGCGCTGGTGCGGCGCAGCGAATCGGGGATGAGCGGGGCGATGCCTTTTTCAAAGGGATCCCACTTTGGCAGGGGCTGACCCTCTTGGGCGAACACTTGCCAGAGCAGGTTCACGTCGTCCCGGGTGGTGGTTTCGTCCAGCGACACACACAGGTACTCGTCCCACATCACCCGAATGTTCACGCCACGCTGGACAGCACGCTGTGCCAATGCGCGTGCGCGGTCGGCGCCGACATGCAAGCACAGCGTGTCAAACGCATGCTCGTGCAAAGGGGTGTAGCCCATGCCTTGGAGTCCAGCGGCCAGCACCGAGGTGAGGCTCGCCACGCGCTGCGCAATGCGCTTCAAGCCCTGCGGGCCGTGGTACACGGCGTACATGCTGGCCACCACGGCGGGCAACACTTGCGCGGTGCAAATGTTGCTGGTCGCTTTTTCGCGGCGAATGTGCTGTTCGCGGGTTTGCAGTGCCAAGCGGTAAGCTGGGTTGCCATGTGCATCCACACTCACGCCCACCAATCGGCCAGGCAGCGAGCGCTTGTATTCGTCACGGCAGGCCATGAAGGCGGCGTGCGGGCCGCCAGCGCCCATGGGCATGCCAAAGCGTTGGGTGGTGCCGACCACGATGTCGGCACCGTGGGCACCACCACCATCCCATTCGCCCGGCGGCATCAGCAGGGTCAGCGCGAGCAAATCAGCGGCAACAATGTAAGCCGCGTTCTTGGCGTGCACTTTGATGGTGTCCCCAGTGTCTTGACCCAAGCGTCCGGTGGTCGATGGGTACTGCTCCAACACTGCAAAATAATCGTCGCCTTCCAGCAACTCGTTCCACTGCGCTTCGCTCTCGGCCAGGACCACTTCGATGCCCAGCGGCTCTGCGCGTGTGCGGATCACCTCGATGGTCTGTGGGTGTGCGTCGCCCGCAACGATGAAGCGATTGCCCTTGGCTTTGACCGAGCGCTTGGCCAGCGTCATGGCTTCGGCCGCCGCAGTGGCTTCGTCCAGCATCGAGGCATTGGCAATCGGCATACCCGTCAGGTCGCACACCATGGTTTGGAAGTTCACCAGCGCTTCCATGCGACCTTGTGAAATTTCGGCTTGGTAGGGCGTGTAGGCGGTGTACCAAGCGGGGTTTTCCAGGATGTTGCGCAGGATCACACCTGGCGTGTGTGTGCCGTAATAGCCTTGACCGATGTGGCTTTTGAGGAGGCGGTTTTTTTGCGCCAGGGTTTTGAGTTCGGCCAACGCGGCAGCCTCGGTCACCGGGGCGGGCAAGTCCATGGCTTGGGCGCGGGCGATGCTGCGCGGCACGATGGACTCGATCAGGGCGCGGCGCGAGGCCTCACCGATCACGCTGAGCATGTGCTGTTCGTCGGCAGCGCTGATGCCAATGTGGCGGGCGATGAATTCGGATGGGTTTTCGAGTTCGCCCAAGGGCTTGAGGGTGGACATCAGCATGCGCAACTCCGTTAAAAAATCAACCAGCAGAGAATTTGTTGTAAGCCGTTTCGTCCAACAGGGCATCGGTCTGCGACGGGTTGGACAGCTTGACCTTGAAGAACCAGCCTTTGCCCAGTGGGTCGGTGTTGGCCAGTGACGGGTCGCCGCGGAGTTCTTCGTTGACTTCGGTGACTTCGCCGTCCACGGGCATGTAAACGTCGGCGGCGGCCTTGACCGACTCGACCACGCCAGCGACTTCTTTGGCTGCAAAAGACTTGCCGACTTCAGGCAGGTCCACAAACACCACATCGCCCAGCGCATCTTGCGCGTGGTGGGTGATGCCGACGACGGCGGTGTCACCGTCAATTTGCAACCATTCGTGGTCTTCGGTGTACTTGATCATGTGGGGGCTCCTTGTGTGTTGGGGAATTGAATTGGGGTCAGATCCCAATTGTTTGGCTTGGACGGGTGTGTGGATTTAATTGGGATCTGACCCCGATTAACGATTCAATGAGCCTTTAGCCGCGGAAATAGCGGTTGGGCACGAAGGGCAGGGCGCTGACTTCCATGGGCACGGCTTTGCCGCGCACCATGGCGTTCAGGCGTGTGCCTGCTGGCGCATATTTTGCCTGCACATAGGCCAGCGCCACGGGCCGATCGGCGGTGGGGGCGAGCAGGCCGCTGGTGACCTCGCCTACCTTCTGGCCCGCGTCGTTGTGCAACTCGACATGCTCGCGCACCGGCACACGTTCCAGGCCCACCAAGCCCACACGCAAGCGCTGCGCCGGGGCTGTGCCGTCGAGCTGAGTCAAAATTTTGCCGGCACCGGGGAAGCCGCCCGCCCGCGCACCACCTGTGCGTCGCACTTTTTGCATGGCCCAGTTCAGGCCCGCTTCAACCGGGGTGGTGGTGGTGTTGATGTCGTTGCCGTACAGGCACAGCCCGGCTTCCAGGCGCAGAGAGTTACGGGCACCCAGGCCAATCGGCTTGACCTCGGGCTGTGCCAGCAAGCGGCGGGCAAAGGCTTCGGCGGCGTGGGCGGGCAGGGAGATTTCGAAACCGTCTTCGCCGGTGTAGCCGCTGCGGGTCACGTACAGGTCTGCGCCGTCTACTTCAAAAGCTGCTCCGGTCATGAACACCAGTTTTTCCACACCAGGCAACAGACGCTGCAAAGCGATCACGGCTTGCGGGCCTTGCAGGGCCAGCAAGGCGCGGTCAAATTGAGGTGTGATGGTGCAGCGGCTGCCCATGCCCTCTTGGATGTGGGCCAAATCGCCGTGTTTGCAGGCACCGTTGACGATCACAAAAATATCGCCACCGGTGGCCACATCGCGGTTCACAAACATCAGGTCGTCGATGATGCCGCCCTCGTCATTGAGCAACAGGCCGTAGCGCTGTTTGTTGACGCCCAGGCCGATCACGTCCACCGGCATCAAGCTTTCAAAGGCAGCTGCGGCGTCTGGGCCGCTCAGGCACAACTGGCCCATGTGCGAGACGTCGAACAAGCCTGCCGCGTTGCGGGTGTGGTGGTGCTCGGCGACCAGGCCAGCAGGGTATTGCACCGGCATGCTGTAACCGGCAAAAGGCACCATGCGTGCGCCCAGCTCGGTGTGTAAAGCGTGCAAAGGGGTGGTGAGCAAGTCGGCAGCAGCGGTCACAAAAAACTCCAAGGGCAATGAAAAACCACAGCACATGCTGTGGCGCTTGCCCTCGCTGTCCGCTTTACCTGAGAGATTCGCCGGTAACCTTCAGCCCAAAAGCCAAACGTTCTGCGGGTTGCTCCTTCGGTGGATGCCGTGGATCGATGTCCCGGCACCTCTCTCCAGTGAGGTAACGCTTTGAAAAAAGCGTTTTGTCAGTCCTTTTGCCTGAGCGTTCAGCAGTTTTTCAAACCGCCTGCGCCTTCGGCGGCCTGACTTGTTTCACAAGGGAAGACAAGTCAGGCACTCTCCTGACAGAATTTGATTCTAGCTTTATTTGTTGAAAACCAGATCCCGCAAGGTCAAGGAAATGGAGGGTACATAACTGATCAGCATCAGACAACCCAAAATCACTCCAATAAAAGGGATCAGGTCTTTGATGACACGGTCCAGTGATATTTTGGCCACAGTACACGCTGCAAACAGGTTGACACCAAAAGGCGGGGTGACCATGCCCAGCGCCAAGTTCACCACCATGACCATACCCAGGTGCACGGGGTCGATGCCAAAGTGGACAGCCACCGGAACCAAGATCGGAGCCAAAACGAGGATGGCTGCGCCTGTTTCGATGAACATGCCGATGATGAACAAGGCAATGTTGATGCCCAGTAAGAAATAGGCGGGCGACTGCAAAACTTGCTGCAACCATGTACCAATCGCCTCAGGAGCGCCTGCACGCGTCAACAAAAATGCGAACAAGCCCGCGTTGGCAATGATGAACATGATGACCGAACTGGAAATCACCGATTTGCGCAAGATGTTGTAAATGTCTTTGATACCAATTTCGCGGTAGATGACAGTGCCCACAATGAAGGAATAAAACACCGCTACAGCTGCCGCTTCTGTGGGGGTAAACACCCCACCGTAGATGCCACCCAGCACGATCACCGGCATCAGAAGGGCCCAGCCGGCTTGCCATGTGGCATTGCCAAAACTCAGACGCCCATCACCATCGTTTTTACCCCAACCTTTGTATTTTGAATAAAGCCATACAAACAACATCAAGGCTCCGCCAATGAGTAGACCAGGGCCGACTCCAGCGACGAACAGTTCGCCAATCGAGACTTCGGCACTCACGCCGAACAAAATCATGGGAATGGACGGGGGAATGATCACGCCAAGCTCCGCCGAGGTGGCTTGCAAAGCGGTGGCCCAGGGCTTGGGATAGCCGTGTTTGATCAAGGCCGGAATCAGGATCGCGCCCACGGCGAAGGTGGTGGCCACCGACGAGCCCGAGACGGCTGCAAAAATCATGCAGGTCAGCACGCAGGTCATGGGCAGGCCACCTTGCACACCGCCCACGATGCTCTTGGCGAATTCCACCAGACGGCGAGATATGCCGCCGGTCTCCATCAGGTTACCGGCCAAGATAAAAAACGGAATGGCCGCCAAGGGGAATTTATTGATGGAGTTGAACATTTCCTTGACAGAAATGAGCATGTTGGCATTAGCCATCTGAATGCCAAGAATGGAAGACAGACCGATGGATACCGCCACAGACACTGTCAATGTAAAACACAACAGCATCGTTAAAAGCATGGCAAAACTCATTGTGCGGCCTCCAATTCCATGCGCTGCGGGTCCAACCAAAAACCGATGATGCCGATGATGCTGAAGGCTGCGCCCACCGGCAAAGCCAAATAAGCCCAGAACATGGACACACCCTCGAGTCCAATCATGGACTGAACGCCGCCTCGTTTAGCGTAGTCCGAACCCCACCACAAAATGACGCCGCAAAGGGTCAGAGCCGCAATCGCCACCACACTGTCCAAAACGCGGCGCATGCGATCACCACTTAAGCGGTAGAGCATGTCCACGCTCACCATGGCCCCTTGCCGAAAAGCTGTAGGGATACCCAAAAACACCATCCAGATCAGGCAAAAGCGTATCAACACTTCGGTCCATTCTGCGGGGGACTCGATGATAAAACGGGTAAAAATTTGGTGAATGCCAAACCCTGATGCCAAAGCCATCATGACGCAGGCAACCATCATCGACAGGGAAGTTGTCCAGTGCTCGAAGCGCAAAAAGAGATGTTTCATCGGCCTATCGCGTTGTGTTCAAAAAAACGCCCGCCAGCATGCGCTGGTCGGGCATTACAAAAAGGCTCAAATCACTTGTAATTGCGAATGCGGTCCAAGTTGGCCTTACCGAATCTCTTTTCAAACTCTGCGTTCACAGGTCCCATAGTGGCAATGAATTTAGCCTTATCGACGTTTTCGATAACGGTCATGCCACGTTTGCGCAATTCGGCCACTCCTCCAGCGTCGTCCTTGTCAACTCGGGCGCGGTTGGCTTTGGCACCTTCTTTGGCTGCATCCAAAAAAATCTGTTGGTCAGCTTTGCTGAGTTTGTCAAAAACCGCTTTGTTCATCAGAAAAACAGAGGGTGAGTACACATGACCTGTCAGTGTGATGTGTTTTTGTACCTGATCGAAATTGGCCGCCATGATGACCGAAAGTGGGTTTTCTTGACCGTCAATGGTGCCCGTCTGCAAAGCTGTGAAAACCTCCGGAAACGCCATGGGTGTGGTCACGATGCCCAAGCCTTTGTAGGCAGCAACGTGCACCGGATTTTCCATGGTGCGCATCTTGAGACCTTTGAGGTCGTCCGGGCCATTGACTGAACGCTTGTTGTTGGTCATGTGGCGAACGCCGTTTTCAGTCCAAGCCAGCGCCTTGAAGCCTTTGGGTTCGAATTTGGCCAACAATTCTTGCCCGATCGGGCCATCAAGCACAGCCCGAGCATGGGCTTTATCGCGGAACAAAAACGGCACATCCAAGATGGCCGTTTCGGGTACAAAGTTGGGCACGGGGCCAGTTGAGTTGTGGCCCAGCTCTTGAGTGCCCAGTTGCACCGCTTCCATCACTTCACGCTCGCCGCCGAGCGAGCCGGAGTAAAAATTCTTGATGACAATTCGTCCGTTGGTTCGCTTTTCAACTTCTCGCGCCAAAGTGTCGACGGCTTCACCTGCATGAGAATTCTGCGCCACGGAAATGGCGTTGCGCATCACGATTTGCGCTGTGGCGGTGGTCATGAGACCAACGGCCAGACTCAGGCCTAACATCAATTTACTCAATTTCATGGGTTGACTCCTCAAAGTTTGGATCAAGACAAAGCGAGATTAAATTTTTTCTGCATCCAAATTATGGAGTTGATGCGAAGAGACGCCATTCGGGTTTTCGAGAGGTTTTTCCAGCAGTTTTGTCAAAGTCTGAGTTTTTATTCAATGACGACAAACCAGTCACTGAATCACTTGACAAGAGTCAGGGTCCGGTTTCAATTGGGTCTGATGGCTCGTTGGGTAATTCTTCTTTTTCCTTGCAACAGGTGCAGCTATGAATGACTTTGAATCGGGTATTTTTCGTGTCGGCATTACCCGTGATGTCTTGACAAGCAATGGGCAGCCCATCTTTGGACAGGCGGTTTTTGAATTCCTCAATCATCCCGGATTGGTTTGGGAATACATGGAAGAATCTACCGTTATCCGCCCAGAACATGTCGCCCGTTATGACGCGATATGCGCCATGCTGACCCGCTTCACACCTGAAAGCTTGGGGCCAGAAAAACCCCGGTTGAAAGTGATTGCACGTTTTGGTGTGGGTTACGACACCATCGATGTCCCTACTTGCCAGAAAGCGGGAATTCTTCTGACCATTGCGCCCGATGGCGTTCGACGCCCAGTGGCGGTCTCAGCCATTACCTTCATGCTCATGCTCGCTCACAAAGTCGGTATCAAGGACCGATTGACGCGCTCGGGCCGTTGGGCAGAGAAATCTGATCACATTGGCACAGGCTTGACAGGCCGGATCTTGGGTTCTCTGGGGGTGGGAAATATTGGAGCAGAGATGTTTCGTCTGGCCAAGCCATTCGACTTGAAGTTCATTGCTCACGATCCTTACGCCGATCCTAAACTGATGGCTTCGCTGGGAGTGGAGTTGGTGGATTTGGACACCCTGTTTCGCAACGCGGATTTTTTGACTGTGAATTGTCCTTTGAATGAATCGACTCGTGGTTTGGTCAATGCAAACAAGTTGTCTTTGATGAAAAAAACGGCTTACCTCATCAATACAGCCCGGGGTCCTATCGTGGACGAGTCAGCGCTTTATCAGGCATTGGTGGAGCAAAAAATTGCTGGGGCAGGTTTGGACGTTTTCGAGGTAGAGCCCACACCCGCAGACAACCCCTTGCTGCAGTTGGACAATGTGGTGGTGACGCCCCACGGCATTTGCTTTACCGATGAATGCATGCAGGGCTTGGCCGAAAGTGCTTTCAGGGCCGTTGTTGATGTGATGCAGGGTAAAAAGCCGCCACATGTTGTGACCGCCTGATCTGTAGCTCCTTCAACTTTTAAAGGATTCACATGACAAATGACAAGCCACTGAAGTCAACCATCATGTCTGGCCAGACTGTCGCCGGCGCCATGGTTTTTGAATTTTTCACACCGGGCATCTCGCAGATACTGGCCAATTCAGGCGCCCGCTTTGCAATTTACGACATGGAGCACACGGGTTTGGGTTTTGAAACCCTGAAATGGTTGTTTGCCACTTGCCGAGGTTTACCCTTGGAGCCCATGGTTCGCGTACCCACCGGTGAGTACACCTGGATAGCACGTGCCCTGGACATTGGTGCGCGCGGGGTGATGGTCCCAATGGTGGAGGACCGGGACCAGGCCGTGCGTCTGGCCCAGGCTTGCCGTTATCCTGGGCTGGGTCGCAGGGGGGCAGCTTTTGGATTTGCGCAATGCGATTACAAGGGCGGAGATGTGGGTGAAAAAATGCGCCTTTACCATGATCGAACTTTGCTGATTGCACAGATCGAAACAGAAAAGGGCTTGCAAAATGTCGAAGATATTGCTGCTGTTGATGGGGTAGATGTTTTATGGGTGGGGCACTTTGATTTGTCCAATTTCATGGGCATACCAGGGCAATTCGATCATCCTGATTTTTTGGCTGCTATGAAGCATGTCGCCCAAGTCGCCAAAAAACATGGAAAGATCGCGGGCTTCATGGCGACTGACAAAGCCTGGATAGAAAGAGCAAAGACCATGGGCTACAGCATGCTGGCGGCAGGAACCGATACAGCTTTGCTGCAACAGGCTCTGGGCGAACTGATTGGTGACATCAATTTCGCAACCAAAGCCTGAGTTGAGGCTTCACATGCCGGTGTAGTTGGGCCCGCCGCCGCCTTCCGGTGTGACCCAGACGATGTTTTGTGTGGGGTCCTTGATGTCGCAAGTCTTGCAATGCACGCAGTTTTGCGCATTGATCTGCAGGCGGTCGGAGTTGTCTTCGTTTTTCACAAATTCATAAACGCCAGCCGGACAGTAGCGTGACTCAGGTCCAGCGTATTTCGCCAGGTTGATGCCGACGGGAACAGACGCGTCCTTGAGCGTCAGGTGGGCCGGCTGGTTTTCTTCGTGGTTGGTGTTGCTGATGAAGACGCTGGACAGACGGTCAAAGGTCAGCTTGCCGTCCGGTTTCGGGTACTCGATCTTCTCGCACTCGGCCGCAGGCTTCAGATAGGTGTGGTCGGCTTTGTCACGGCGCAGCGTCCATGGAATGTGGCCGCGCAGCACGAACTGCTCAATACCGTTCATGAGCGTGGCCACCGTCAGGCCCTTTTTGAACCAGGTCTTGAAGTTGCGTGACTTGTTCAGTTCGGTGTGCAGCCAGCTGGCTTCAAAAGCCTCGGGGTAGGCACTCAGCTCGTCGTGCTCACGACCGGCGACGATGGCGTCATACGCCGCTTCGGCGGCCAGCATGCCGGTCTTGATGGCGGCGTGGCTGCCTTTGATGCGGCTCACGTTCAGGTAACCGGCATCACAGCCCACCAGAGCACCACCGGGGAACACGGTCTTGGGCAGGCTCATCAGGCCGCCAGCGGTGATGGCGCGGGCACCGTAGCCGATGCGCTTGGCGTTGACTTCGCCTTGGTCGTTGGTGAAGTACCACTTGATGTTGTTGTGGGTCTTCCAGCGCTGGAATTCTTCAAAGGGGCTGAGCCACGGGTTGGCGTAGTCCAAACCGACCACATAACCGATAGCGATCTTGTTGTCTTCCATGTGGTACATGAACGCGCCGCCATAGGTGTCGTTGTTCATGGGCCAGCCGGCGGTGTGCATCACAAAGCCGGGCGTATGGCGTGAGGGGTCTATTTCCCAGACTTCCTTGATGCCGATGCCGTAGGTCTGCGGATCGCGGCCTTCATCCAATTTGTATTTCGCGATCAGTTGTTTGCCCAGATGGCCGCGTGCGCCTTCGGCGAACACGGTGTACTTGCCGTGCAGCTCCATGCCCAGCTGGAAGTTCTCGGTCGGCTCGCCGTCTTTGCCCACACCCATATTGCCGGTGGCCACACCTTTCACCGAACCGTCATCGTTGTAAAGCACTTCTGCGGCGGTGAAGCCGGGGAAGATTTCCACGCCCAGGTTTTCGGCCTGTTGGCCTAACCAGCGGGTGAAGTTGGACAGGCTGATGATGTAGTTGCCGTGGTTTTGTGCGCACTCGGGCAAGAAAATTCCGGGGGTGCGGGTGGCACCGGTTTCAGACAAGAAGCTCCATGCGTCGTCGGTCACGGGCTGGTTGAGAGGGGCTCCTAACTCTTTCCAGTTGGGAAAGAGTTCGGTCAAGGCCTTGGGATCCATGATGGCACCGGACAAAATGTGCGCACCGGGCTCGCCGCCTTTTTCAAGAACGACCACCGACACGTCTTGGCCTTTTGCAGAAGCCAGTTGCTTGAGGCGGATGGCGGTGGACAGGCCAGCGGGGCCGCCGCCCACCACGACGACGTCGTATTCCATGGATTCGCGGGGGCCGTAGGTGCTGAGGATGTCTTCGGGGCTCATGAACGTCTCTTCTGGGGAAAGGGGTCAAAACAAGGGCCCGAACACAGGGTGTCGGACGCGTGACTCATTTTATGCGGCTCTGACCGGCTTGCACCGCACAATGGTGTCATCTGTTTTGCCCTGTGGGGTCCATTCTTGAAGGAGTTGTCATGGCTTATGAAATTGATTTGTCCGGTCGCGTGGCCTTGGTGACGGGCGCCTCGGGCGGCTTGGGGGCGCAATTTGCCAAAACCCTGGCCGCAGCGGGCGCGGGCGTGGTGTTGGCCAGCCGCCGCATCGAAAAGCTCAAGGACCTGCGCGCCGAGATCGAAGCCGCTGGTGGCGACGCCCATGTGGTCGAGATGGACGTGACCGACCGCCACAGCATTGCTGCGGCCGTGGCACACGCCGAAACCGAGATGGGCAGCATCGACATTTTGGTGAACAACTCAGGGGTGAGCACCACCCAGCGCATCCAGGATGTGACCGAAGACGATTACGACTTCATCATGAACACCAATGTGCGCGGCGCTTTTTTTGTGGCGCAAGAAGTGGGCAAGCGCATGCTGGCCCGGGCCAAGGGGGCAGCGCCCGGTAGCTTTACCGGCGGGCGCATCATCAACATCGCCTCGATGGCGGGCCTGAAGGTCTTGCCGCAAATTGGCGTGTACTGCATGAGCAAGGCCGCCGTGATCCAGATGACCAAGGCCTTTGCGGTGGAGTGGGGCAAATTTGGCATCAACGTGAACGCGATTTGCCCCGGCTACATTGACACCGAAATCAACCACCACCACTGGCAAACCGAGCAAGGCCAAAAGCTCATCAGCATGCTGCCGCGCAAACGCGTGGGCCAGCCGCAAGACCTGGACGCCTTGCTGATGCTGCTGGCCAGCGACCAGAGCCACTTCATCAATGGCGCGGTGGTGTCGGCCGACGACGGCTTCGCGGTGTGAGGACCTGACCATGAAGCTGGAGTTGCCCGAGCATAAAAAGCAAGTTTTCGAGTTGGTCATTCCCATCCGCTGGGGTGATATGGACGCCATGGGCCATGTCAACAACACGGTGTACTTTCGCTACATGGAGACGCTGCGCATCGACTGGTTTGAGGCTATCGGGTGTCAGGTCAACCCGCAAGGGCAGGGGCCGGTCATCGTGAACGCATTTTGTAATTTCTACAAACAGTTTGAATTTCCCGGCGACATTCTGGCCAAGATGTTTGTCAGCGACCCGGGCCGCACCACGTTTGAAAGTTGGTGCACCTTGGAGCGCACCGACCAGCCCGGGGTAATTTTTGCCGCTGGTGGAGCGACCACGATTTGGGTGGATTTCCCCAACCAAAAGGCGGTGACCCTGCCCGAATGGGTGCGGGCTTTGGTCAGCGACTGAGCGCTGTTTTTTTGTAGGAGCGCAACCCTGTGCGCGAAGGTTTCAGGCTGCTGATGAAGTCGGCGGTCCCACCGCACGCCACTGGTCGGCGTGGCTTTGCAGCCAGTCTTGCGACAGCGTGGCGCTGCCCACTTGCATGGGGTGAAAGTCTTGGCGGGTGTAAGCCCACAAGGGCTTGGCCACGCGCCAAACCATGCCGTGGCGACCGAACAAAAACTTGGCCGCCGACCACCAAGTAGAAGGCTTGAAGAGCGTCTTGTCGTGCCAGAGGTTGTTGACGGTCTGGCGGAACACGTCGGTGCTGAACTGGACGGTGACGTACCAAAACCAGCGCATGCGCCACTGGTGATTGCCACCCAAGCGTTGGTACAGGTCAAAGGCCACGCATTTGTGCTCGGACTCTTCGGCCGCGTGCCAGCGCCAAAGGGTTTTGAGCGGGTCTTCGGCCTTGGCAAACCAGTCGCCGGGCTGGTCCAGGCGGTCCAAAGTCAGGTCACCAAAGATCGAGGTGTAGTGCTCAAAAGCGGCGGTGATGGCCAACTCATGCAGGTAGCCCTTTTCGCTCTTGCTGAAGAATTCCTCGCGTCCTTTTTTCAGGCGTTGCTCAGCCCGGGGGCCCCAGTGGTTGACCAAGCCTTGTTTTTCCAAGTGGGCGTTGTACAGCGCATGCAGGTGACGGTGGGTGGCTTCTTGACCTACAAAGCCCTTGGCGATGTTTTTGAGCTCAGCGTTCTCAGGGGTGTCGGGCAGGTTTTTGGCGCCATTTTTGACCGCGTCGATGAAAGACTGCTCTCCAACTGGAAAGCTCATCGACAAAGCGTTGGCATAAGCCGTCAAAAACGCATCGCCGCCGTTCCAGTGGCGAGAAAAACCTTGGCTCAGGTCCACGCTCAGGCGTCGGACGGTCAACTCGGTGGGGGCTGCGGGTGTGTTCATGGCGTGCTTTGTGGGTGATCGGTCAGAATGTGAGCATTGTTCAGGTTTTGCAAAGACCTTGCAACTCGCGATCTGCTCACATTTTTTCAAGGGCTTTTCATGGCCGCAGCCAAACCCACCAAAACATCCGCTCAGCCGCAAGCCCCAGTCAGCCTGCGTCGCCAGCCCTCGCAGGCTAGGGCGCAGCAGACCATGCAAACCTTGTTCAAGGCGGCTGCTCAGATTTTGGACAAAGAAGGCGAGGCCGGTTTGACGACCAACAAGGTGGCCGCTGCAGCCGGTTTCTCGATTGGCACGCTGTACCAATACTTTCCCAGCAAAGAGGTGCTGGTGCAGGCCATGGCGGCCAAAGGGCAGGGCCTGGTTTTGCAAGAGCTGGGTCGCTACCTGAGTGAGCTGGAGAATTTGCCCAATGTTCGCGAATTGGACGGCCGCGAGCTGTTGGCCAAAGCCATTCGCATCTTGGTGCGGGGTTTTGCCACGGGCAAGGGCTTGAGCCAAAGCCTGATTCACCTGTGCTGGACACTGGAAAAGCCCGAAGAAACGGCCAGCGCCGTGCGTCAGGTGGCCGACCGCTTGGCCGTGTTTTTTGAACGCATAGACCACCCAGCCCTGCAAACGCCCAGCACGGCCCAAATGTTTGTGCTGACCCGCTCTGTGATTGGGACCTTGCGCAGTGCCAGCCTGGAAAAGTCACCCCTGTTGGGCAGCCCCGCGTTTGAGCAGGCGCTGACCCAAATGGCTTGGGCTTTGCTGGCCAGGCCTGAAGCCCATCAGGCGGCGGGTTTGACCTTGGGTGCGCGGCCCATCAAGTAAAACTCGGGGTTGGGCATCATGCCGCTGAAACTGGCCATGCGGTTGCTTAGGCCAAAGAAGGCGGTGATGGCCGCGATGTCCCAGATGTCTTCGTCGTCAAAGCCGTGGGCGTGCAGGGCGGCAAAGTCGGCGTCTTCCACCTGGTCGGAGTGGTTGCAGACTTTGAGTGCGAAGTCCAGCATGGCGCGCTGGCGTGGGCTGATGTCGGCTTTGCGGTAATTGATGGCAACTTGGTCGGCCACCAGTGGTTTTTTTTCGTAAATGCGCAAGATCGCACCGTGGGCCACCACGCAATACAAGCAGTTGTTGGCCGCGCTGGTGGTGGTCACGATCATTTCACGCTCACCCTTGCTCAGGCCGCTGCTGCGCCCTACAGACTCGGGCACCATCAGGGCGTCGTGGTAGGCAAAAAACGCCCGCCACTCAGCAGGGCGACGGGCAAGCGCCAAAAACACATTAGGCACAAAACCGGCTTTTTCCTGCACCTCTAGGACCTTGGCGCGGATGTCCTCGGGCAAGTCTTTGATTTCGGGGGCGGGGTAGCGGGATGGTGTCGCCGGTGTGGGTGTGCTCATGGTGTCTCCTGTTGGGCAAGCCTTTGATTATGCTCAGGGCTCTTACAGGAGCCTGTCATGTCCCCAACACCCCCAAGTTCCCCGATCGAGCAAGCCCGCGAAGCCCGCCCCAACGATGCTGCATTTCAGGCGGGCCTCACCACCCGCACCCAGGTCATGGGCCCAGCTTATGTGGAGCGCGCTTTGGGCGCCGCTACCGACTACACCATGCCCATGCAAGAGTTCATCACGGCCAACGCCTGGGGTAACGTGTGGCAGCGCCCGGGCCTGGACCTGAAAACCCGCAGCCTGATCACCGTGGCCATGCTGGCGGCACAGGGCAAGCAGCATGAACTCAAAGCCCATGTGCGCGGGGCCATCCACAACGGCGCTACACCCGAAGAACTGCGTGAAGTGATGCTGCACGCCACCGTGTACTGTGGCTTCCCCACGGCCATCGATGCGTTTCGCAGCGTGACCGAAGTGGTCGAATCGATGGCCTGAGCGGCCGATCAGTTGGCCCGCGCCACCCAGACGGTGGCGCCTTGCGGGCCATACAGTTCGGCGTGGGCCACGTTGCGTGCCAACCTGAAAAAGTCGCCCGCTTTCAGGTGCTTGACCTCTTCGCCCACGGTCAACCAGTACTCGCCTTGCACCACATAAGCGCTGACGTCAAACGAGTGGGTGTGGGTGTCGAGTTTCAAGTTGGCGTCCCATTGGCGCACCAAAATTTCGTCAAAACCTTCGTCCATCGATTGGGCGGTGAAGGATTCCAAAGTGGGTGTGGTCATGTGCGCTTCCAGATCATTTGCCATTGATGGCGAGCAATTCGACTTCAAACACCAAAGTCGCATTGGGGGGGATCACGCCGCCCGCGCCGCGTTCACCATAGGCGGTGGCGGGTGGGCAGGTCAATTTGGCGCTGCCCCCCACCTTCATCATCTGAACGCCTTCGGTCCAGCAGGGAATCACCCGGTTGAGGGGAAACTCAATGGCCTCGTTGCGCTTGTACGAGCTGTCAAATTCCTTCCCATCGGGCAGCGTGCCCCGATAGTGCACTTTCACTTTGTCTGAGGCTTTGGGGCTGGCGCCCGTGCCTTCTTTGAGGGCGCGGTACACCATGCCCGAAGGGGTGAGCCGGGCGCCCGCTTCTTGGGCCGCTGCTGCGGTGACCGCATTGGAAGCCCAGACCGGCGAGGCGCTCAAAAGGCAAAAAGACAAGCTGCTGAGGGCGAAAAGGGTTTTCATAGGCAAAGTCAATGTTGGGATGGGAGTGTCAGAGCTTAGCCAAAAGACGCTTGTTGTGCCAACTGCCCCAGACGGGCCGCGATGCTGCGAAATTCAGCCACGGTTTGTTCGATGATTTGCTGAGCGGTCAGGACTTCATGAACCAGGCCCGCCGATTGGCCTGCCAAGGCCGGTGCAGCATTCATGTCGCCGCCAAAGTAAACCTGTTGAATGCCTTGAAAGGCATCGGGCCCCATGAGGCCTGCTTCATGCAGGGTTTGGGTGAAGGGTGCTTTCAGGGCTCGTATGCAGGGCGATGACTTGGTGTTGAGCATGTATGTGCCAGTGGTGCTGGCGTCCACGATGGCCTGTTTGTAATGGGCATGGACTGGGCTTTCGGCGCAGGCCACAAAGCGGGTGCCCATTTGGATGGCCTCGGCCCCCAGGGCAAATGCGGCGGCCATGCCGCGCCCATCCACAATGCCGCCTGCGGCAATCAGGGGCAGGTCGGTCTTTTCGCGAATGGCTTGCAGCAGTACCAGGGTACTGACTTCATCCGGGTTTTTGAAGCCACCCCCTTCAGAGCCTTCGACGACCAAGCCATCCACGCCAGCGTCGGCGCATTTGAGCGCGGCCTCCAAAGTCGGTACGGCGTGGTACACCGCGATGCCTGCGGCTTGCAGCGGCGCCACAAACTTGGCTGGGCTGCCCGCTGAGGTGGTGACAAAGCGCACGCCGGATTCGCAGACAAAGCGCAGCATGGCGTCGTCTTTCAAAAACCGGATCGGCAGGTTGACGCCAAAAGGTAAACCCGTTTGGCGCATGGCCATGATTTCACGTTGGCAGTTTTCAGTTTCACCCGAGGAGGTCTCGATGATTCCCAAGCCGCCAGCCCGAGACACCGCAGAGGCCAGAGCGCTTCTGGCAATCCAGCCCATGGGCGCTTGCAAGATGGGGTAAGTTGCCCCGGTGTGGGCCAAAACGCGGTTCATGTCGGTGCCTTGAAGCTGAAATAACCATGATACGGCCCCCGGCCTGCTGGCGCAGTCGCCAAGCTGTCGCAACTTTCGCTGGGGTGTGCCTAAACTTGCGCCTTCTTCATTGAAAGGTTTGGTCATGGCTTTGACCCTGTTTGCTTTTGACACCCCCAATGCCCGCAAGATCACCGTGGCCTTGGAAGAAATGGGCCTGAGTTATGCAGTGCAGGTGGTCGACATCACGCGCGATGAGCAATTTGCACCTGATTTTTTGAAAATCAGCCCCAACAACAAAATTCCGGCCTTGGTCGATACCGATGGTTTCGATGGACAAACTCAAACGGTCTTTGAATCGGGTGCCATCCTGATTTATTTGGCCGAGAAAACCGGGCAATTTCTCCCCCCTCAAGGCCCCGGCAGAGTGGCCACTTTGGAGTGGTTGATGTTTCAGATGGGGGGCTTTGGGCCAGCGCCGGGCCAGGTGCACCACTTTGTGGCTTTGAAGGACGAAACTGACAAGCGTTATGGCTTGCAGCGCTTCATGGCCGAAACACTGCGCCTTTATGGCGTGATGGACCGCCGCTTGGCCGAGCAAGCTTTTTTTGCAGGCGATTTGTCGATCGCCGACTTCGCGATCTTGGGTTGGGTATGGCGCCACCCGCGTCACCAGGTTGATTTGGCCCAGTTCCCACATGTTCAGCGTTGGTATCAGGCTCTGATGGCGCGGCCAGCCGTGCAAAAGGGCTTTGCCGTGGCCTTGCGCCGAGACTGAGTCAGACTTTGGGTTCAGTCCCGGCGAATTGCAAAGGGCTCGCATTTCGACCTCTAAGAACTCAACCTGGACTCAAACGCCTCAATCTTGTGGCTTAATACCGTTTTGCATTTTTTATCCGGAGCCACAGATGGGCAACAAAATCGTCACCGAAGCAGATCGTAAATTCACTCAGCCACTGCCCGCATTGCCCGGCGTTAACCTGCCCACGGCTGGCCGTGGTCAGCGTGTCAGCCTTGAGCGCGGCGTGGCCACACGCAGCAAGAAAAACCCCGGCAAGCGTTCCAAAAAGGGCGGTTGATCACGGTGCGCCCGGTGCCTGCCGGGCCAGTGCCCAGCCACTGAAGTTTCAGTGGCTTTTTTTTCGATTTTTTTGGCGATCTCAAGGAGAGCTGAATGTTGATTTCATATGGTGCCGTGTTGGTGGCCGGGATCATGCCGGTGGTGTGTGCGGGCATTGCCAAATCGGGCTTCAAGGGCTACGACAACAGCGACCCCCGAGCTTGGCTGTCCAGGCAGACCGGCTTCAGAGCACGCGCCAATGCCGCGCAAGCCAACTGTTTTGAGGCCTTTCCCTTTTTTGCCCTGGCGGTGGTTTTGGCTCTGCTCACCGGGGTCGAGCCTGACACGGTCGACGCCTTGGCCATGCTTTTCATCGCCTTAAGGGTGGCGTATGTCTTCTTTTATGTGACCGACAAAGCCAAATGGCGCACCATGGTCTGGTCGGGTGCCTATGTGGTGGTGCTTGCACTGTTCGCCATGGCGATGCTGAATTTGCACCTCGGTTGATGCCGAAAAGCCAAGTTAACAAGGCACAATAAGCCCTCTGCCCCGGTGGTGAAACTGGTAGACACACCGGACTTAAAATCCGTTGCTTCCTGAAAAGGGGCGTGCCGGTTCGATTCCGGCTCGGGGCACCAAAGTACTCAAAGCACCATCATGACCCAAGACAACGCAGCGCTTGAAATCCACGTGCATGGTGATGTGCCCCTCAAGCCCGGCACCGACACCACCGCCATTCAAGAGGCCTTGAAGCCCTTGTGGCGATATGCTGGTGCGCGCAGTTTGGTAGAAGGAGCCATCAGCCTTTACGAAGAAGAGCCAGGCATCCGTTTTGACCCGGCATCCTGCCGCTTGCAACTGTGCTGGACCGTGCGGGGGGACGAAGATTTCCGTCTGGTCATGGACGATCTGTGCATGAACCTCAATGAGTTGTCTGCAGCCGGCACCCAAATCGAGGTGACTTTCTACGACACCGAGTTCGACGACGAGGACGAGGCCAGTGGGGTCGAGTCGCGTGATGATTTTGTGATGCTGTTTGTCGGCCCTGACCCAGGGGCCATCATGCAAGCCCAGCGTGATTTGCTGGTGCACGATGTCGTCAACATGATGGAGCGCCACTTTGATGGCGCAGAGTTGTCGGGCGTGGTGGCTGAAATTGACAAGTTGTTCAGCTCGCGCTTTGACAGTTTGGTCAGCTCTTTGGACATCGGCAGGCCGCCCCGTGGCCCCGGTGGCGGCAATGGCCACGGCGGTGGTGGCGGACGCCGTCCACGTCACCTGCACTGAAGGGTCCCCCCATGAACGACTCAGGTCTTCGTTCTGCCCTCAATCCGGGTGTGCGCTTGCGCGAGGTCTTTGGCTGGGCCATGTACGACTTTGCCAACTCGGGCTATTCCACGGTGGTCATCACGGCCGTGTTTGCCGCTTACTTTGTGGGGGGCGTGGCCGATGGGGCTGACTGGGCCACTTTGGCCTGGACATCGGGCCTGAGCCTGTCTTATCTGATCGTCATGCTCACCATGCCCGGTCTGGGTGCTTGGGCCGATCGGTTGGCGGGCAAAAATCGCATGCTGATGTGGGTCACCTTGGGTTGCGTGCTGAGCACGGCGGCCTCGTCTCTGGTGGGGCCAGGACAGGTGGCGTTGGGCTTGTTCATTTTGGTGTTGTCCAACACCTTCTTTTCTTATGGCGAGTCGCTCACCGCCTCGTTTTTGCCCGAATTGGCCAAGCCCCATGCCATGGGCCGCGTGAGCGGTTGGGGGTGGTCTTTGGGCTACATCGGCGGCATGCTGACTTTGGGCATCTGCTTGGCTTATGTGCTGGCGGCGCAAGCGCGTGGCGAGTCGGGCTCGCAGTTTGTGCCGGTGACCATGTGGATCACTGCCGCCATGTACGGTGCTGCAGCCCTGGTGACTTTCTCCTTGCTGCGCGAGCACTCGCCAGCGCAGCCGAATGCCCAGGTGGTGACGGTGGTGAAAAGCTTGCGCGGCCTGCGCCAAACCCTGCGCGAGGCCTTGCCTTACCGTGATTTCACCCGTTTGCTGGCCTGTGCGGTGGCTTACCAGGGCGGGGTGGCCGTGGCCATCACGCTGGCGGCCATTTATGCCGAGCAGGTGATTGGTTTCCAGCCACAAGAGACCATGGTGCTGATTTTTGTGCTGAACCTGGCCGCTTTTGCGGGGGCTTTGTTGCTGGGCCATGTGCAAGACCGCCTGGGCCACAAGCTGACTTTGTCCCTGACTTTGCTGGGTTGGGTGGCCACCTGTTTCATTGCGGCTTTGTCGACCGACAAGGCCACGTTCTGGTGGGCTGCAGGCATCGCTGGTTTTTGCATGGGTTCCAGCCAGTCTTCGGGTCGGGCCATGGCGGGCCTGATGGTTCCAGCCCACCGTTTGGGTGAGTTTTTTGGCCTGTGGACCTTCGCCATTCGCCTGGCCAGCATCTTGGGGCCTTTGATGTACGGTCTGATCACTTGGCTGAGCGATGGCAACCAGCGTTTGGCGATTGGGGCGACCTCCTTGCTGTTCATTTTGGGCCTGGTCCTCTTGATGCCCGTGGATGTGGAGCGCGGCCGTTTGGCGGCCCAAAAGCCGGCCTGATGGTTCAGGCTTGCAGATTGGCAGGCGCTGCCTCGCACAACTCAGGCGGCAAACCCAACCAACGCATGGCAGCCGCTTGCAGCCCTTGCAAGTCACCCGTGGTCATTAAGCGCATGGGCAGCCCAGAGCCATGGGGCTCTTGCGTGTTCAGTAAACCAGCCGCCGCCAACAATCGCTGCGTTTGACGCGCCACCGCTTCGCCTGTCGAGATCAGTTGCACATCTGGCCCGAGCAGTTGCCGCAAATCGTTTTCGACAAACACATAGTGGGTACAACCGAGCACCAAGGTGTCGATGTCGCCAGGTCCTGAACCAAAGCGGCCCATGGCATCGGTATAGCTCTTCAGCAAATGCGCGATTTGCGCTTGCGCAGCCATCGCTTGATCGGGCAGGGTGCTTTGCTCGATGGCCAAGGCCAAGCCGTTACAGGCCTGCACCACAAAATGGGCCTCGCCTTGCACACTGGCCAACAGGCGAGCGAATTTGTCACTGCCCACCGTGCCCCGCGTTGCGATCACACCGATATGGCCCGTGTGGCTGAGGGCCAGGGCCGGTTTCAGTGCAGGCTCGACACCCACCAGAGGCAGTTGGGGGTGCTGGGCACGCAGTTCGTGGATGGCTGCAGCGGTGGCGGTGTTGCAGGCCACCACCAGCGCTTTGATGTGGTGTTGCGTGAGCAAATGCGTTGCAATCGCTTGGGTCCGCTGGCGGACAAAGACCTCGGTTTTTTCGCCATAGGGCGCGTGCGCGTTGTCGGCCAAATACACAAAGCGTTCGTGCGGCAGAGCCTTTTGCAAGGCCCGCAGCACACTCAGGCCCCCAATGCCGCTGTCAAAAACGCCAATGGGGGTGTTCACATTCAGCCGGCGTTAACGCCGATGCCCTTGAACTCACCGGTGGCGATGCGCTTTTGCCATTCGGCGGGGCCGGTGATGTGGGCGCTGGTGCCGCCCGCATCGACCGCCACCGTCACCGGCATGTCCACCACGTCGAATTCATAGATGGCTTCCATGCCCATGTCGGCAAAGCCCACGACCTTGGCGTGCTTGATGGCTTTGGACACGAGATAGGCCGCGCCGCCCACGGCCATCAGGTAAGCACTCTTGTGCTTTTTGATCGCCTCGATGGCGACCGGGCCGCGCTCGGCCTTGCCGATCATGGCGATCAGGCCGGTTTGGGCCAGCATCATTTCGGTGAAGCCGTCCATGCGCGTAGAAGTCGTTGGTCCTGCGGGACCCACAGCCTCGTCGCCCACCGGATCCACGGGACCCACGTAATAGATCACGCGGTTTTTGAAGTCCACAGGCAGCTTCTCGCCCTTGGCCAGCATGTCTTGGATGCGTTTGTGTGCGGCGTCGCGGCCGGTGAGCATCTTGCCGTTGAGCAAGAGCGTCTGGCCGGGTGTCCAGCTGGCGACTTCGGCTGGGGTAAGGGCGTTCAGGTCCACGCGTTTGCTCTTCTCGGTGTCGGCCGTCCAGCCCACGTTGGGCCACAGGTCCAGCGAAGGCGCTTCCAAATACGTGGGGCCGGAGCCGTCGAGCACGAAGTGCGCATGGCGCGTGGCGGCGCAGTTGGGGATCATGGCCACGGGCTTGCTGGCCGCGTGGGTGGGGTACATCTTGATCTTCACGTCCAGCACGGTGGTCAAGCCACCTAAGCCTTGCGCGCCAATGCCCAGGGCGTTGACCTTGTGGTAGAGCTCCAAGCGCATTTCTTCGACGGGGTCGAGTTTCTCGCCTTGGCTGGATTTTTCGAGCAACTGGTACATGTCCAGGTCGTCCATCAGGCTTTCTTTGGCCATGAGCACGGCTTTTTCGGCGGTGCCGCCGATGCCGATGCCCAGCATGCCCGGTGGGCACCAGCCCGCGCCCATGGTGGGCACGGTCTTCAAAACCCAGTCGACGATGCTGTCGCCGGGGTTGAGCATGATCATCTTGGACTTGTTTTCGCTGCCGCCGCCTTTGGCCGCCACGGTCACATCGACCTTGTTGCCGGGCACGATCCTGGTGAAGATCACGGCAGGCGTGTTGTCTTTGGTGTTTTTGCGGTTGAAGTGCGGGTCAGAGACCACGGATGCACGCAGCGTGTTGTCGGGGTGGTTGTAGCCGCGGCGCACACCTTCGTTGATGGCGTCTTCCAGGCTGCCGGTGAAGCCGTCAAACTTCACGTCCATGCCGACCTCAAGGAAAACGTTGACGATGCCGGTGTCTTGGCAAATCGGGCGGTGGCCGGTGGCGCTCATTTTGCTGTTGGTCAGGATCTGGGCGATGGCGTCTTTGGCGGCCGGGCTCTGCTCACGATCGTAGGCGCGGGCCAGGTGGGCGATGTAGTCGGCTGGGTGGTAGTAGCTGATGTACTGCAGTGCGGCTGCGACAGATTCGATCAGGTCTTCTTGTTGGATCAGGGTGGTCATGTTGTTGGCGTCTGTGAGGATTCAAGAAAAACGGGATCAGTGCTCAGCTTTGTCGTGGTGTGACATCAAACGGTCTGCATAGGCGATGGCGATGGCGCTGAACAAGAAGGCAATGTGGATGATGGTTTGCCACATCAAGACCTGTTCCGTGTAGTTGGCGGCGTTGATGAAGGTCTTGAGCAAATGGATCGAGCTGATGCCGATGATGGCCGTGGCCAGCTTGACCTTGAGCACCGAGGCGTTCACATGGTCCAGCCATTCGGGTTGATCGGGGTGGCCTTCCAGGTTCAGACGCGAGACAAAGGTTTCGTAGCCGCCCACGATCACCATGATCAAGAGGTTAGAGATCATGACCACGTCGATCAGACCCAGCACGACCAGCATGATGACCACTTCATTGAGGCCGGTGATGGGGGCATCGGTCTTGTAACCGATGCTGCCAACCAGCGCCTGCAACGCGGTCTGGCTGCCAAATGCCGCCTCCAGCAAATGGACCAACTCCACCCAGAAGTGAAAGACATAAACAGCCTGTGCTGCGATCAATCCCAAATAAAGGGGCAATTGCAGCCAACGGCTGGCAAATATGAAGCTGTTGATGTGGGTAATCGAGGATTTGACGATAGGGCGTGGCATGATTTTCCAAGTTTGAAGTTCACAAAGGGTGCCTTCATTGCGCTGGCGATTTTAGGCCGAAGTGTTCGAGTGTGAACCCGCCCTTGCGCAAGTTTGATGTCAGTCAGTGGTTTGTAAGAGCCAAGAACGACATTTGCGCCAGTTTAAAATTTGACTTGTTACAAAGGAGACAGCCGCCATGAGCACCCCGACTTACCTGCCCAGTGCCGATTTCGTCAAAAATGCCCACATTTCGGGCATGCCCGCTTACGAGGCGCTGTGCAAAGAGGCCGAAAACGATTACGAAGGCTATTGGGCCCGGCTGGCCAAAGAGCTGATCAGCTGGAAAACCCCTTTTACCAAGGTGCTGGACGAGTCCAACGCGCCTTTCTTCAAGTGGTTCGAAGACGGCACCCTGAACGCTTCTTACAACTGCTTGGACCGCAACGTCGAAAAAGGCCTGGGCGACAAGACCGCCATCATCTTTGAAGCCGACGGGGGCGAAGTCACCAAGGTCACTTACAGCCAGTTGCTGGCCAAAACCTGCCAATACGCCAACGCTTTGAAGAGCCTGGGCATCAAAAAAGGTGACCGCGTCGTCATCTACATCTCCATGTCCGTCGAGGGTGTGGCCGCGATGCAAGCTTGTGCCCGCATCGGCGCGACCCACTCGGTGGTATTTGGTGGTTTCTCGGCCCAGTCGCTGCGCGACCGCATCGAAGACACCGGCGCTGTGGCCGTGATCACCGCCGACAACCAAGTGCGCGGTGGCAAGTTGCTGCCCCTCAAAGCCATCGTGGACGACGCCATCAAGCTGGGCGGTTGCGGCTCGATCAAAAACGTGTTGGTCGTCAAGCGCTCAGGCGCTGAGATCGCCATGACCGCTGGCCGTGACCAGTGGATGGCCGAGTTGGCCGACCAGCAAGCCATCACCTGCGAACCCGAGTGGGTCGGTGCCGAGCACCCCCTGTTCTTGCTCTACACCTCCGGCTCCACCGGCAAGCCCAAAGGTGTCCAACACTCCACCGGTGGTTATTTGCTGCACGCAGCCCTGACCACCCAATGGACCTTTGACCTGAAGGCCGACGACGTGTTCTGGTGCACGGCCGACATCGGCTGGGTGACCGGCCACACCTACATCACCTATGGCCCCTTGGCCCTAGGCGGCACCGAAATCGTGTTCGAGGGCGTGCCCACCTACCCAGACGCTGGCCGATTCTGGAAGATGATCCAAGACCACAAGGTCTCGATCTTCTACACCGCGCCCACCGCCATCCGCTCGCTCATCAAGGCCGCGGAAGCCAACGACGCGGTGCATCCCAAGAGCTACAACCTCAGCAGCCTGCGTTTGTTGGGTTCGGTCGGCGAGCCGATCAACCCTGCCGCGTGGGAGTGGTACCACAAGCATGTGGGCGGCGGCAATTGCCCCATCGTCGACACCTTCTGGCAAACCGAAACCGGTGGCCACATGATCACGCCGCTGCCTGGCGCCACACCCATGGTTCCAGGTTCCTGCACGCTGCCTTTCCCCGGCATCCAAGCGGCCATCGTGGACGAGACCGGCAAAGACATGCCCAACGGCCAAGGCGGCATTTTGGTGGTCAAGCGCCCATGGCCTTCCATGATCCGCACGATCTGGGGTGACCCTGAGCGCTTCAAGAAGAGCTACTACCCTGAGGACTTCAAGGGCAAGTACTACTTGGCCGGCGACGGTTCGATCCGTGACGAAAAGACCGGTTACTTCACCATCACCGGCCGCATCGACGACGTGCTGAACGTCTCTGGTCACCGCATGGGGACGATGGAAATCGAATCGGCCTTGGTCAGCTGCACCGAGTTGGTCGCCGAGGCCGCCGTGGTGGGCCGCCCTGACGACACCACGGGTGAGGCGATTTGCGCCTTCGTGGTGCTCAAGCGCTCGCTGCCCAACACCGAAGAAGGCAAGGCGATTGCCAAGCAATTGCGCGACCACATCGCCAAAGAAATCGGCCCGATCGCCAAGCCCAAAGACATCCGCTTTGGCGAAAACTTGCCCAAGACCCGTTCGGGCAAGATCATGCGCCGCTTGCTGCGCTCTTTGGCCAAAGGCGAAGAGATCACGCAAGACATCTCCACGCTGGAAAACCCCGCCATCTTGGGTCAGTTAGGTCAGGCTTACTGATCTTGAGATTTGTTTTCAGCGGTCATCTGTCCGCTGCAAGCGTTCAAAACAAAAGGCAGCCTCGGCTGCCTTTTGTCTTGGTGCTTAGCCGGGTCAGCTTTTCATGGCCAGGCCCAAACGCTCGATGGTCGCTTTTTCGGATTGAAACATGTTGTGTATGAACCGGGTGTATTCCTCGGTGCCCATGTAGATCACCGACTGGTCGTACTTGTCGAAGCTGGCCAGCACGGCCGGGTCTTGCAGCGTGCTTCTGAAGGCGTCGTGCAGGCGTTTGACCACGGCCGGGTCCATGCCCTTGGGGCCACCGATGCCAAAGGGCGAATCAGACACGGTGTCGTAGCCCAATTCGTTGAGTGTGGGCACGTTGGGCCAGCGCTTGGTGCGTTTGCTGCCGTAGGTGGCCAGCAGGCGCATGGTGCCCGCCTCGACTTGCGGGGCCCAGCCGGTGGCGTCGCTGTGCGACATGACATGGCCGCCCAACACCGCTTGCACGCCATCGGCGCTGCCTTTGAAGGGCACGTGGGTGACGTCGATCTTGGCTTTGCTGGCGAATTCGGCAAACGCCAGGTGTGGCGTTGTGCCGTTGCCCGTCGAGCCATAGGTGAACTTGCCCGGGTTGGCCCGCGCAAAAGCCACCAGGTCAGCGATGGAGCGAATGGGCGAGTCGGACCGCACCACCACGCCAAAGGTGTAGCCGGTCAGGCAAGCGATGTAGGTGAAGTCTTTGAGCGGGTCGAATTGCATTTTTTGCATGTGCGGCAAACGCGCGACGCCGATGGTGATTTGCGACAGGGTGTAGCCGTCGGGCTGGGCACGCACCAGCTCGTTGGGGCCGAGCATGCCGCTGGCGCCGGGTTTGTTTTCGATGACAACTTGAACACCCAAAGCCTTGGTGGCGCTTTCAGCCAAAGCGCGCATCACGGCGTCTGTCGAGCCGCCAGCAGGCCAGGGGCAGATCAGTTTGATGGGCCTGGCCGGGAAGGCTTGAGCTTGGGCCAGCGATGGAAATGCCACCGTGACGGCGGCGGCGGCCGAGGCCTGTACAAAAGTGCGACGTGAGGTGTCTTGGGTTTTCAAACCAGTCTCCTTTTACAAATGGGTGAATCCATTGAAAAGCAAGACCGCAGATCCGGCAAGGGGGGAAACCTTCAGCCTGGCCTGTGGTGGGTCGCTTGCGTGACTGGCAAGCGACCACGCCCAGCGGCGCGTGTTCAGTCGCCCATCACCACGCCTTCGCGCCGGGGGTCGGCACCGCCGAACCAGCCTTTGGGGTTACGTTCAATGGCTTGCAGGCCACTGGTCATGTCGATTTGCAACACGTCATGGCCACGGGCTTTGAGTGCGTCGACGGTGGCGCCGTCAAAGCCCTGGGCTTCGAGCAGGGTGGGGCCGTTCAGCGAGCCGAAGTTGGGCAGGTTGATGGCTTGTTGAGCGTTCAGCCCCCAGTGCAAGCTGCCCCTGAGCAGCTTGGCCGTGTAATGGATGATGAGGGCACCACCCGGGCTGCCACCGCTCATGAGCAGTTGGCCTGTGGCTTTGTCAAACACCAGGGTGGGTGACATCGAAGAGCGGGGGCGCTTGCCGGGCTCGACGCGGTTGGCGATGGGGCGGCCCTGCGCGTCTGTTGGGGACAAGCTGAAGTCCGTCAACTCGTTGTTGAGCAAAAAACCGCCTTGGCGAGAGGGGTCGGTGGTCACCATGCGGCGCGAACCGAAAGCGGCTTCGATGGTGCTGGTCATGGCCACGGCGCGGCCTTGTGCATCGATCACGCTGATGTGGCTGGTGCCGTATTCGGTCTGGGTCGGCATGGGCGCATAGCTGCTTTGGCTTGTGCCCGGTTGTCCGGGCTTGGCCACTTTCATCGACTGGTTGCCAATCCCTTGGCTGCGTTGGCGCAGGTAGTCAGGCGCCAGCAGGCTGCGCCAGTTGCCGCCCGGGGCGGGCACAAAATCCGGGTCGGCCAAGTATTGCGCACGGTCGGCAAAAGCCAGGCGCGAGGCTTCGGTGTAGCGGTGTAAAAAATCGGGCGAGGGCAAACCACCCACCAGCTCGGGGCCCTGCGGCTGGGTGTGGGCCAGTAGCCCCAAGATTTGCCCGATAGCGATTTGCCCAGACGACGGCGGAGGAAAGCCGCAGACACGGACCTCGCGGGCAAGAGCCGGGTGGTCAAAACACAAGGCTTCTCTTTCCTTGGGCTGATAAGTCGCCAAGTCTTGCAGGCTCAAGCTGCCGGGGCGCGGTGCCTTCGCTGTGCGTGCCACGATGGCCTGGGCCACCGGCCCTTCGTGCAGGGCGCGGCTGCCTTCTGTGGCGATGCGTCGCAGCACATGGGCGTATTCAGGGTTGCGCAGCACATGGCCCACAGGCCAAGCCTGGCCTTGGGCGTTGTAGAAAAAGCGCAAAGCCAGCGGGTCTTTTTTCAGGTGCGGGTCGGCCTGCAGCAGGGTGTACAAGCGGGGGCTGACCCGAAATCCTTGCTCAGCCAGCGTGATGGCGGGCGTCAACAGCTGCGCCCAGGGCAGGCGGCCGTGTTGCTGGTGCGCTGCCTCCAGCATGCGCACCACGCCGGGCACGCCCACCGAATGCCCGCTTTGAACGGCTTCGTCAAACGGCAGCGGCTTGCCCTGGTCCATGAACATGTCGCCCCGTGCGTCAGAGGGAGCGGTTTCGCGTCCGTCGTGCGCCGTGACTTTTTGGCCATCAAAGTGCAGCAAAAATGCACCGCCCCCAATGCCGCTGGACTGCGGCTCTACCAGCCCCAGCACCATCTGCACGGCAATGGCCGCATCGAGCGCTGAGCCGCCAGCACGCAGTACTTGGTGCCCCGCGTCGGTGGCCAGCGGATTAGCTGCGGCCACGGCCTGGCGCGAGAAGGCCCAGCCGGGTTTGGCGCTGCGGCCGCTGGCCGCTTCGGGTTGAACGGCAAGATCTGGCACGCTGTAGCGCAAGGCGTTGGCGGGTGTTGGTGGTGTGGGCCCGGACGCGCAGGCGCTCAACAGCGTCACCATGATCAGGCTCAAAGGCCAGTGTGCGTTCATGTGGTCTTCCTCTCGAGGAGATGCTAGCGGCAAACCAGGTCAGCACCCAGCGAATACGTGACAGGTGGGCCGCCGGTTTGGGACAAGTCATCCAGCGCTTTGGCCGTGTAACCGTGCGCCCAAAAGGACCCCAGCAAAGCCCCCATGCTGGAGCCCACCACCCGGTCCACGCCAATGCCCGCATATTCCAGTACACGCATCAGGCCGATGCTGGGGCGGCTTGGGATAGCTGGGCGGGCCCATGGGTCAAGGCGGTCTTCATCATGCCCATCAAATACGGTTCGGCCATTTCAGAAACACCGGGCGAGAGCACCAGGTGCTGCATGACATTGGCTTGTTCGATGCTGGCCATACCATGCAGGGCCGACCAAATGAACAGGGCTTGCAACTCCGCTTGGGCTAAAAGGGCCAGCATGTCACTCTGAGTGGCTTCTGCGTGCTGTTGCAATTGCAGCTGCAAATGCTGACGCAAAAAATCGAAAGCATGCACCGCATGGCGCACCAATTCAGGATGAACTGCAGGTTCGGGCCACGGGGTGCCAAACATCAGCCGGTATTCAAGCGGGTTTTGAGCGGCGTAGCGCATGTAGGCCTGGCCCATGCCCAGCAGGGCATCCGTGGTGTGAACTTTGGAGGCTTGGTTCAGAAAAGTGGCGAAATCCTCAAAACAGCGCTGCATGATGGCCGCCAGCAAGTGGTCTCGGCTGGGGTAGTGCCGGTAGGGCGCTTGGTGCGAAACCCCGAGTTTTCGGGAGACATCGCGCAAGCTCAGGCCTTCAATGCCTTGCTCGGCAATCACCTCGCGAGCCGCTTGAATGCAGGCTTCTTTCAGATCCAGGTCGAGGATGGTTTTGACCATGTGGGTCCTTGATGCACCATTTGTTGACAGTGTCAACATTGGGGTCAGCATGTCATTTTTAAGTTTTACCGACAGCCTTGGCGGCTCTGCCATGGGGTGGTCCAGTCTGAGCATGGCGCAGAAAATACTCTGTGCATACGGTCAGGCTGCCATGCCCGCTGTGCTGGTTTTCACCAGCGCTTACATCGCGGCTTGGGTCGCCTTGAGCTGGATTGGCATGGTGGCCTGAGTCAGCGGGCCTGCTGGGCGCTCATTTCGGAGCCAAGCGGATCGCGCCATCCAGACGAATCACTTCGCCGTTGAGCATGTCGTTTTCGATGATGTGTTGGGCCAATTTGGCGTAGTCCTGTGGGGTGCCTAAGCGGCTGGGGAAGGGCACGCCTGCGGCCAGGGCGTCTTGCACTTCTTGCGGCATGCCAAACAGCATGGGGGTGCCGAAGATGCCGGGGGCAATCGTCATGTTACGGATGCCGTTGCGCGAGAGGTCGCGGGCAATCGGCAAGGTCATGCCGACCACGCCGCCCTTGGATGCAGCATAGGCCGCCTGCCCAATCTGGCCGTCGTAGGCGGCCACGCTGGCGGTGGAAATCAGCACGCCGCGCTCGCCGGTGGATTCAGGCTCGTTTTTGCACATGGCCTCTGACGCCAAGCGGATCATGTTGAAGGTGCCCACCAGGTTGACCATGATGGTCTTGGTGTAAACGGCCAAGCTGTGAGCGCCGTTTTTGCCCACGGTTTTTTCGGCCGGGGCGATGCCCGCGCAGTTGACCAGACCCACCAGCTTGCCCATGGACACGGCCTGGGCCACCACGGCCTGGCCATCGGCTTCGTTGCTCACATCGCACTTGACGAATGCGCCTCCCAGTTCTTTGGCGATGGCCTCGCCTTTTTCAGCCTGCATGTCGGCGATCACGACCTTGCCGCCGTTGGCCACCAGCATGCGCGCCGTGCCTTCGCCCAAGCCCGATGCGCCGCCGGTGACGATGAAAACTTTGCCTTGAATGTCCATGTTCAACTCCTGAATTTGATTGACGTTACGTCAACGTCAATTATGCACAGATGGCTTGCGCAAAAGGACGCCATGCATCCGATCCATTCCGCCAAGCCCTACCGAGAACACGGTACAGGGCTACCGGCTTTGCTGAATGGATCTGGGCTAAGAGACGGCCTAGCATGGACAAAACCACGGGCCACCGGTCCGGGGGGGCATCAACAGGAGAACCGGATGGCAATAGAGCTCAATTGGGACACGAACGAATCGGCTTTGTTGCACACCGACAGCAACTGGCGGCGCGCTTGCGATTTGTTGGCCACGGCCGATATACGGGTCGGGGGCGGCAGGCCTTGGGACATGCGGGTGCGCCACCCCGACACCTTTGACCGCATCTTGACCCGCGGCAGTTTGGGTTTGGGCGAAAGCTACATGGATGGCTGGTGGGACTGCGACCAGTTGGACGAGTTCATCACCCGTATCCTCAGGGCGCGGCTGGACGAGCAGGTGGGTCGAGCGGGTTGGTTGTGGGCGTCGCTCAAGGCCCGTTTGACCAACTTGCAATCTCCCCACCGGGCCTGGCAGGTGGGCGAGCTGCATTACGACTTGGGCAACGATTTGTACGAAGCCATGCTGGACCCGTCCATGGCCTACAGCTGCGGATATTGGCCGGTGGCGCAAACCCTGACACAGGCGCAAGAGGCCAAGCTGGACCTGATTTGCCAAAAGCTGCAACTCCAGCCGGGCATGACGCTGCTGGACATTGGCTGCGGTTGGGGCAGCTTGATGTTTCACGCGGCCCGGCATTACCGGGTGCAGTGTGTGGGGCTGACCATCTCCAAAGAGCAAGCCCGAATGGGCGCGCAAAAAGCGCGTGACTTGCCGGTCCGTTTTGAGCTGGCCGACTACCGGCAGTTCAACCCACAGGGTGAGCAGCGCTTTGACCGTGTCGCTTCAATCGGCATGTTTGAGCATGTGGGGCACAAAAACTATCGCGCTTACTTCGACATGGCCCGCCGTTGCCTGAGGGACGACGGCTTGTTTTTGCTGCACACCATAGGCAAAAACCGGGCCGGTGCGGGCATTGACCCTTGGATTGAAAAATACATCTTCCCCAACGGCGTGCTGCCTTCGGCCGCAGAAATCGCTTACTACAGCGAAGAAGATTTCGTCATGGAAGATTGGCACAACTTTGGCGAAGACTATGACAAAACCCTGATGGCCTGGCATGCGCGCTTTGAAGCAGCTTGGCCTGCGCTGAAGGACCGCTATGGCGAGCGCTTTTACCGCATGTGGCGCTACTACCTGCTGTGCTGCGCGGGGACTTTTCGGGCCCGCGACAACCAGTTGTGGCAAGTGGTGCTGTCGCCCAATGGGCGAGCAGGGGGTTACCGAAGGCCGCTGATGTGAGCTTCATTTTTGGTTCATGGGGTTCACAAACATGCTCCAATGCGCGGGTCACATTTTTGGCCTTGTGCCCAGCACCCCATGTCCAGTCCGTCTTTTGCTTTTAGCGCCGATTCCTCGCCTGAAGTCTGGCCCCTGTCGGCCCGATGGTTTCTGGCGTTGGGGTCGATCAGCGCCTGCGCCAGCGTGGTGTTCAGCGCCGCATTCGCCCATTTGCCTGTGTTTGCTGGGGGCGTGCCCACGGCGGTGCAAACCGCTTTGAGCCAGCAACAATTTCATTCGCTGGGTTTGTTGCTCACCGGGCTGGCGCTTCGGGTCTGTTGGGCGTCGCGATGGCTGCAGGCAGCCGGCTGGCTCATGTTGCTTGGTTTGCTCTTGTTCAGCTTCAACCTTTATGCCCGGCACGTGTTGGCTTGGGATGCATTGCGCGCTTTGGTGCCGTGGGGCGGCATGGCTTGGATTCTGGCTTGGCTGACTTTGGCTGTGGGTTTGGTGCAGGGGAGTGGAAGATTAAATCGACAGTCTTGAGTTGAAAGCTTTTTCCTATGGGGTTGATAGGAACTACTCATGAGTGGAAACCCTAGGCTGCATTATGATTGCGACCAATGAGTTATCTCATTCGATAGTTTTTATAAACCAACCCAAGGAAACACCATGTCCTCTTTGATCAATACCCAAGTCCAGCCTTTCAAGACCCAGGCCTTCCACAACGGCAAGTTCGTGCAAGTGTCGAACGAAACCCTCAAGGGCGAGTGGTCCGTGCTGATTTTCATGCCCGCAGCCTTCACCTTCAACTGCCCGACTGAAATCGAAGACGCGGCCGACAACTACGCCGCTTTCCAGTCCGCCGGTGCCGAGGTCTACATCGTGACCACCGACACCCACTTTTCGCACAAGGTGTGGCACGAGACTTCGCCTGCCGTGGGCAAAGCCAAGTTCCCCTTGGTCGGCGACCCGACACACACCCTGACACGCGCATTTGGCGTGCACATTGAAGAAGAAGGCCTGGCACTGCGCGGCACCTTCATCATCAACCCCGAAGGCATGATCAAGACCGCCGAAGTGCACTCCAACGAGATCGCACGCGACGTGTCTGAGACCCTGCGCAAGCTCAAAGCCGCTCAGTACACCGCCGCCAACCCCGGCCAAGTGTGCCCAGCCAAGTGGAAAGAAGGCGCCAAGACTTTGGCTCCATCCATCGACCTGGTCGGCAAGATCTAAATCTCGGGTGCCCTGCTGGTCAGAGCGCTGAGTTCAACGCATGCGGGCCACAAGCCTGCGTGCCTTGCGCTCAACGTGTTCCCCCCCCCAAGTCCCCCAAATTGCCCCTGTTCCCTGGCCTGCGCCACAAGTGCGGGTCATGTTCACTGCCCCCTGAAAACCGGAGATCACCATGCTCGACGACACCCTCAAAGCCCAATTGCAGCAATACCTGGGCTTGCTGCGCCAGCCGATTTGCCTGATTGCCTCGCTGGACGACAGCGAGACGGGCTCCGACATGAAGAGCCTGCTGGAAACCATCGTGGGTTTGTCTGACAAGGTCAGCCTGGACATCTCGGGCAACGATGCCCGCAAGCCGTCTTTTGTGGTGGCACGAGAAGGTCAAACGCAAGGTGTGCGTTTTGCGGGACTGCCTTTGGGCCACGAGTTCACCTCGCTGGTCTTGGCCCTGCTGTGGACAGGCGGTCACCCGCCCAAGGTCGAGGCGGACGTCATCGACAGCATCAAGGCGCTGGAAGGTAACTTCAATTTCGAGGTCTACATGTCGCTGAGCTGCCACAACTGCCCCGACGTGGTGCAGGCGCTGTCGCTGATGGCCATTGTCAACCCGAAAGTTAAAACCGCGGTGATTGAAGGCGGTGCCTTCCAAAAGGAAGTGGAAGAGCGCCAGATCATGGCGGTGCCCATGGTGTTTCTCAACGGCCAAGTGTTCGGCTCGGGTCGCATGTCGGTTGAGGAAATCGTGGCCAAGCTTGACACCCACGCTGGTGAGCGTGACGCGGCCAAGCTCAGCGCCAAAGACCCCTTTGACATGTTGATTGTGGGCGGCGGCCCAGCGGGGGCGGCTGCGGCTGTCTATGCTGCGCGCAAAGGCATCCGTGTGGGCCTGGCGGCTGAGCGTTTTGGCGGACAGACCAACGACACCATGGCCATCGAAAACTACATCTCGGTCCTCGAGACCGACGGTCCCAAGTTTGCAGCGGCCCTGGAAGCCCAAGTGCGCCACTACGAGGTGGACATCATGAATTTTCAGCGCGCCGAAAAAATCATCCCAGCGACGGAGCCCGGAGGCCTGATCGAGGTGCAAATGGCAAACGGGGGCTCTTTGAAAGCCCGGTCGGTTATCCTGTCCACCGGGGCCCGCTGGCGCAATGTGAACGTACCTGGCGAAGCCGAGTACAAGAACAAAGGCGTGGCGTATTGCCCGCACTGCGACGGTCCGTTGTTCAAGGGCAAGCGTACCGCCGTCATTGGCGGTGGCAACTCCGGCATTGAAGCGGCGATTGACTTGGCGGGCATCGTGGCGCATGTCACGGTGTTCGAATTTGCCGACCAACTCAAGGCCGATGCGGTGCTGGTGAGCAAGCTCAAGAGCTTGCCCAACGTGAGCATCCACACCCACGCCCAAACGACCGAAATCACGGGCGCAGACGGCAAAGTCAATGGCATCCGCTACAAGGACCGCACCACGGGTGATGACCATTGGGTGGCGCTGGAAGGGGTGTTCGTACAAATCGGCCTGGTGCCCAACACCGAGTTCCTCAAAGGCACGGTGGACTTGAGCAAATTCGGCGAGATCGTGGTGGACGCCAAGGGCCACACCAATGTGCCCGGTGTGTTTGCAGCCGGAGACTGCACCACCGTGCCTTACAAGCAAATTGTGATCGCTGCAGGCGAGGGTGCCAAAGCCGCCTTGAGCGCTTTTGACCACTTGATCCGCATGCCTGCTTTGCCGGTGAGTGACGCCACGACACCCGCGCACGCAGAAGCCGTTTGAGCCGACCGTTTTAAATCCCCGAGGAGCGCTTTGATGACGTGTTTTGTGATCGACCCCACCGCCAAAACCATCACCCCCGCCCCTTGGGACGGTGGGCTGGATGCGATCCGTCAGCTGATCGGTTTTGAAACCATTGACAGCGACGAGATTGATGCGAACGGTGACCGTTTGTTTTTCGACGAAAAATGCTTCATACGCCAGACCCCGGGCGTGGGACGTTTTCAGCTCGACAGCCTGGCCCCGGTGGCGGGAGTGGGCGTGGTGGTGGGGGCCGACGTGTCCTCACCTCAAGTGACCCTTGAGGGCTTGCAGGGGCGGGTCAAGTTTTAGGCATCACCCGTCTGACCGCGTTGGCTTATTTGAAGCCAACCCGGTCCAGCATCTGCTGCACCTTGATCTGGTTCATGCCCACGGCGCTGATCGGGAGCAATTCGCTTTTGAAGCTGCCACCGGTCATGGCTTTCAGGGCCGGGTTGTCAAAGGTCACGCCTTTGGCAGCAGGCCATTCGTTGTTGCCGTTGGCAAAGTGGTTTTGGGCGGCGGGGCTGGCCAAGTACTCCAAAAACTGCACCGCGTTGCCGCTGTTTTTGGCGTGGCGTGCCACCGCGCCGCCAGCCACGTTCATGTGGGTGCCCCAGCTGCTTTGGTTGGGAAAGACCACACCGACTTTTTCAGCCACGGCTTTGTCTGCAGGGTTGGGCGACCGCATCATTCGGGCTAGGTAATACGTGTTGGTGACGGCCACGCCGCATTCACCCGAAGCCACGCCCCTGATCTGGTCGGTGTCCCCCCCTTTAGGGCTGCGCGCCATGTTGCTCACCAGGCCTTTGAGCCAAACCTCGGTGTTTTGCGGTCCCAGGTGCTCGGTCAAAGCCCCAAAAAGACTCAAGTTGTAGGGGTGTGAGCCGCTGCGGATGCACAAGTTGCCTTTGAACTTGGGATCGGCCAGCTTTTCATAGCTGTCCACATCGGTTTTGTTGAATTTGACTTTGTCATAAACCATCACACGGGCGCGGGTTGACAAACCAAACCAGGCCGTGCCGCCGTTGTCAGCGGGTTTCGCGCGCAAGTGGGCAGGGATCGCGTCTTCCAAGACTTTGGATTTGATGGGCAAGAAAAGACCATCGACCTCGGCGCGCCACAAACGTGCAGCATCGACCAACAAAATCACGTCAGCAGGTGAGGCTGCACCTTCGGCCTTCAGTCGGGCGAGAATACCGGCATCGTCGGCATCCACCCGGTTGATCTTGATGCCGGTGGCTTTGGTGAATTCGCTGTACATCACCTCGTCACTGGGGTAGTGGCGGGCGGAATAGATGTTCAGAACTTTGTCTTGGGCCAGGGTGGATGCCGCGGTCATCAGGCAAGCCAGGCTCAAAATCGTTCTCGAGAAGTACATGGTGGACGTTAGGGAGAATCAATGGTGGTGGTATTGTAAACCAAATGCGAATCGTTATCAATAAGATTTGAGGGGAAAAATGTTGCTGTCAGTGAAAACAATCAATGTAAAAAACCGATGCCGCCAGGGTTTTGGCGTGGCCGCTCTGAGGGGGCTTAGGGGTTGGGCATTGCTGTCGCTGGTGGTGGTGCTGGCCGCTTGCAGCAGTGTGCCCAGCACGCCGCCGACAGCCCCTAGCACCGTCCCTCCCAGTGTGGAGCGCCAAGAGCTACGTCTGGGTTTGGCTTTGGGCGGTGGGGCCGCCCGGGGCTTCGCGCACGTGGGCGTGATCCAGGTGTTGGAAGAGGCTGGTCTGCGGCCGGCTTATTTGGTGGGGACTTCTGCAGGCAGTTTGGTGGCCGCTTTGTATGCCAGTGGCAAGACACCCGCTGAGTTGGTGCGCGTGGCCGAGAGCATGCAAGAGGCTGAGATCACCGATTGGATGTTGCCCATTTTGAACCGGGGCGCTTTGCGCGGAGAAGCCTTGGCACGGTATGTGAATACCCAGGTTGGAGGACGAACGCTGGAGCAAATGAGGATCCCCGTGGGCATTGTGGCCACCGACTTGGGCAATGGCGATGTCATCACATTCAGGCGGGGCAACACGGGGGCTGCGGTGCGTGCTTCGAGCGCGGTACCAGGGGTTTTTCAGCCGGTGCGTGTGGCGGATCGTGAATATGTGGATGGCGGTTTGGTGTCTCCTGTGCCGGTCCGTCAGACCCGCGACATGGGGGCCAACTTTGTGATCGCCGTTGATATCTCCAGTGATCCTGAGGGCAATCCGTCTGGCGACACGTTTCAGATCCTGATGCAAACCTTTGCCATCATGGGCAAAAGCATCAACCAACTGGCGCTGAAAGAGGCCGATTGGGTGGTGCGGCCAGCCTTGTCCGGTGTGAAAAGCGCCGACTTCAGCGCCCGAATGCGATCCATCGATGCGGGCAGAGCCGCCATGCGCGAAGCCCTGCCGGGCCTGAAAGCGCGCTTGGCAGCCTTTGAGGCAGGGCGCTGACGAGGGGATTGGAAACAAAAAAAGGGCTGATCTGGCGATCAGCCCTAGAAGGGATCCCTGTTTCCCAGACGAAATTCAAAAGGATCCGAGGAGACAACTTGCAAAAAACGGTTCAAGTCAGACCGACTTGAGCATCCCTGAATTACTTCTTCTTGGCGGCTTTGGGCGCAGCGGTCACAGACTGGGTCACCGCGGCAATGTTGGACTCGGCCATGTCGGTGGCTTGCTTGACGGCTTTTTGCACCGACTCGTAAGCGGAGTTGGCGGCGGTCACAGCACCTTTCATCATGGCCACGGCTTGCTCAGAGCCCGCTGGAGCATTTTGGGTGGCGGTCTCCACCAAGATGGCAAATTGCTTTTGGGCAACAGCCGATTGGGCTTCCATGGCTTTGGTGAATTCGCTGCCTGTGCCCGATGCGATGTCGTAGAGGTGACGGCTGTAGGCGGCGGTTTTTTCGGCCAAAGGCTGAAACAGGTTGGCTTGCATGGCCAGCAATTCTTGTGCGTCTTTCACGCTCAGAACAGCTTGCGTGCTGTGGGCCGACTCGTCCAAGGCGGCTTTGGCTGCGCTCAGGTTGAGTTCGACCAGCTTTTCCACGCCTTCGAAGGCTTTGGCGGTCAGGCCAAACAGGGTTTCCACGTTGGCTTTGTGTGAGGCGACGATTTGTTCGGGTGTCATCATGAGGGGCTCCAGATAAAGGGTTGGTTTCAAGAAGACTGCGCCGTAACTGGCCGGGGCCGTACAACTTTGTTGCAGTGCAGCATAGATTGAAGTATAGGGTTTGGACGCTCTCTTGCAAGGGCATGGACCTGTTGCGGGCTCAGATTAGAGAGTGTTTTCTAGAATCGCCTTGCTCTGAATCAATCCATGCACGCTTACTACGCCGATCACTTTGTCCTGCCTTTGCCCGAAGGCCACCGCTTTCCGATGCGCAAGTACAGCCGACTGCGGGACCGACTGACACAAGAGTTGCCCGCCGTGGTCATGCGCGAGGCCCCGGCCGCCAGCGACGGTGAGCTGGCGCTGGTGCACACACCCGCCTACATCCAGGGCGTGGCCACGGGTAGTTTGGAGCCTGCGCTGCAGCGCGAGATCGGTTTCCCGTGGAGCCCGGCCATGGCCGAGCGGGCAAGGCGCTCGGTGGGCGCGACCGTGGCCGCTGCCCGTGATGCCTTGGCCCAAGGTGTCGCTGGCAACCTGGCTGGCGGCACTCACCATGCCTATGCGCACAAGGGCGGAGGCTTTTGTGTGTTCAACGACATCGCTGTGTCGGCCCGCCTGATGCAGGCCGAGGCTTGGCGGCACCATCGGCAAACATTGAAGGTAGCGGTGATTGATCTGGACGTGCACCAAGGCAATGGCACCGCGCACGTGTTTGCCAATGACCCCAGCGTGTTCACGCTGTCGATGCATGGCGAAAAGAACTTCCCGTTTCGCAAAGAGCCGAGCGATCTGGACGTGGGCTTGCCAGATGGCTGCACCGACGAGCCTTATCTGGCGGCGCTCCACCAATCTTTGCAAACGCTGCAAGATCGGTTCGATCCGCATTTGGTCATTTACTTGGCTGGAGCCGACCCGCACGAGGGGGATCGGTTGGGGCGCCTCAAACTGACGATGGACGGCATGCAGTCCCGCGACCGTGTGGTGATGGACTGGGCCTGGCAGCGCAGGCTGCCGGTGGTGTTGTGCATGGGTGGCGGCTACGGTCACGACATCGAAACCACGGTTCAAGTGCAAATGCAGACTTGGGATGTGGCTTTGGGCTACTGGCGCCTTTGGCAAGGCTGGCACAATCGCGGGCGATGAAGACCCCTGCCAATTCCTCCCCTGCGGCCACCACCAAACCCCAGGCCGACGCCCGCAGCAGCTATAAAGCATTTCGCCCCATCAGCACGCGCTGGATGGACAACGATGTCTACGGCCATGTGAACAACGTGGTCTATTACAGTTGGTTCGACACCGCCGTGAATGCCACGCTGATCGAGCAGGGTGTGCTCGACATCCACGCGGGCAGCACCATCGGCCTGGTGGTGGAAACCCAGTGTTTTTATTTCGCGCCCTTGGCCTTTCCCCAAACCATCGACGCGGGCATCCGCGTGGCCAAGCTGGGCTCGTCCAGCGTGCGCTACGAGGTGGGCTTGTTCGCCCAAGGGGAAGAACTGACCGCCGCCCGGGGCCACTTTGTGCATGTGTACGTGGACCGCGAAACACGCCGCCCCGTGGCCTTGCCAGCCGCACTCAAAGCATTTTTGGAGACATTGACATGAGCATTTTGGACATCGGACCCCAGGTCAGCACCCGCGTGAACGACCCGGCCAGCGTGGATGCGGCCATCTTGAGTCGTTTTTCAGCCCGCGCTTATTTGCCAAAGCCGGTGGACCGCGCTGTGCTGCAAGAGGTGCTGAGCATTGCCGCTCGCTCACCCAGCGGCACCAACACCCAGCCCTGGAAGGTCTATGTGCTGCAAGGCGCTAAGCGCGATGAGCTGGTCGCCAAGACCTGCGCCGCGCACGACGCCATCAGCGCCAACCCCGCTCTGGCCGCCGACTATGCCGAGGCCTACGACTATTACCCCGAAAAATGGGTCAGCCCCTACATCGACCGCCGCCGCGAGTGCGGTTTTGGCCTGTACGGCGTGCTGGGCATTGGCAAGGGCGACAAAGCCATGATGCACGCCCAGCACCAAAAGAATTTTCGCTTTTTCGATGCGCCCGTGGGCCTGATCTTCACCATCGACAAGGTCATGGGCCGGGGCAGTTTGCTCGATTACGGCATGTTCTTGCAAAGCATCATGGTGGCCGCCCGCTCGCGGGGCCTGCACACCTGCCCGCAAGCGGCCTGGAACGGGTTTTCCAACATCATCTTGCCGCTGGTCGGTGCGGGTGAAGGCGAAATGGTGGTCTGCGGCATGTCGCTGGGCTATGCCGATGAGTCGGCCCTGGTCAACACCTTTCAGACCACACGGGTGCCGGCGCAAGACTTCACCCACTGGGTGGACTGAGGCTCTGCCATCCAAGAAGAGAGCCTGATTTGGGACTCGAAGCACTGGCGCTGCAACTGCTCAACGGGCTCAGTCACGCCACCACCTTGTTCTTGATGGCCTCCGGCTTGACGCTGATTTTTGGCGTCACCCGGATCGTCAACTTTGCGCATGGCAGCTTCTTCATGCTGGGCGCTTTGTGGTCGGCGCACGCGGTGACCCATTGGTGGCCCGCGATGGCCGACACAGCTTGGGGCTATGGCGCGGTCATTTTGATGGGCGCGTGCGTAGCCGCTTTGCTGGGGGCTGTGACCGAGGTGCTGTTGCTCAAGCGCATGCGCCACGCGCCGCAGCTTTACCAACTGGTGGCCACCTTTGGGTTGACGCTGGCGCTGCACGACGCCATGCGCTGGTTCTTTGGGCCGGAAGAGGTGTTCGCGCCACGCTTTCCGGGCCTCAAGGGTGCGATCCAGATGGGGGAGTCGTATTTCCCGACTTGGCAACTTTTTACCCTGGTGTTGGGCCCCTTGGTTTGGTTGGGCCTTCATCTGTTGCTCACGTGCACGCTGTGGGGCCAGCGCGTGAAAGCGGCCACTCAAGACCGCGAGATGCTGGGCGCCTTGGGTGTGAATCCTGCGCCCCTGATGTTGGGCGTGGTCATGCTGGGCTGCGGTCTGGCGGGGCTGGCTGGGGCGCTGCAATTGCCGCGCGAGCCGGCGCACTTGCAGATGGACATGAACGTGGTGGTGGAGACCTTTGTGGTGGTGGTCACCGGGGGCTTGGGCAGCATCGGCGGGGCGTTTGCAGCGGCGGTGCTGATTGGGGTCATCCACGCTTTGGGTCTGAGCTTTTTCCCGCAAGCGACTTTGGTGCTGGTGTTTTTGACCATGGCCGTGGTGCTGGTTTGGCGGCCTCAGGGCTTGGCGGGTTCAGCTGCGCATGCCGAGCAACGTGAAAGCGTGCCGGTATTTGCGCTCTGGCCTGTGGCGGGCTGGGGCCGTGCCATGTTTGGCTTGGCCTTTGTGGGTTTGACGCTGCTGGCCTGGAGGCAGGGCGATTACGGCCGCAGCCTGGCCGAAGACGTGATGGTGATGATGCTGTTTGGCCTGAGCCTGCAGTGGATGATGGCTTTGGGCGGCTTGGTCAGTTTTGGCCATGCAGCGTTTTTTGCGCTGGGTGCCTATGGCGTGGCCTTGTCGCATCTGCATTGGGGTGCGGGTTTGTTCCCCGCTTTGGCAGCGGGCATGGCGCTGGCGCTGGCCGTGGCTTTGGCCTTTGGCGCTTTGGTGGGGCGCAGCAGCGGGGTGTACCTGGCCATGCTCTCGCTGGCGTTGGCGCAAATGATTTGGGCAGGTGCCACGCAATGGGTAGGCCTGACGGGCGGTGACAACGGTTTGATTGGCTTGCGCTTGATCGCGCCCGAATCGCGTGCTTTGGCGGATGCGGTGCTGTGCGCCTTCATGCTTTTGGCCATCTTGGGCATGGCCCGCGTGGTTCGCTCCAGCCGGGGCGCGGCTTTGCAGGCGCTGCGCGATGCACCGCAGCGGGCGGCGGCCAGTGGTTTGCCGGTACAGGCCTTGCGCTACCAGGTGTTTGTGGGCAGCGCCACCTTGGCGGGCCTGGCCGGAGGCTTGTGGGCCGCCTTCAAAGGCGCGGTGTTCCCGTCTGTGGCTTCAGTCGCCATGTCGGTGGATGCCTTGTTGGTCATCTTGTTGGGCGGTGTGCACCAGTTGTGGGGCTCGGCTGTGGGCAGTGCACTCTTGGTGTGGGGCGGGGCCGAGTTGGGTCGGGGTCTGGAGTATTGGCGCGGCGTTTTGGGCTTGGTGATCATGTGGGTCATGGTGCTGGCACCCAGTGGTGTGCTGGGTGGTTTGCAATTGCTGAGGGTCCGCTTGATGCCATCTCAGGGTGGCCGCACATGAGCACAGAGCAGGCTTTGCAGGTCAAGGGCCTGTCCAAGCACTTTGGGGGCGTGCGGGCGCTCGATGGCGTGGACTTTGCGGTGCCCGTTGGTCAGTGCGTGGCTCTGATCGGCCCCAACGGCGCAGGCAAGTCGACCTGTTTTGCCTGCTTGGCAGGCCAGCAAGTGCCCACAGGGGGCGAAGTGCTGTGGCAAGGTCAATCGCTGTTGGGCAAACCACCCGCCGAGCGCCAGCGCCTGGGCGTGGCCCGCACCTTTCAGGTGGCGCAAACCTTTGAAGCCCTCACGGTGTTGCAAAACATCCAGCTGGTGCTGCGCGGTGCTGCGCCACTGGCCTGGTGGGACCGGCTGGACCGCCGTCAGCCCGAACGTGCCATGCAACTGGCCGCGCAAGCGGGTTTAGAAACCCAAGCCAAGGCCACCGTAGCCGATTTGCCTTATGGCGCGAAAAAACGCCTGGAGCTGGCCATGGCCCTGGCGGGCTTGCCCGACGCCGAGTCAGGCGCTGCGGCCCATCAAGGTTCCCAGGCCGCGCCGTCCTTGCTGCTGCTGGACGAACCTGCTGCCGGACTGGCCCTGGCCGAGCGGGCTGACATGATGGCGCTGGTGCGCCAAGTGGCATCGCAAGGCGTGACGGTGCTCTACACCGAGCACAACATGGACGCCGTTTTTGGCGTAGCCGACCGGGTGTTGGTGCTGATGCAAGGGCGCTTGGTTGCCGACGGTTTGCCCGAAAAAGTGGCCCAAGACCCACAGGTGCGCGAACGTTATTTGGGTCAAGATTTCGACATGAAAGGCCTGCTTGATGCTCACCGTTGAAGGCCTCAACGCCTGGTATGGCCAAGCCCAGGCCTTGTTCGAGGTGAGCCTGTCGGTGGGCGAGGGCGAGCTGGTCGTCATTCAGGGTTTGAACGGCGCGGGCAAATCCACCTTGCTGCAAAGCCTGATCGGCATCGGCCCCCGGACGCAAGGCCAGATCACCTGGCAAAGCGCACCCATTCACGCCTGGCCCGCGCACCGCCGCGCCCAAGCGGGTCTGGGTTTTGTCGCCGAAGACCGGCGTTTGTTCACCGGTTTGTCGGTGAAAGAAAACCTGTGGATTGCTGCGCCATCGGGCGCATTGCCCGGCGACCCGGCCACGCCCGTGCAGCGCTTTGACCGCGTGATGGCCTTATTCCCGCAGCTGCAAACCATGCTGCACCGCCCGGCCAGCCAGATGAGCGGGGGTGAGCAGCAAATGCTGGCCTTGGCCCGCACGCTGATGACCGGCCCGGGCCTTTTGCTGTTGGACGAGCCTTGCGAGGGCATTGCCCCGGTGTTGGTGGTGGCCATGCGAGACGCGCTGCTGCAACTGGCCCGTGAGGGTGTGGCCATGTTGGTGGCCGAGCAAAACAACATCCTGGCCGGACATGCCCAGCGCGTGCTGGTGCTGACCAGTGGACGCCTGCAAACGGTGATTTGAGCCTGATCTGTCCGAGCTCAGCCATCCCTTACACTGACCTGCAGGAACAAACGGCACCAGCCGTCAGAGACAACACACACCATGATCATCACCAGTCTGCTCGATACCGACCTGTACAAGTTCACCATGATGCAGGTCGTGCTTCACCAGTTTCCGGGGGCGCAGGTCGAATACAAGTTCAAGTGCCGCAACCCGGGTGTGCCCCTGGCGCCTTTTGCCGAAGAAATTCGCCGGGAAATTCGTTCCCTGTGCAGTTTGAGCTTCAAAGAAGCTGAGCTGCACTACCTGCGTTCACTGCGCTTCATCAAGAGCGATTTCGTGGATTTTTTGGGCCTGTTCAAACTCAATGAAAAATGCATCGAGGTCTTGCCTTTGCCGTCCGGTGAGATCGACATCACCATCCGTGGACCGTGGTTGCACACCATCTTGTTTGAAATTCCGGTGCTGGCCATCGTCAACGAGGTGTACTTTCGCAACACCCAAAAGGTGCCCGACCTGATGGAAGGTCGCCGCCGCCTAGACACCAAAATAGCCCAGTTGCAGGCTGCTGGCCTTGAAACTCTGAAGATTGCCGACTACGGCACGCGCAGGCGCTTTTCACGTGCGTGGCATGAAGAAGTTTTGCGTGTCTTGTCGGCCCGCTTAGGCACCGGACCCGAGGGCCAGTTTGCCGGAACCAGCAACGTTTATTACGCTTACCTGTTGGGCCTCTCGCCCCTGGGCACCATGGCGCATGAGTACCTGCAGGCTGCGCAGGCGCTGGGGCCCCGTTTGCGTGACAGCCAGGTTTTTGCTTTTGAGTCTTGGGCCAAAGAGTACCGGGGTGATTTGGGCATTGCGCTGAGCGATGTTTACGGCCTCAATGCTTTTTTGCGCGACTTCGACCTGTATTTTTGCAAGCTGTTCGATGGCGCGAGGCACGACAGCGGCGACCCTTTCAGCTGGGGCGAACGCATGATCGCGCACTACCAACACAACCGGGTAGACCCCAGAACCAAGACACTGATTTTCAGTGACAGCTTGACCATTCCACGCACCATTGAGCTGTTTGAGCAGTTCCGGGGGCGCTGCCAGCTGGCCTTTGGGGTGGGTACCAATCTGACGAATGACCTGGGATATGAGCCGCTGCAAATCGTGATCAAAATGACTCGCTGCAATGGCCAACCCGTGGCCAAATTGTCCGATTCCCCTGGCAAAGGCATGTGCGACGATGAAAAATACTTGGCTTACCTGCGCCAAGTGTTTGAAATTTCGCCGGTGGTCTGAAATGGCATAGAGCGACCGTTAACATACGGCACCTTTTCACAGGAGTTGCACTGATGACGCTATTGGGTACGAGATGGACCGCCTGGCTGGCTTTGCCAATGTTGCTGGCCATGTCCAGTGGGGCTTTTGCGGCTGATTTTGACGGTTCGCAGTTGTCGGCGATTTGGGGTGTGCCTTTTGCGGGCCTTTTGTTGTCGATTGCCCTGATGCCATTGTTGGTGCCGCATTTTTGGCACCACCATTACGGCAAAGTGGCTGCTGCTTGGGGTTTGGCATTTTTGGTGCCTTTTGGCGTGATGTTTGGGCCAGCGATGGCCGGCGTGAACATGGTGCATGCACTCTTTGCCGAATACATCCCCTTCATCATTTTGCTCACGGCCCTGTTTACGGTGTCCGGCGGCATTTTCATTCGGGGTAATTTGCATGGCAGCCCGGCCTTGAACACGGCCATACTGGGCATTGGCGCTGTGCTGGCCAGCTTCATGGGCACCACCGGAGCCTCCATGTTGTTGATTCGCCCCTTGATCCGGGCCAACGACAACCGCAAGCATGTAGCGCATGTGGTGGTTTTCTTCATCTTCATCGTCTCCAATGCCGGTGGCTCGCTGACCCCCTTGGGCGACCCACCGTTGTTCTTGGGCTTTTTGAAGGGCGTGGATTTCTTCTGGACCCTCCAACACATCTTCCCTGAGACCTTGTTCTTGCTGGGCAGCTTGCTGACCATTTTTTACTTCCTCGACAGTTGGTATTACAACCGCCGTGAAGAGTTGGTGCCGCAAGACCCCACACCCGACTCCAAGGCCATCGGTTTTGATGGCAGTGTCAACTTCGTTTTGTTGGCCGTGGTGGTGGGCTTGGTGCTGATGAGCGGGTTGTGGAAGTCCGATGTGTCCTTCGACATCTATGGCACTGTGGTCGGCCTGCCTGGCGTGGTCCGTGATGTGGGCCTGGTGGCTGTAACTTTCTTGTCGCTCATGATCACGCCCGCCAAAGTGCATGCTGACAACCAGTTTGGTTGGGCACCGATGCAAGAAGTGGCCAAATTGTTTGCGGGTATTTTTCTGACCATCATCCCGGTCATTGCCATGCTCAAGGCCGGCGTGAATGGTCCGTTTGGTGCGGTGGTTTCGGCTGTGACCCAGCCGGACGGTAGCCCGGATGTGCTGATGTATTTTTGGATCACCGGTGCTTTGAGCTCCTTCTTGGACAATGCCCCGACCTACTTGGTGTTCTTCAATACCGCGGGCGGTGACCCTCAGGTCTTGATGACCAGCTTGGCGCCGACCTTGGCGGCCATCTCGGCAGGTGCCGTTTTCATGGGGGCGAACACCTACATTGGCAATGCGCCGAATTTGATGGTGAAAGCCATCGCTGAAGACCGTGGTGTGAAGATGCCCAGCTTCTTTGGCTACATGCTTTGGTCGGGCGGTATTTTGTTGCCCTTGTTCGTCATCATGAGTTTCATCTGGTTCAACTGATGTCCAAACCCTCCATCCTGGTGGCGCGCGCCATCTTCCCTGAAGTCCTGCAGTCTTTGGCGCAGGTGTTTGAAGTTGAGAGCAACCAGGCCGATGAGGTTTGGTCTGCGGCTGAACTCATACGCCGCATGCAAGGCAAAGTGGGCGCACTGACCACAGGCAGCGAGCGCATTGATGCAACGCTCTTGCAGGCCAATGCGCAGCTCAAGATCGTCGCCAACATGGCTGTGGGCTTCAACAACTTTGACGTGTCCGCCATGACCGCGGCCGGGGTGGTGGCCACCAACACCCCTGATGTGTTGACCGAAACCACGGCCGACTTTGGTTTTGCCTTGCTCATGGCCACCGCCCGCCGCGTGACCGAGAGCGAGCATTACCTGCGTGCCGGTTTGTGGAAAAAGTGGAGCTACGACATGTTTGCCGGCGCCGAGGTGCATGGCTCGACCCTCGGCATCATTGGCATGGGGCGCATCGGTCAGGGCATTGCACGCCGTGCGGCGCATGGCTTTGGCATGAAGGTCCTCTACAACAACCGCAGCCGATTGAGCGCCCAGTTGGAGGCGGACTGCAAAGCCACGTATGTCTCTAAGCAAGCGCTGCTGCAAACCGCTGACCATGTGATGCTGGTGCTGCCCTACAGCGCCGAGTCGCACCACACGATTGGCGCGGCCGAGTTGGCGCAGATGAAGCCCACAGCGACGCTGGTCAACATCGCACGCGGTGGCATTGTGGACGACGCGGCTTTGGCCCAAGCCCTGGCCGCGCACCAAATCGCGGCAGCAGGCATCGATGTGTTCGAGGGCGAGCCCTCGGTGCACCCCGACTTGCTCAAGGTGCCCAATGTGGTGCTGACTCCGCACATTGCCAGCGCGACCATCCAGACCCGCAAAGCCATGGCCCAGCTGGCGGCCGATAACCTGGTGGCCTACCTGACCCGTGGCCAAGCGTTAACGCCTTTGAACACCTTGCCCGGCACAGCTGCATGATCGAATGGGCTCTGCTGGCCCTGGTGGGGCTGAACCTGTTGTTGCTGGTTTTGTTGCTGCGTCGCGGTGCTTCGCCGCAAGAGCAAGCGCAGCAAACCGCTGCCCATTTGGCCGAGCAAACCGCTTGGATACAACAGCAGTTTGGCAATTTGCATGGCCAGTCAGAGCGGCTTGAACGCGAATTACGCACCGAGATCAGCCAATCCGGCGTGCAGGGGCGGCAAGAGGCCATGCAGAACCTCAGCTTGTTCCAGCAGTCGCTGCTGCAGCAAAGCGCTGAGGCCACCCGCACCCAGAACCAACAGATCGATGCGTTGGCCCAGCAATTGGCCTTGTTGCAAAAAAGCCTGACCGACAGCCTGGCCCAGCAAGTCAATGCCTTGTCCGAGGCCAACGCTCGCCGCTTGACCGAGATGCGCGGCACCATGGAAACCCAGCTGGCCCAGCTGCAACAAAGCAACGCCGCCAAGCTGGATGAAATGCGCCAGACGGTGGACGAAAAGTTGCAAGCCACCTTGCAAGCCCGCTTGGGCGAGAGCTTCAAGCAAGTGGCTGAGCGCTTGGAGCAGGTGCACAAGGGCTTGGGCGAAATGCACAACTTGGCACAAGGGGTGGGCGATCTCAAGCACCTGCTGACCAATGTCAAAACCCGTGGCATGTTCGGTGAGGCGCAACTGGCTTCGCTGCTCGAGCAGGTCCTCACGCCTGAGCAATATGCCGTGCAAGTGGCCACGCGCCCCGGCGACAAAAACCGGGTGGACTTTGCTATCCGCTTGCCGGGACGCTCCGACAGCGGTCAGCCCGTTTGGCTGCCCATTGATGCCAAGTTCCCCAACGAAGACTACGAGCGCCTGCTCGAAGCGCAGGGCCGCGCTGATCCGGTGCAGGCCGAGCTGTGCGCCAAAGCGCTGGAGGCCCGCATCAAGCTCGAAGCCAAATCGATCGCTGAAAAGTATTTGGAGCCCCCGCACACCACCGACTTTGCGGTCATGTTCTTGCCCACCGAAGGGCTGTACGCCGAAGTTTTGCGCCGTCCGGGCCTGATGGAGAGCCTGCAGCGTGAGCACCGCGTCACGCTGGCGGGTCCCACCAACCTGATGGCCATGCTCAACGCCTTGCAAATGGGCTTCAGAACCCTGGCGCTGGAAAAGCGCTCCAGCGAAGTGTGGCAGGTGTTGGGCGCTGTCAAGACCGAGTTTGGCAAGTTTGGTGATGTCTTGGACAGAGTGCGCAACCAAACGCAAACCGTGCTCAACACCCTGGACCAGGCCCAGACCCGCAGCAACGTGATGAACCGGGCGCTGCGCCAGGTCGATGCTTTGCCCGAACCCGAGGCCAAGGCTTTGTTGCCTGGCAGCGAACGCTGATTCGTCCAGTGAAAGCCGGGGGGGACCTGACATGAAGACACTCCCTCAGCTGATCGCAGGCCAAATTTTTCTGCATGCTTGCATGGCCGGGATGCGCATGGCCACGCCATTGCTGGCTTTGAAGCAAGGCTATAGCCCACTGGCTGTGGGCGCCTTGTTGGCGCTGTTTGCCCTGACGCAGGTTTTTTTGGCCTTGCCAGCAGGCCGGTACATTGACCGCACGGGCCTCAAAAAACCCTTGATGATCAGCGTGGCTATTTCGTCTTTGGGGGCCAGTTTGTCGGCCATTTGGCCGATTTTTCCGGTCCTGTGTCTGAGTGCCTTGGCCACGGGCGGTGCCACGGGCATGGCAGTGATCGCGCTGCAACGCCATGTGGGCCGCATGGCGCAAAACCCCGCTGAGCTGCGTGTGGCCTTCAGTTGGTTGTCGATTGGCCCGGCCATCTCCAACTTTTTGGGCCCCGTGATGGCCGGTTTGCTGATTGACTATGCCGGACCGCATCCGGACCATGTTTCAGGCTTCCAATGGGCTTTTTTGTTGTTGGCCATGCTGCCCTTGAGCACCTGGTTCTGGGTGCGTGCGGTGCCCGAGCTGCATACCCCGAAAGCGCCCGACGAGGTGCAGACCCGCCGGGCCATGGATTTGCTGGCCGAGCCCATGATGCGCCGTTTGCTGGGGGTCAATTGGGTGTTGTCGTCCTGTTGGGATGTGCACACCTTTGTGGTGCCGGTGCTGGGCCATGAGCGCGGTTACAGCGCTTCGGTGGTAGGCACGATTTTGGGCGCTTTTGCCATCGCGGCCACCTTCATTCGCGTCTGTTTGCCTTTCATCTCGCGGCACGTCAAGGAGTACCAGATCATCACCGGCTCGATGGCCTGCACTGCGGTGTTGTTTGGGCTCTACCCCTTCATGCCGACCGCATGGGCCATGGGACTGTGTTCGGTCATGTTGGGGCTGGTCTTGGGCACGGCCCAGCCCATGATCATGAGCACCTTGCACCAGATCACCCCGCCACACCGACATGGCGAGGCGCTGGCATTGCGGCTGATCAGCATCAACGCCTCCAGCGTGCTCATGCCGGTGCTTTTTGGTGCTGCCGGGGCGGTGGCGGGGGTGGGGCCTGTGTTCTGGGTGGTGGGATCGGTGGTGGGCTGGACATCGCAATGGGGCTGGCGGCTGCGGCCAAGCTGCGCTCAGACCGGAAACTCCTGAACAGATCGGGTGCAATGAACTGTGTTTGTATCCAGTGGTTCGCCTGAAATCCCTCTACAATCCGCCACCATGTCCACCCAATCAACTGTCAAAACATCTAGTGAGTACTCCGAAGGCTCGATCCGCGTCTTGAAGGGCCTTGAGCCCGTCAAGCAGCGCCCGGGCATGTACACCCGCACCGACAACCCCCTGCACATCATCCAAGAGGTGCTGGACAACGCCGCTGACGAGGCGCTGGCGGGTTATGGCAAAAAAATCAAAGTCATCTTGCACCTCGATGGCTCGGTCAGCATCGAAGACGATGGCCGGGGCATTCCCTTTGGTCTTCATCCCGAAGAAAACGCGCCAGTGATCGAGCTGGTCTTTACCCGTTTGCACGCGGGCGGCAAGTTCGACAAGGGCAAGGGCGGGGCCTACAGCTTCTCGGGTGGGCTGCACGGCGTAGGCGTGTCGGTCACCAATGCGCTGTCCAAGCGGCTGGAAGCCACCAGCTACCGCGAAGGACAAGTGGCCACCTTGGTGTTTTCGGGCGACGACGTGACCGAGCCACTGGTCAAGCGCGCCACAGGCGAGGGCGATCGGAAACAAGGCACCACGGTGCGGGCCTGGCCAGACGCCAAATACTTCGAATCCAGCGCCCTGCCGATGAACGAACTGACGCACCTGTTGCGCAGCAAAGCCGTGCTCATGCCGGGCGTGACGGTGACCTTGGTGAACGAGAAAACCAAGGAATCCCAGCAGTGGCAATACAAAGCTGGCCTGCGCGACTACCTGACGCAAACACTCAGCGGCGACCCGGTGATCCCCTTGTTTGAGGGAGAAGGCTTCGCAGACGGCAACAGCGAAAGCTTTGCTGAGGGCGAGGGCGCCTCGTGGGCTGTGGCCTTCACCGAGGACGGCGCGCCTGTGCGCGAGAGCTATGTGAACCTGATCCCCACCAGCGCAGGCGGCACGCACGACAGCGGCTTGCGAGATGGTTTATTCACCGCCGTCAAAAGCTTCATCGAGTTGCATGGCTTGCTGCCCAAAGGCGTCAAGCTCATGCCCGAAGACGTTTTCGCCCGCGCCAGCTATGTGCTGAGTGCCAAAGTGCTGGACCCGCAGTTCCAGGGCCAGATCAAGGAGCGTCTGAACTCGCGCGACGCTGTGCGCTTGGTCTCCAGCTTCGTGCGCCCTGCGCTCGAACTCTGGCTGAACGAGCATGTGGATTACGGCAAAAAACTGGCCGAGCTGGCCATCAAGGCCGCGCAAACCCGCCAAAAAGCCGGCCAAAAGGTGGAAAAGCGCAAGAGCTCCGGTGTGGCCGTGCTGCCCGGCAAGTTGACCGATTGCGAGAGCAAAGACATCTTGCACAACGAGGTGTTCTTGGTCGAGGGCGACTCGGCGGGCGGCAGCGCCAAAATGGGCCGCAACAAAGAGAGCCAGGCCATCTTGCCCCTGCGCGGCAAGGTGCTCAACACCTGGGAAGTGGACCGTGACCGCTTGTTTGCCAACAACGAAATCCACGACATCTCGGTGGCCATTGGCGTGGACCCGCATGGCCCCACCGACAACCCCGACATGAGCAACCTGCGCTACGGCAAGGTCTGCATCTTGTCAGACGCGGACGTGGACGGCTCGCACATCCAGGTGCTGCTGCTGACTTTGTTCTTTCGCCACTTCCCCAAGCTGATCGAAGCGGGGCACCTGTATGTGGCCAGGCCGCCCTTGTTCCGTGTCGATGCGCCTGCACGCGGCAAAAAGCCTGCGTCCAAAGCCTATGCGCTGGACGAGGGGGAGCTGACGGCCATCATCGACAAGCTGCGCAAAGATGGCGTCAAAGAAGGCGGCTGGAGCATCAGCCGCTTCAAGGGCTTGGGCGAGATGAGCGCCGAACAGCTGTGGGACACCACGCTCAACCCCGACACGCGCCGCTTGCTGCCCATTGAGTTGGGCCCACTGGACAACGCGGGCACCGAAAACCTCATGACCCAGCTCATGGGCAAAGGCGAAGCCGCCGCCCGCCGTGAGCTGATGGAGCTGCACGGCGACAGCATCGAAATCGACGTTTGAATTTCTTGTAGGTCGGAGCTTCAGCTCCGACAAATGTATGCGCATCCCACGTCGGAGCTCAAGCTCCGACCTACAAAACCATTGACATGACCACTGACCTGTTGACCCCCGAACCCACCGCCGCACCCGAAGGGGACCACCTGGGCGCCTACGCCCAGCGGGCCTATCTGGAATACGCGCTGTCCGTCGTCAAAGGCCGCGCCTTGCCCGATGTGTGCGACGGCCAAAAGCCGGTGCAGCGGCGCATTTTGTATTCGATGGACCGCATGGGTTTGTCGTACAGCGGACCGAACAACAACACCGCGGCCAAGCCCGTCAAAAGCGCCCGTGTGGTGGGCGATGTGCTGGGCCGTTACCACCCGCACGGCGACACGGCGGCGTATGACGCGCTGGTGCGCATGGCGCAAGACTTTTCGCAGCGCTACCCACTCATTGACGGGCAGGGCAACTTTGGCTCTCGCGATGGTGATGGCGCTGCCGCCATGCGTTACACCGAAGCGCGTTTGTCGCGCATCACCAGCTTGCTGCTGGATGAGATCGACATGGGCACGGTGGACTTCATCCCTAACTACGACGGCTCCACCGAAGAGCCGCGCCAGCTGCCCGCGCGTTTGCCGTTCAGCTTGCTCAATGGCGCCAGCGGCATCGCAGTGGGTTTGGCCACCGAAATCCCCAGCCACAACTTGCGCGAAGTGGCCGACGCTTGTGTCGCCCTGATCAAAAACGACAAGCTGAGCGACAGTGAGTTGATGGCCATACTCCCCGGCCCCGACTACCCCGGAGGCGGCCAGATCATCAGCCCGGCCAGTGACATCGCCGACGCATACCGCACGGGGCGCGGCAGCCTCAAGGTGCGTGCCCGCTGGAAGATCGAAGACCTGGCCCGTGGCCAATGGCAACTGGTGGTGACCGAGTTGCCGCAAGGCGTCAGCTCTCAGCGTGTGCTCGAAGAGATCGAAGAGCTGACCAACCCCAAGGTCAAAGCCGGCAAAAAAGCCCTCAGCACGGACCAAATTCAGCTCAAAGCCAGTATCTTGAACGTGCTGGACGTGGTGCGTGACGAGTCCAGCAAAGACGCTGCTGTGCGTTTGGTTTTCGAGCCCAAGACCAGCCGCATCGAACAGAGCGAACTCATCACCGCTTTGCTGGCCCACACCAGCCTGGAAACATCGGCCCCGATCAACATGACTTCGGTGGGCATCGACGGCAAACCGATCCAGAAGTCACTGCGCCAGATGCTGGTGGAGTGGATCAGCTTCCGCCAAACCACCATCACCCGCCGCAGCCAGCACCGCCTGAACAAAGTGCTGGACCGCATCCACATTCTGGAAGGCCGCCAGCTGGTGTTGCTCAACATCGACGAGGTGATCCGCATCATTCGCCACAGCGACGAGCCCAAGCCTGCGCTGATCGAGGCCTTCCGCTTGAGCGACCGTCAGGCCGAAGACATTCTGGAGATTCGCCTGCGCCAATTGGCCCGTTTGGAGGCCATCAAGATCGAGCAAGAGCTGAGCGAGCTGCGATCAGAGCAAGGCAAGCTGGAAGAAATTCTGGGCAGTCCTGCTGCGCTGCGCCGCTTGATGGTCAAAGAGATCGAGGCCGACGCCAAGACCTTTGCCGACCCGCGCCGCACGCTGATCCAGGAAGAGAAAAAAGCCGTGGCCGAAGTCAAGGTGGTGGACGAACCCGTGACGGTGGTCGTCTCGGAAAAAGGCTGGGTGCGCGCCCGCACCGGGCATGGCCACGACGCCACCAGCTTTGCCTTCAAGGCGGGCGACGGCCTTTACGGCACCTTTGAATGCCGCACGGTGGACACGCTGCTGATTTTTGGCAGCAACGGTCGCATTTACAGCGTGCCCGTGGCCACACTGCCCGGAGCCCGGGGCGACGGCCAACCGGTGACCACGCTGATTGAGCTGGAAGCCAGCACGCAAATCGCCCACTACTTTGCAGGCCCGGCCTATGCCACGCTGCTGCTGAGCGGCTCGGGCGGCTACGGCTTCATCGCTTCGGTCGAGAACATGGTCTCGCGCAACAAGGCAGGCAAGGCCTTCATCAGCCTGGGCGAGGGCGAAACCGTCTGCGCCCCCAGCCATGTGAGTGGCAGCAGCGCCACCGTGCCCCCTGACAAGCACCCCATGCCCGCAGCCAACAGTGTTTGCTGCGCGAGCACAGGCGGCCGCGTGCTGACCTTTGAGATCAGCGAACTCAAGACCATGGAAAAAGGCGGACGGGGCCTGATGCTCATCGACCTCGAAGCCAAAGACAGCCTGGCAGGGGCGGCAGCCTACACCCGCAGCGTCAAGGTCGCGGGCATTGGCAGAGGCGGCAAAGAGCGCGAAGAAACCCTGGAGATCCGCAGTCTGAACAACGCCAAAACCGCCCGCGCCAAAAAAGGCAAAGTGGCTGACTTGGGCTTCAAGCCCAATCGGGTGACGCGGGTGGAGTAATCAGGGCAGAGTGATCCCATTCGGGACAGTGGTGCACGGCGGCGCAGACCTATCATCGGCTGCTCAATCACACCCACAGCAAGCGCATGCATCCCCTCGACGAAGCCATCGACCTGCGCGCCTCAGCGCGTCAGGACCTGTCCCAGGAATTCACGGGCGCAACCCACCCGGCCTACGCCAACATGGTCGGACCCTTTGGGGGCACCACGGCGGCGCAGTTGCTGCAGGCTGCTCTTTTGCATCCCGATCGCCTGGGCGAGCCCGTGGCCCTCACGGTCAACTTTGCAGCCCCGGTGGCCGATGGCGAGATCCGCTTTGTGGCGCGGCCTGTGCGCACCAACCGTTCGACCCAGCACTGGATCATCGAAGCGCATCAGACCGTTGGTGTGGTGGCCACCGCCACGGCGGTGTTTGCCGTGCGGCGCGAGACCTGGTCGGATGTGGAGGCCGTGATGCCCTCCAAGGTGCCAGAGCCTGATGCCGTGAGCCGCATGCCTGTGAAGGGCATGCCCGCTTGGCCGCAGCGATACGACATGCGTTTTGTCGAAGGCGCTTTCCCTTCGGCCTTTGATGAGCAAGAGCAAACCCATTCGCGCTCGACCCTGTGGGTGCGCGACGAGCCCGCGCGGGCGCTGGACTTTGCTTCTTTGGCGGCCTTGAGCGACAGCTTTTTCCCGCGCATCTACATCCGCCGTCGCCGCCGGGCGATGATCGGCACGGTGTCACTCACTACCTATTTCCATGCCGACAGCGCCTTACTGGCGCAAGTGGGCACGCGCCATGTGCTAGGTGTGGCCAAGGCACTGAATTACCGCCACGGCTACTTTGACCAGACCGGTGAGCTGTGGAGCCCCGAAGGTCAGCTGCTGGCGAGCACGCACCAGTTGGTGTATTTCAAGGACTGAAAAAGCATGCGCAAGGACATCATCATCCGCCCCATTCAGCGCGAGGACTATGCCCAATGGCGACCACTTTGGGATGGGTACAACGCTTTTTATGGCCGGGAAGGCGAGACAGCATTGGCAGAGAACATCACCGATGCCACTTGGTCACGGTTTTTCAGCGCTGAAGAGCCGGTTCACGCCTTTGTGGCTGTGGATAGCGACACGGTGGTGGCCTTGGTGCACTGCCTTTTTCACCGCAGCACAACCAGGCTGCATGATGTTTGCTATTTGCAGGATTTGTTCACGACGCCCAGCCACAGAGGCCAACGAATTGCACAGCAACTCATTGAGGCCGTTTATACGGCTGCACGCGCTGAGGGCAGTTCCCGGGTTTATTGGACAACGCAGATCGGCAATGCATCTGGCCGAGCCTTGTATGACAAAGTGGCCAGCCATACAGGTTTCATCATTTATTCGAAGGAACTCTGATGCGCGAATGGCATGAACCGGAGGGGCATGCCGTTTTCTTATTCAGCGCTTCATCTGCTGCAGCGCACTGGCCACTTCCGTCACCAGCGCCGGGCCTTTGTAGATGAGGCCGGTGTAAATCTGCACCACGTCGGCCCCGGCCTCGATTTTGGAAATCGCATCGTGTCCGCTCAGGATGCCGCCGACGCCGATGATGGGGAAGTCTTTGCCCAAGGCGGCGCGCAGACCGCGGATCACGCGGTTGCTGCCTTCAAGCACGGGCGAGCCGGACAGACCGCCCATTTCTTCGGCATGGGGCAGGCCGCTTACGGCATCTCGGGCCAGCGTGGTGTTGGTGGCGATCACGCCGTCCATGCCGTGCTTTTGCAGAGTGGCGGCGATCACGTCCACTTGTGTCACGTCCAGATCCGGGGCGATTTTGAGGAACATGGGCACGCGGCGGCCGTGTTCAGAGGCCAATTCTTCGCGCCGCGCCACCAGGGCACCCAGCAGCCCGTCCAGGGCTTCGTCGCTTTGCAGGGCGCGCAGGTTTTTGGTGTTGGGGCTGGAGATGTTCACCGTCACGTAGTCGGCGTGCGGGTAAACGCCGGCCAGTGCGATCAAATAATCGTCGGTGGCGTTTTCAATGGGCGTGGCGGCGTTCTTGCCGATGTTCAGGCCCAGCAGGCGACCTTGCTGGCGGAATTTGGAGCGTTTGACGTTGGCAATGAAGGCGTCCAGCCCGTCGTTGTTGAAACCCAGACGGTTGATCAGCGCATTGGCCTCGGGCAGGCGGAACATGCGCGGCTTGGGGTTGCCCGGCTGGGCTTTGGGCGTCACGGTGCCGACTTCGACAAAGCCAAAACCCATGGCGCCCAGACCGTCGATGCAGCGGGCGTTTTTGTCCAGACCCGCAGCCATGCCAACCCGATTGGGGAAATTCAGACCCGCCAGCGTGATGGGTTGCGCCACAAAGGGCTGGCGGTAAAGGCGATCAAGCGGGGTGTTTTGGGTGCGGGCCAGGCCTTCGATGGTCAGGTCGTGGGCCTCTTCGGGGGCCATCCTGAACAAAACAGGGCGGGTCAGGCAATAAGGGATCAGGGACATTGGATAATTCCGGTCTTGTGCAGCAAGTGGCGACGTTGGGCTCAGTGGCCTTGATTGTCTCAAACCCTGACCCGCCTTCTTGAATTTCCAACCGAGCCCCTTTCATGACCCAAGACGAACTCAAAGCCCTGGTGGGCCAAGCCGCCCTGAAATACGTTGTGCCCGGCGAGATCGTTGGTGTGGGCACCGGCTCCACCGTGAATAAATTCATCGACGCGCTGGCCACCCTGAAAGACCAGATCAAGGGCGCGGTCTCCAGCTCCGAGGCTTCCACCGTGCGCTTGAGGGCTCTGGGTATCCCGGTGTTTGACAGCAACGAGGTCGAGAGCCTGTCGGTCTACATCGACGGCGCAGACGAAATCGACCACCAGGGCCACATGGTCAAGGGCGGGGGCGCGGCGCTGACCCGCGAAAAAATCGTGGCGGCGCAAAGCAAGCAGTTCGTCTGCATCGCAGACGAGAGCAAGCTGGTGGATGCATTGGGTGCCTTCCCATTGCCGGTCGAAGTGATCCCGATGGCCACCGCCCGGGTGATGCGCCAGTTTGCGGCCATGGGCGGCATGGCTGTCGTGCGCCAGAAAGACGGCCAGCCACTGGTGACCGACAACGGCCAGCACATCGTGGACGTGAAGGGTCTGAAGATCACCGACCCGGTGGCCTTTGAAACCGATGTCAGCCAGTGGCCCGGCGTGGTCACCGTGGGGGTGTTTGCCCATCAAAAAGCCCAGGTGTGCTTGCTGGGCACGTCTGAGGGCGTGAGGACGCTGAATTTTTAAGCCGAGTCAGCTCAGCCGCTGTCGCAGCTCGGTCTTGAGCACCTTGCCGTAGTTGTTTTTGGGCAAGCTGGCCACGATTTCATAGCGTTTGGGGCGTTTGAAGCGGGCGATTTCTTGCAGACACAGCGCATCCAGCGCCGCCGTGTTGAGCGTCTGGCCTTCAAGAGGCACCACAAAGGCCACCACCACCTCGCCCCATTCGGTATCGGGCGCGCCCACCACAGCCACTTCGGACACGCCCGGGGCGTGCAGCAGCACCTCTTCGATTTCGCGCGGGTAGATGTTGGAGCCGCCGCTGATGATCAGGTCTTTGCTGCGGTCTTTCAGGGTCAAAAAGCCGTCGGCGTCCAGGCAACCCATGTCGCCCGTGAACAGCCAGCCGTTCTGAATGGCATGGGCTGTGGCCTCGGGGTTGCGCCAATACCCGGCCATGACGCTGTCGCCTTGGATCAGCACCTCGCCCACTTCGCCCAGGGGCAGGTCTTGCCCTTGCGCGTCGGTGACCCGAATGCGCACCGGCGTTTGCGCCACCCCCACAGAGGCCAAACGCTCCGCGTGGCGGGGGTGCGCCGTGTCTTGCAGTTGTTGGCGAGACAGGGCGGTGCCCACCATGGGGCTTTCGCCTTGGCCGTAAATCTGCACAAAGAGCGGGCCCATGACGCGCAGCGCCCGTTGAATGTCGGCTGCGTACATGGGCGCACCACCATAGACCACCGTTTTGAAAGACTGTCCGCATGCCGGCTCAGACAAGCCTGTTTGCTCCGCATGGTCCACCAGGCGCTTGACGATGGTGGGCGCAGCAAACAGGGACAGCGGGCCGATCTGCTGGCCCAGCGCAAACAGCTCGGCCGGATCGAACCCGCCCGAGGGCGGGACCATGTGCCGTGCCCCCGCCATGAGGTGGGGGATGGCGTAAATGCCCGCGCCGTGCGACATGGGCGCAGCGTAGGCGATGCAGTCTTGCGGGCTGATGGCATCCACATCGGTGAAGTAGGTCAGCCCCATGGTCATCAGGTTGCGGTGGGTGATCATCACGCCCTTGGGCCTGCCTGTGGTGCCGCTGGTGTAGAAAAGCCAAGCCAGGTCGTCGCGCTGACGCACGGTGATGGGGGTATCGAAGGGTGTTTCGTTGGGGTGCGTTGCACCGAGTGAGGCGTTGGGGCTGGGCAGTTGCCACAGCGCATCGGCTTCGGGGCTGTCCACGTCAACGGTGCGTTCGAGCCCTGTGAGGTGTTCTCCGTTGTCGCCGGTGATGTCGGCCGTCACAAAGGCCCAGCGCGCTTGGGCGTTGTCGATGATCCATTGCGCTTCGCGCACATGCAGTTTGGCGTTGATGGGCACCACCGCCAGCCCGGCCCACCAAGCCCCAAACATCACTTCCAGATAGCGCACATGGTTGCGCATGAAGAGTGCCACGCGGTCGCCCGGCTGCAAGCCTGCGGCTTGAAACTGCGCCGCCAGGAGCTGGCAGCGCTTGGCCCATTGCCCATGGGTGGCCACCACCTGCGTGCCCAGAAAAATGGCGGGGCGCTCGGGGGCCATGCGGGCCTGGCGTTGCAGCAGATGGGCGAGGTTCAATTCGGACTCCGGCAAAAAAGAGGGGGCATTTTGGCGGTAAGGGCCCCTTGCAGGCTGTCTCGCTCAGGTCTTTCAGGCTTTGCGCATCAGCAAGCGCACATCTGGCCCGATCCGGTCGACGGCGTGGAACGCCAGTTTCACCGAGTCGCTCAGCGCTGTCAGGGCGGGCAGATGGGCCAGGCCTTGGCCCGGACCGAGCAACTGGGGGGCCAAGTACACCAAGTACTCGTCCACCAGTCCTTCGCGGATGAAGGAGCCGTTGAGTTTGTATCCCGCTTCGACGTGCAGTTCGTTGATCTCGCGCCGAGCCAAGTCGCGCAGCATGGCGGCGAGATCGACCTTGCCGCTGGGGCTGGGCAGGTGGATCACCTCGGCACCGCGTGCGTTCAGGGCTGCGCTTTTTTCTGCTTGCAGAGGTTTGTGGGGATCGATGGCGGTGTAAATCCAAATCTGGCGAGCCTGATCGCCCGAGCCTTGGGTGTCCAGCAGCTTGGCGTTCAGGGGCATGTCCAACCTGCTGTCGATCACCACCAGATGGGGTTGGCGCGGTACATCCAAGCCGCGCACATTGAGCAGCGGGTCGTCTTCAAGCACGGTGCCAATGCCCGTGAGCACAGCGCATGCACGCGCACGCCAAGCGTGGCCATCGGCGCGGGCTTCTGGGCCCGTGATCCATTGGCTTTGGCCATTTTGCAAAGCGGTTTGGCCATCCAGCGAGGTGGCCACTTTCATGCGCACCCAGGGCGATTGCCGTTCCATGCGGCTGAAAAAGCCGATGTTCAACCCGCGGGCTTGCTCAGCAGCCTCGCTGTGCGGATCGAGCAGTTCGGTCTGTACCCCAGCTGCAGCCAATCGTGCCATGCCCTGACCCGCTACAAGCGGGTTGGGGTCACGCAGGGCCATGACCACGCGGGCAATGCCGGCGGCGGCCAGGGCATCGCAACAGGGCCCTGTGCGTCCTTGGTGGGCGCAGGGCTCCAGCGTGACCCAAGCGGTGGCGCCTTCCACGCTGTGCCCGTGCTCTGCCGCATTTCGCAGGGCCATGATTTCGGCGTGGGGCCCGCCAGCGCGCTGCGTGTGGCCTTGGCCCAATACAGTGCCGTCAGGGGCGGTGATCACGCAGCCTACGCGCGGATTAGGCGAGGTCAGCCACATGGCTTGGGCGGCCAAAGCCAGCGCCTGCTGCATGGGCTGGCTGGGATGAATGGGACTTGGGGTTGAGGGCACAGTCATGGGGCTCAAAAATCTGGAAAAACGCTTCAGCGCAGTGTCATCAGGGTGAGGATACGCCAACCCAAGAGGGCAAGGTGCTCACGCTGCTGCGCCAGGTGATCTGTGGGGCCGAATGGGCGTTTGAGTTGGCGCTTGAGGAGGCGTTCAGTCTATCTGTTGATGGGCCACCCTCCCGTCTGTTGGGCCAAGACACTTGCACCAGCAGGTCTGTGGACTGCGCTTGTGGCGAAGTCTGTGCTTGCCGGATGTAGCGGGTGCCCTGCACCACGATGCTTTGCTGCGCCGAACACGTGGTGCTTGGGGTATGTGCCTGGGCCTGCAGACAATCCATGGCCTCGAGTGCGAGCATCTGTCCCACGGTGTTTTGTCGGTTTTCGGTGGCCGTTTGCTGTGATTTGAGCGCGAGTTGGGCGGCACCCATCAAGCCGATGGCCAAGACGGCCGAGGCGATGAGTGCCTCGACCAAAGCCATGCCATGTTGGCGTGCAGGCCGCTTTGCATTCCATGGGGGTTTCATGGCGTACCCTCGCTCCAGCTGCCGTTGATGCGTTGAACTCGGCGGGCATCGATGCCCACGGGCCAATTCAAAATATAGGCGTCTCGGCCTTGTGGGGTGGCCACAACGGTGCCCGAGCGCCATTCGGGTATGCCCGATTCGACCACCAGTTGGCCTTCTATGCGACCGCCTTCCCAACCGCGCATTTTCTCGTCGTTGCAGCCCGAGTCCAGCAACACGCTTCCCATGATGCGCACCCCTGCACCGATGCGTGGACACCGCTGGGCGCAGGCCAGGGCTGAAAAAACCAACAAAGCCGGAACCTCAGGGGTGCCCACATGGGTGTGCCAGTCCGCAGGGCTGTCGATCCAATAAATCGAGCGAGGAGGCGAGGTTTGCGCGGTGAGGCCGTTGCGCTCCTGAGCCTGGGACCAAGCTTTTAACTGCGCGTCTTCAATTGAACCCAACACACTGGCCCAAGCTTTGCGCTGACAGGGGCTGCGCGTCCCGGCCGTGCTGGGAGCGCTGCGGGTGCCCCCGCCGGGCATGCTGACCGTGCTCAGAGCCAAGCAGGCGTTTCTTTCGGTTGTGGAGATGAGGCCATTGCCATTGGTGTCCACCACAAAATGGGTTTGAACCACCGGGGCTTTGGCTGAACCGCTGCAGCTTTCACCACGGCTCACCAAGGGACAGATCCGCAGCAGCGCGCCCAGCGCTTCACTGATGCAGCCTTGGGTGACCACCGCTGCAGGGCTGGCCAAGCTGGGGGCGGGTGCCACGGCGGGCACAAAAAGGCTCTCGCGCATGTGGGCTTGGCTGCCTTGCCCGCTGTGGCTGGCCCTGGCATGCAGGGTGATGACATGGGGCGACATCAGCAAATCGCGCACGGCGGTGGCCTGCCCTTGAACCCTCGGCATGTCCGGATGCTGCGCGGCACCCATGTCGCTGCATTGCCAGCCCAAACCCGATACGCCTGAGGGGCAGGGCGCTTGAATTGCCAACAAGTCCGGCAAAGGCGTGATTGCGACTGTGCTTTGAGCTTGGGCCAGAACCATGCCTGCGGCCAAGCGCGCTTGCGCGGCGCGGGCGTGGTTTTGGCTGGCGAGTTGGTCAAACAGCACTGTGCGGGCGCTGTACAAACTGGTCAGACTGGCCAACATCACCAAGCCAACGGCGACCATCAAAGTGACAGCGCCGTTTTGTCTCGGATGCGAGGGGCGTGCGGTCATGGGCAAAACAGCGCTTGTTGGCTGCCCGGTATGTCGTTTCGCAAGTGCACCGTCTTGGACAAAGTGATGTGCCGAGACCCATCGTTGGGCCACTGGGCTTTGAGGGTCATCTGAACGCTGCGACGCAGCCAGCCTTGGTGCTGGTCGCATTGCAGTTGCCAGGCCAGATCGGTGATGTGCACGCTTTTGCTGTGTGTGATGGCCTGCCAATCACCGCTGGCGTTGCAAGATCTTTTGGCTTGCAATGTGGTACCCGAGAGGCGAAAACCCATGCATTCGTCGTTGTCTTGCTCCCCGTTGTGATTTCGGTCGAGGCTGAAATCAATCCAATCGCCTTCGATGCTGAAGTCTTCGAAGCCATCGCAAAAAGTGTCATTGCAGAGCGTGGGGGAGCGGGTTTCCCATGCCTTGGCTGTGTACTGGGCTTTGCGCAGCTCGCGCCCCATCCAATCTGCGGCGACCCGCAATTCATGGTTCAGATGGCTGTCTTGCCAGGCCATCCGGTGCCCGCGCAAATGGTGGGTCAGCAGACTGCTGCCACCGGCCAGCACGACCAAGCCCACCGACAAGCCCACCATCAGGCCCATCAAGGTTTCCCCTTTTTCAAGGATTTTGGCCATGGCGCTAACGTCGCCAGCAGCGCGCCACATCGCTGTCGGGCGATGCGCCTGCGCCCAGCACCACATGGGCACTGCCTTGCCAGCGCAACTGCAAGGGGGTGCAGGTTTGGTCTGCGGCTTGAGCACCTAAAGCAATGGCCTGTGCGGTGTAGGCGTCCTCTGTGCTTTCAATCAGGCGGACACGGTAATGCCCCAGGGGGGAGAGCTCACTCGGCCAACCCAAGGCCGTCAGGGTTGGGGCGTGGCTGTCGTGCATGCTGCGCCAACGGGCTTGGTCAGTTTGCAGCTGCAACAAAGCCGCTTGACCATCGCTGCGGCGGGCCTGCCGCTGTTGCTCTTGGTAAGCGGGCAGGGCCATCCCGGCCAGTATGCCCAGCAGCGCCAGACAAACCAGCATTTCGGTCAAGGTCCAGCCTCGGCTGCCGGCCTCTTGAAAGCGCAGTGCTTGGGGGACAAAGCCCAGTTTCGGGGGCGTGGCGTTGAACCGCTGCATGGGGTGAGCACCTCTTGAGTTGATTTAATTGTGGCTTTTTGTATTCATCTTGTACAGTTTCAAGCCAATGCCCTCTAGAACCTGCTGCCTGAAGATGCCGATTCCAATCCTTGATCCAGCCCCGCCCCATGGCAAAGCTCAGCTGCATGGCTTTACTCTGCTGGAGGCCTTGGTAGCGATGGCTTTGCTGGGCATTTTGGTGGGCTTGGCCGCTCCTGCCATGTCGGGGCTGCGGACACGTCAGCAGTTGCAAGGACAAGGTGAGGCTTTTTTGAACAGCTTGGTTTTGGCCCGTTCGGAGGCTTTGCGAAGACAGCAGCGTGTGAGCATTTGCGCTCAAGGCTTGGATGCACAATGCGACACGCTGGGTCGCTGGCAGCAAGGCTGGTTGGTGTTTGCCGATACCAACCACAATGGCCTGCGGGATTCGGGGGAAGTGCTGATCGAGGCCAGATCTGCGGTGCCAGTTGCCATTCAGGTGGGGGTGAGCAACACGGTGAAAACCTATTTTTCCTACAACGCAGAAGGTCGCAGTGCCAGTGCCAGCGGTGCTTTCATGGCTGGGACTTGGCGCTTTTGCAGGCCGGGTTCAAGCGCGGGCTGGCAAGTGGTGGTCAATGCGCTGGGCAGGCCTCGGATCGAGGCCTACACCGTACAACTTTGTTCTTGAGTGCCAAGTGCGGATCAGCGTTGTACCTCATCGACCAGCGTCTTGAATGCGTCGATGTCTTCAAAGTTGCGGTACACGCTGGCAAAGCGCACATAGGCCACTTTGTCGAGTTTTTTCAGTTCGCGCATGACCAACTCGCCAATGCGGTGCGACGCCACCTCGCGGATGCCCAGATTGAGGAGCTTTTCCTCGATGCGCTCAATCGCCCCGTCCACCTGTTCAATGCTCACTGGCCGCTTGCGCAAGGCCAAGCGCAGGCTGGCCAATAACTTGTCGCGTTGGTAGTCTATGCGCCGGCCGTCTTTTTTGACGATGGCCGGAAAGCTGACTTCCGGCTTTTCGTAAGTGGTGAAGCGCTTTTCACAGGCACCACACTGGCGCCTGCGCCGGATGAAATCCCCGTCCTCGGCCAAACGTGTCTCGACCACTTGGGTTTCGAGGTGACCACAAAAAGGGCATTTCATCGTTTGGGCCGATCAGCCGTAAACCGGGAAGCGGCTGGTCAAGGCGTGCACCTTGGCGCGCACGGCCGCGATATTGGCTTCATCGTGTGGGTTGTCCAGCACATCGGCGATCAGGTGGGCTGTGGCGCGGGCTTCTTCGTCCTTGAAACCACGGGTGGTCATGGCCGGTGTGCCGATGCGCACGCCGCTGGTCACAAAGGGCTTTTCTGGGTCGTTCGGGATGGCGTTCTTGTTGATCGTCATGTGCGCTGCGCCCAAAGCGGCTTCGGCCACTTTGCCGGTGATGCCTTTGGAGCGCAAATCAACCAACATGACGTGGCTTTGGGTGCCGCCACTCACGATGCGCAGGCCGCGCTGAGTCAAGGTCTCAGCAATGATTTGCGCATTTTTGATGACTTGGGCTTGGTAGGCTTTGAACTCCGGGGCCATGGCTTCTTTGAAAGCCACGGCTTTGGCCGCGATGACGTGCATCAGCGGGCCGCCTTGCAGGCCGGGGAAGATGGCGCTGTTGATGGCTTTTTCGTGCTCGGCCTTCATCAAGATGATGCCGCCGCGTGGACCGCGCAGGCTCTTGTGGGTGGTCGATGTGACCACGTCGGCGTGGGGCACGGGGTTGGGGTAGACGCCTGCGGCAATCAGGCCTGCGTAGTGGGCCATGTCCACCAAAAAGATCGCGCCGACTTCTTTGGCCACTTTGGCAAAGCGGGCCCAGTCGATGTGCAGCGAATAAGCCGAGGCACCAGCAATGATCAGCTTGGGCTTGGTTTCGCGGGCCTTGGCTTCCATAGCCTCGTAGTCGATGGCTTCGTTGGCGTCCAAACCATAGGAAACCACGTTGAACCACTTGCCCGACATGTTCAGCGGCATGCCGTGGGTCAGGTGGCCGCCTTCGGCCAGGCTCATGCCCATGATGGTGTCACCGGGTTTCAAGAAAGCCAGAAACACGGCCTCATTGGCCGAGGCGCCGCAATGCGGCTGCACGTTGGCGGCCTCAGCACCGAAGATTTGTTTGATGCGGTCAATGGCCAGTTGCTCGGCCACGTCGACGAATTCGCAGCCACCGTAGTAGCGCTTGCCGGGGTAGCCTTCGGCGTATTTGTTGGTGAGTTGGCTGCCCTGCGCAGCCATGACGGCGGGCGAGGCGTAGTTCTCGCTGGCGATCAGCTCGATGTGGTGCTCTTGGCGGGCGTTCTCAGCTTGGATGGCGGCGTAAAGCTCGGGATCGGTTTGTTCAATGAGTGTGTTGCGGTGGTACATGGCAGTCCTTCGAATGATGGAACCTTGGCAGGTGACCTGTGAGGGTGACCGACAAGGGCTGCCCAGGCGAACGGCTTGAAACCTTGCTCGGGCTAGATGCAGTCCGGGCAGGCTGTGCGCTTCCCAGTGGTTCTGGGGTGGACCAAAATGGCCGCCACGCTCCACGTCAGAGTGGTCTGTTTTGGATTCAAAACAGGCTCCTATCGCCAGTCGCGCACCCGGGGAGTGTAGCCCAGACAGACCCCTCAGTTGAGGGCGGGACGCGTCTGAAGGCGGCCGTTTTGGGCCACTTCGATGCTTTTGGAAGTGCCCGCCATGTTTTCGAGCAGCTTTTGCTCAGCCAGCACCCGGTGGGTGTATTCGGCGCCATTGCGTTGGCCTGAGGCCGCTGCGTACAAGAGCAAGGCTGCTTCCACGGATGAACTTTGTGCAATGAGTGTTTGCAGGTGTTGAGCACCCACGCGCAGGTTGGTCATAGGGTCGAAGGCCGCTAAGGGTCCTCCAAAAGGCAACAAGGCCAGGTGTTGGGCTTGCGGTTCGATTTGCATAAGACCCATACCGCCTTGGGTGCCAGAGGCAAAAGGGTTGAACCGAGATTCAATGGCCATGACGGCCAACAACAAGGTTGGCGACACCTGGATGCGATCGCCCAAAGCCCAGGCTTCGGAGACCAATCCTCCCAATGGCTCTGGAGACAGTTTGTACCTGCGACTCAACCAACGTGTGACGGCCTCTTGTTCTTCACTCAAAGCCCATTGGCCAGCGGCGACCATGGAAGGCACAAGGGGGTCAGCGTGCGAGGTGGTGGAAATATCTGATGCGCCGTCTTGTCGCGAGTCCAGCCAGCTGAGCAAGTTGAGGCTGGCGCTGAGCCGCCATGCGGGTTGACTGGCCAAAAACAGCACGCTGGCCAGACTCACCAAGCCGAGCAGTGCCAAGCTGTGGCGAGTGAGTTTCAAGAGGCCCCAATTGAAGCGCTGGCTCAATATGTTGCTTTTCAGTTTGTCGGTCACGATGTTCCTCTCATGCCAAGGACTGGCGACGCGCATGGCGTTGTCAGTCCAAGTGGGTGGATGGGTCAGTGGCCACAAGTGCTGATCACTTGGGTCCAAGCCGCCTGGTCGGCAGCCTTATCGGGTTATCCCTAGCTTTGTAGGATGCAAGATTCTAGGGGATAAAAATGCCGATTGCTTTATATCAAATTAAATATTGAGATTTAATTTGATATATCAAGTGGGAAAACCGCCGATAAACACCAGAGATTGCAACGGAAAGTGGTTCAGCACACAGCGGGGTCCAAATAACAGCGAAAATACCCGCTTTGTGTCTGGCTGGATGAGGGCGTACTTGTGCTCGTTCTGGCCGAGCGTGATGCCAGCCCGGCATGCCCTGTGTTTTAAAGCTTCTACCGTGACCACTCCCTCCAAGCCCCTTGACCCTGTCAACCTGGACCCGCTGACCGCTGGGATCTTTCAAGCCGCCACATCGGGCGATCGCAGCGCCCGCTTGCGCGAATGGCTTCAGACAGGGCCCAGTGAAGCCTCGTTGCATGAGGTTTATCGCGAGTTGTCATCCAAGGACAAAGGCGTGGCCAAACAGCTCAAAGAAAAGATTGATGAAATCAAGCGCAGCCACGGTCAAGAGGCACTGGCCAGCGATTGGGCGCAAAAAGCGACGCTGATTTTGTCAGCCCCACGCCTCAACATGGCCGATGCATTGGCTTGGCAACGCGACGCCGCCAAGGCGGGCGCACCCCTTTCGCGCGAGCCTTTGGCCAGTCTGAAGGTCAAGTTGGTCGACGTGGTCAAAGGCGTTGAGGACCTGCAACACCAAGTCATGGTGCAACGCGAATCGGCGGTCTTGTTGGCCCAACGGATTGAAGTTTTGTCGACCAAACCGATCGCTGAGGCCCAACATGGCCACACCGGTTTGCAAAACGATGTGGCTCAGTGGCAATCTCAGGCGCAAGCCCTGACTGCCAACGCCGTCTGGCCGAGTGTCGACCTCAAATACCCCAACCAACTGGATGCAGCGGGCAAACAAATGCAAGCGGTTTGGGATGGTTTTTCTGCTGCCCTGGCCTTGGCCAATTTGGCTTTGTCCGACGCCAGTGCGGCTTTGCCACCGGTACCTGTGTGGGCCGACGAGATTCGCCGGCAGCGCGGCGAAGTGGTCACCGCCCCTGCAGCCGCCTTGGCCACCGCTGGCTTGCCCGGTGCTGAAAAAACGGACAAATCCGACAAACCAGCCAAACCAAAAATCGACCCAGCGCAGCGCCAAGCCTTGCGGGAGCTCGCGACAAAAACCGTCACCCAAACGCTGGAAAGCCTGGAAAAACAACTCACCGAAAACCAAGGCACGCCGCTGTCCGAGGCTTGCGCCGCTTTACGCAACGCGCTCAAAACGCACGGTAAAAATCTGGACACCAGTTTGGACGAGCGTTTGCACAAGGCCCTCAAGGCCGCAGGCGATGCCGAGGGTTGGCAACGCTGGTTAGCCGATCAAGTGCGCCTTGAATTGGTCACGCAAGCCGAAGCTTTGCTGGACGAGCACAAAGCTCCAGCATTGGGTGGACGCAAGTTGCAAGACAAGTTGCGTCAGTTGCGTGACGGGTGGAAGCAAATTGACCAGGGGGGTTTGCCCAACCATGCGTTGTGGAAGCGCTTTGATGCCGCTTGCAACGAGGCCTACAAAGCGGTGTTGGCATGGCTGGAGCAAATGAAAAAAGACTCGGCCGATCAACGTGCCCAGCGCATCGCCCTGATGGATGAAGTCAAGGCTTGGACTGTGTCCCAAGCCGAGAGTGACGATTGGCGTGCCCAGTTGCGAGCGCTGCACCAATTCGCTGATCGCTGGCGCAATGCGGGTCATCTGAGCGAGAAAGCCTTTGGCGAAATGCAGGGCCAATGGAAAGGCATTTTCAAAGCTGCCACCGCGCGCCTTGAGGCTGCACAAAAGGCCAGCATTGACCGACGCCAAGCCCTGATTCAAGAAGCCCAAGAGCTGGGAGCAGCCCCGGCTTTGCGGTTGGACGCCGTCAAAGCCCTGCAGCAGCGCTGGCAGATGGAGGCGCAGTCGGTGCCCTTGGACCGCAAAACAGAACAAAAACTCTGGGAAGTTTTCCGCGCCCCCTTGGACGAAGCTTTTCAACGCAAAGGCACAGACCGACCCCATGCTGCAGGTCCCATGAGCGACCATGACCGTGCGGTCATCGAGGCTTCCAAAGCCCTCGACGCCGCCAACGCCAGTGGAGATGTGGCTAAGATTCGCTCGGCCATGGCCGCTTTGGATGCGGCTTTGCGCGGACAGGCCATGCAATCCAAAGCTGTGCAGCCCGCCCCTGTCAATGCTCCATTGGTGCCGGCGGCTGCCGCAGAGCCGGTAGCAGACACAGCCCAAGAGTCGGCCTCCGAGGCTGCTTCCAATGTGGCACCTGTCGAAGAAGCACAAGAGGGCTCTGCCCCATCCGTCACGGACGCAGGCAGCGAACACAGGCCAGCACCCGCTGCTGTGGGCAAGCCAGCCAAACCCGTGGTTGCCGTTCGTGGCGATGACCGACCCGGACAAAAGCGCACAGAAGCGCCAGCGGGCCGTGACGGTCGACGCGACGCACGCTCTGGTGAGCGCGGTGCGCGACCAGGCGCTGACCGCGGCCCGGGCCGCGGCGGCGACCGTTTTGCAGACCGTGCGCCACGTGGTGATTTCCGCGAAGAACGCGGCCCACGTTTGGGCGATGCAGCCTTTCGCGCCCAACGCGAGGCCATGGAGCGCGCCGAAATGTCGCTGCGCAAACTGGCTGCACAAGCACATGGCGAAACCCTGACCCGTTTGATGTCGGCTTGGCAGTTGCGTCAGGCCGATGCCTTGCCGACTTCGCAAGAATTGGGCAAAGCGGTTGCAGCACCTACTCGTCAAGCTTGGGTGCAAGCGCTTGGCGGCGAAGCCAAGGCACCTGCTGACACAGCCTTGTTGCGCCTCGAAATGGCCGCCGAAGTGCCAACACCTGCCGATCAATTGAATGCGCGTCGTGCACTGCAGCTGCAGTTGCTGACCCAGCGCAACCAGCCCGGGCCCACAGAAACCTGGGCCCAGGATGTGGCGCAGGTCTTGTCAGGGCCTCACGAAGAGACGACAGCGCGTCGTTTGCAAAACGCGCTCAAAAACCTGCTGCGTTCTTGATGTTCAGGCGGCGCAAGCCGCCTGATTTTTCAAGCCGAAGGACCTGAGCTCGAAGCGGCTAATGGTCCAGTGACCAATCGCTCAGCACGTGTCGCTGTCCTTTGCCCAGGGGGTGGTCGGCGGGCTGGTGGGTGTGGCCATGCACCAGACAGTCGGCCGATGCCCAGGTCACCCAAGCCAATGCCATAGCCGGGTCAGCATCGGCAAGCACCTTGTTGCGTTGTTTTTGCGACTCGCTCATGGCGCGCATGCCTCGGGCCAAGTCCATGCGTTCATTCAGCGGTTTGCTCAAAAATTCATGCTGCCAAGCTTGATCTCGCACTTGAGCACGAAAAACTTGGTAATCCGAATCGCCCAGGCACAAGGCGTCGCCATGGCTCAATAAAATCTGCCCGACTCCGAATTCGAGCACACTGGGATCGCTCATTGGATGAATGCCACAGCCAGATAAAAAATCTTGTCCAACCAGAAAATCGCGGTTGCCTGGCATGAAGGCTACGTGCCGTTTTTGTGCCGCTTGACGCAAAACCTCGGCACATGCGGCCAAAAAAGGGTCCTGGGCAACGGCATCGTCACCCACCCAAACTTCAAACAAGTCACCCAAAATCAGCACTGCGTCCGCCGGGGTTTGGGCCATGTAGGTCTGCCATGCCTCAAAAGTGGCGGTCTCGGATGCCTGCAAATGCAGGTCCGAGATCAAGTCCACGGTTTGCCATGCCTGTGGCGCGATCAGCTTGCCGAAGGTCGGCGCGGTAGTGCGCGGGTCAGACATGACTCAAAGCATCAAAGGGCGATGGCTTTTTCGATCACGACGTCTTCTTTGGGCACGTCACCGTGGCCGCCGCGATTGCCGGTTTTCACCCCCTCGATCTGGTCGACCACTTCGCTGCCCTTGACCACTTTGCCAAACACGGCATAACCCCAGCCCTGCATGGACGGCGCAGTGTGGTTCAAGAAGTCGTTTTTGGCCACATTGATGAAGAACTGGGCCGTGGCCGAGTGCGGGGCCGAGGTGCGGGCCATGGCCACGGTGTACTTGTCGTTTTTCAGGCCGTTATTGGCTTCGTTTTCGATGGTGGCATCGGTGGGCTTTTGGCCCATGCCCGGTTCAAAGCCGCCGCCTTGGACCATGAAGCCAGGGATCACGCGGTGAAAGATTGTGTTGTTGTAGTGACCCTTGTTCACATAGGCCAGAAAGTTTTCGGTCGACTTGGGGGCTTTTTCAGCGTCCAGTTCGAGGGTGATGACGCCGTAGCCGGTGATGTGCAGTTCGACTTGTGGGTTGCTCATGGTGTTACTTCAACAAAGTGATGGTTTGAATGACGACTGGTGTGCGAGGCACATCGGTCGGGAAGGGGCCGCCTGCGCCCGTGGGCGTGTTGCGGATTTTTTGGAGCACCTCCATGCCGGAGGTGACTTTGCCAAAAACGGTATAGCCGAAGCTTTGGAAACTGGGGTCCAAAAACGCGTTGTCCACCACGTTGATGAAAAACTGTGCCGTGGCCGATTGCGGGTCGTTGGTGCGGGCCATGGCCAGTGTCCCCGTGGTGTTTTTCAGGCCAGCGGCCAGGGCTTGGCGACCTTCGTGCGCCACGGGCGCACGGGTTTTCTTTTCTCTGTATTGCCCGTCGTAGCCGCCACCTTGGACCATGAAGCCAGGGATCACGCGGTGGAAAATCGTGCCATCGTAGTGTTTGTCGTTCACGTACTGCACAAAATTGGCCACGGTTTTGGGTGCCTTGTCGGCATACAACTCGGCTTCGATGTCACCCATGGAGGTGCTGATGCGCACTTTGCTCGTGGGGGCAGGGGTTTGCGCCCAAGAGGAAAGGGGCGCGAGCCATCCCACGGAGAGCAGGACGCAGGTCAAGCGGCGGGAAAGTTTCAAACGTGTGGTCATGGCATGTAGGGGAAATCAGACAAGATGGAGAAGGCGAATTCAGGGCGCTTTCAGAACCTGTTGGATGTTCGCTTGTTTGTTTTGCAAGCGTTTCAGGTCAGGGGTCAAATTCAGGGCTTGTCCGTAAGCGCGGGTGGCCAAGGCCAAGTACAGGTCGCCCAAGTTTTCGAGCGCCAAAGCGTAATCCGGACGGGCCCGGACGGCCGCTTGCAATGACAACAAGGCCTCTTCATGGCGGTTGGCGCGTGCCAGCAAGGCTGCCAGGTTGTTGTGGGGCTCGGGCAGCTCAGGAAAAGACAGGGTCAAAGCCCGCAAGGTGTCCATGGCGGCCTCGGTTTTCCCCTGTCCGGTTTGGATGTGGCTGAGCAAAAGCCGCATCTGAGGGTCGGTGGGGGTGGTTTTGAGGCGGGACTCTGCCAGTGCTTGCGCAGGCTGCCACTGACCGCTTTGAACCAAGGCATTGACTTCTGTGTAGATGTCCGCTTTGGCACCGCTGCTCAAAGTCAAGAGGGTGCAATAAGCCATCAAAGTCAGCCAATTTCGCATGCGAGCCCGAAAAAATGGTGGGTGTGTTCCCCGATGTCAAGATGGCAAAACCTGACCCAAATAGACCTTCCAACGCCAAGGTACGGGGATATACTGAGCGGCCATTGTAGCGGAGCACGTTCTCTTCTTGGGGTGCCAAGACCCTGGTCAGCCCCCAATGGGTTGGCTTCATGGGGCGCTTGGCGCTCTTGCCACAGACGCCTGTTCGGACGGTCTTTGACCTTTGCGGATTTTTGACCGCCATTTCAATTTTCATTCATGAGTTTGCGCATTTTCAACACGCTCAGCCGTGCTGTCTCCGATTTTTCACCGGCCGATCCGGGTCATGTGCGCATGTACGTATGCGGCATGACGGTCTATGACCTGTGCCATTTGGGCCATGCCCGCTCGATGATCGCCTTTGACGTGGTGCAGCGCTGGCTCAAAGCCAGTGGTTACCAGGTCACGTATGTGCGCAACGTGACCGACATCGACGACAAGATCATCAAACGCGCCCTGGAAAACGGCGAAACCATCCGCCACTTGACCGACCGCATGATTGACGCCTTGCATCAGGACGCCGATGCCCTGGGCATTGAGCGCCCCCAACATGAGCCCCGCGCCACCGATTACGTGCCCCAGATGCTCAGCATGATCGGCAGCCTGGAGCAAAAAGGCCTGGCTTACCGCGCTGGCAATGGTGATGTGAACTATTCGGTGCGCAAGTTTGCGGGCTACGGCAAGTTGTCTGGCAAGTCGTTGGACGAATTGAATGCCGGTGAGCGTGTGGCCGTGGAGACGGACAAGCAAGACCCGCTGGACTTTGTGCTTTGGAAAAGTGCCAAGCCCACCGAACCCGAAGACGTCAAATGGCCCAGCCCCTTTGGCACGGGCCGTCCCGGCTGGCACATCGAGTGCTCGGCCATGGCCTGCGAGCTGCTGGGCCAGACTTTTGACATCCACGGCGGCGGGGCTGATTTGCAGTTTCCGCACCATGAAAACGAAATCGCCCAAAGTGAAGGGGCCAATGGCCAGCCTTTGGCGCGTTTTTGGATGCACAACGGTTTCATCAATGTGGACAACGAAAAGATGTCCAAGAGCTTGGGCAACTTCTTCACCATCCGCGATGTGCTCAAAGAGTTCGACGCAGAGACGGTGCGCTTTTTCATCGTGCGCAGCCATTACCGCAGTTCGCTCAATTACAGCGATGTGCACCTGAACGATGCCAAGGGCGCCTTGAAGCGCCTGTACACCGCGTTGCAAGCCGTGCCGCCCGCCAAGGTGAAGATCGACTGGGCTGACCCTATGGCAGCCCGTTTCAAATCTGCCATGGACGAAGACTTTGGCACGCCCGAAGCGGTCGCTGTGTTGTTTGAATTGGCCAGCGAGGCCAACCGCAGTGGCTCGGCCGAGCGCTCGGGCTTGCTCAAAAGTTTGGGAGGCTTGTTGGGTTTGCTGCAGACCGACCCCACGGACTACCTTCAAGCGGGCGCAAGCTTGGGAGAGTCGGCCATTCAGGCACAAATCCAAGCCCGAGCAGACGCCAAAAAAGCCAAAAATTTTGCCGAGGCCGACCGCATTCGCAACGATTTGCTGGCCCAAGGCATCGTGCTCAAAGACGCTGCTTCTGGCACCACCTGGGAGGCGGCTCAGTGAGGGCAGCAACGCTCGCAGTCACGCCCGTGACGCCCGCTTATTGGGCCGAGGCCTGTGCACACTTGGCCAAAAAAGACCGGGTCATGAAAAAGCTGATCCCCCAGTTTGGCAACGCCATTCTGGAGACACGGGGCGATGCCTTTGTGACCTTGGCCCGTTCCATCGTAGGCCAACAAATTTCAGTCAAGGCCGCCCAAACGGTGTGGGACCGCTTTTCCTTGTTGAGCAAGCGCCTCACGCCTTCTGCGGTGCTCAAACTCAAAGTGGACGACATGCGCGCTGCAGGTTTGTCGGTGCGCAAGGTGGAGTACTTGGTCGATCTGGCTGTGCACTTCAGTTCAGGCACTTTGCACGTCAAGGCTTGGCAAGACATGGACGACGAGGCCATCATCGATGAGTTGGTCGCCATTCGGGGCATTGGCCGCTGGACAGCCGAGATGTTCCTGATCTTTCATTTGTTGCGACCCAACGTGCTGCCGCTCGACGATGTGGGCCTGATCAACGGCATCAGCCGAAACTATTTTTCGGGTGAACCCGTCAGCCGCAGCGACGCACGTGAAGTGGCCCACGCCTGGAACCCCTACGCGACCGTGGCGACTTGGTATATTTGGCGCTCGCTGGATCCGGTTCCGGTGGCGTATTGAGGGCTGGACAAAGCGTCCACCCGGTTTAGAACAGAGGAGTCCCACTTGGCCAAAAAATCATTTCTCGACTTTGAGCAACCCGTTGCCGAACTCGAAGCCAAGATCGAAGAATTGCGTTATGTGCAGACCGAGTCGGCGGTGGACATCACCCTCGAGATCGAGCAGCTGAGCAAAAAAAGCCAGCAACTGACCAAAGACATCTACAGCGACCTGACCCCTTGGCAGGTCACCAAAATCTCACGCCACCCCGAGCGGCCTTACACGCTGGACTACATCAACGGCATCTTCACTGATTTTGTCGAGATGCATGGCGACCGCCACTTTGCCGACGATTTGTCGATCGTGGGCGGCTTGGCCCGCTTCAATGGCCAAGCCTGCATGGTGCTGGGTCACCAAAAAGGGCGTGACACCAAAGAGCGTACGCTGCGCAACTTCGGGATGAGCAAGCCCGAGGGCTACCGCAAGGCCCTGCGCCTCATGAAAACCGCCGAAAAATTCAAACTGCCCGTCTTCACCTTTGTGGACACGCCGGGCGCCTACCCCGGCATTGACGCCGAAGAGCGCGGCCAGTCCGAAGCCATTGGCCGCAATATTTTTGAGATGGCCCAGCTCGAAGTCCCGATCATCACCACCATCATTGGCGAAGGCGGCTCGGGTGGTGCGCTGGCCATTTCGGTGGCCGACCAGGTGCTGATGCTGCAGTACTCGGTGTATTCGGTCATCAGCCCAGAAGGATGCGCCTCCATCTTGTGGAAAACCAGCGAAAAGGCCGAAGTCGCAGCCGACGCGTTGGGCATCACAGCGCACCGACTCAAGGCATTGGGCTTGGTCGACAAAATTGTCAATGAACCCGTGGGCGGTGCCCACCGCGATAGCGAGCAAATGGTGGCCTTTCTCAAGCGGGCATTGGGTGACGCTTGGCGTCAACTGGCGGACCTCAAGCCCAAAGAGCTGCTGGAACGCCGATACGAACGGCTCAACAGCTACGGCCGCTTTACAGACACCAAAGCGGGCAAGTAAGCACGCGGTTCAGCCCAGTGGCCTCAGCCATGACGGCATCCCTCCCAAGACCCCTCGAGCAGACTCTGGCTGACTTCAGTCCGGGCCTTCCTTTTGCTGTTGCCCTGAGTGGTGGGGCCGACTCAGTGGCGATGGTTTTGGCCTGTTCAAGGCGCTGGCCAGGGCAGGTGAGGGCGGTACACATTCACCACGGTTTGCAAACGGCTGCTGATGATTTCGAATCGCATTGCCGATCGGTCTGCGCGCAGTTGGGTGTGCCACTGGCCATTCGTCGTGTCCAAGCGAGCAATGCCCCTGGACAAAGTCCCGAAGACGCCGCTCGGCAAGCCCGCTACCAGTCGTTGTCTGAAGCCGTTCACACCGAATGGCCCCAGGTGCGCGATGTGGTGCTGGCACAGCACGCTGACGACCAGGTTGAAACCCTGCTCATCGCTTTGTCTCGTGGTGCTGGCTTGCCTGGTTTGGCCAGTATGCCTGCCCACTGGCATCGGCAAGGCCTGAACTGGCATCGCCCTTGGCTTGGCGTGCCAGGTGCCGAATTGCGCGAATGGCTGCGCAGCCAAGGCCAAGCCTGGATCGAAGATCCCAGCAACAGCGATCAAAAATTCACCCGCAACCGCGTTCGGGCCCAAGTCTTACCCGCTCTGGCCGATGCCTTTCCTGCTTTCAGAGAAACCTTTGCCCGCAGCGCAGCCCATGCAGCGCAGGCTCAAGAAGTTTTGAACGAAGTGGCCACACAAGACTTGTCCCTGATTGGTGTGCCCCCACGCATTCAGGTGTTACAGCAGCTCAGCCGTGCCCGCCAGGCCTTGGTGCTGCGCCATTGGTTGCGACAGCACCATGCCACCACGCCCAGCACCGCGCAGTTGAACGAGTTGTTAGCTCAAATCGAAGCCTGCAACACCCGCGGTCATCGGCTGCACTTGAAAGTGGGGCAGGGCTTTATCGAGCGAGCCGATGGGTATCTGGCCTGGCACAGGGCATGAGCTCGCACGAACCGCTCAAAACCACCACCCAAGGCCAAACATCGGGCGTGGGTTTGGGTCAAGAAACTGTCAGGCCGGTGGGTACAATCTAGGGTTTTTCCGGGTCCAGTGTTCAGCTGCTTTGGCCTAGACACTCGGTTTCAATTTTTTTCTGCATTACACATGGCTTTGATCGTTCACAAATACGGCGGCACCTCGATGGGCTCGACCGAGCGCATCCGCAATGTCGCTAAGCGCGTGGCCAAATGGGCGCGCGCTGGCCACCAGATCGTGGTGGTGCCCAGCGCCATGAGCGGTGAGACCAACCGCCTCTTGGGTTTGGCCAAAGAGCTGGCACCCGCCAAGCCCGACGCCACTTACAGCCGCGAACTCGACATGCTCGCCTCGACCGGCGAGCAGGCCTCCTCAGCCCTGTTGGCCATTGCGCTGCAATCCGAAGGCCAACCCTCGGTCAGCTACGCCGGCTGGCAAGTGGCCATCAAAACCAACGACGCCTTCACCAAAGCCCGCATCCAGTCGATCGACGACCAAAAGGTCATGGCCGACCTGAATGCCGGCAAGGTGGTCATCATCACCGGCTTTCAAGGTGTGGACGACAACGGCAACATCACCACGCTTGGCCGCGGCGGCTCAGACACCTCGGCCGTGGCGGTTGCTGCGGCGCTCAAAGCCGATGAGTGCCTCATCTACACCGATGTGGACGGTGTCTACACCACCGACCCCCGCGTGGTGCCCGAAGCGCGCCGCTTGAACACCGTGAGCTTTGAAGAAATGCTCGAAATGGCGTCGCTTGGCTCCAAAGTCCTGCAAATCCGCTCGGTCGAATTTGCGGGCAAATACAAAGTGCCCATGCGCGTGCTCTCGAGCTTCACGCCTTGGGACATCGACATCAACGAAGAAGCCGCATCCGGCACCCTGATCACTTTTGAGGAAGACGAACAAATGGAACAAGCCGTCGTATCCGGCATCGCATTCAACCGCGACGAAGCCAAAATTTCTGTGGTGGGCGTGCCCGACAAGCCGGGCATCGCTTACCAAATCTTGGGTGCTGTGGCAGATGCCAACATCGAAGTCGACGTGATCATCCAAAACCTGAGCAAAGACGGCAAAACCGACTTCAGCTTCACGGTGCACCGCAACGACTTCGCCAAGACCCTTGACCTGCTCAAGGAAAAAGTCCTGCCCGCCTTGGGTGCCGCGGAAGTGCTGGGCGATGCCAAAATTTGCAAAGTCTCCATCGTGGGCATCGGCATGCGCAGCCATGTGGGTGTGGCCAGCAAGATGTTCCGCAGTCTGAGTGAAGAGGGCATCAACATCCAGATGATCTCGACTTCTGAAATCAAGACCTCGGTCGTGATCGACGAAAAATACATGGAATTGGCCGTGCGCGCCCTGCACAAAGCCTTCGATCTCGATCAAGCCTAAGTTATAATCAATACACTGGAAACGTGACCGAGTGGCCGAAGGTGCTCCCCTGCTAAGGGAGTATGGGGTGTAGAGCCTCATCGAGGGTTCGAATCCCTCCGTTTCCGCCAAGACCAAACCCTAAGTAGTTGATCTGCTTGGGGTTTTTTCTTTTCTAATGTGGCTTGCTCACCTTTGAGTCCACCTTTTCGTGTGGTTCTCTTGCACTGCCGTTGAGCACGATCTCACGAGCCTGGCGATTTGGCGTATTTCAACTTGCAAGACAGAGGCTGGATACAGCTCTAGCTCACTACAAAGTGCTCTGACAAGCTACTGATCACAGCCTCATACCTATCAGCCACTTTCTATGCATTCTGAGTGGCATTCCCCAACTCAGTAGTATGTAAAATCATAAAGCGTTACAGCTCTTACAGGACATCTGATAATGAACAATCTATATCGAATTAGACCGTTGGAGAAGAATTCAGTAGAGTATTTTGTTGACGTGTTTGAGCGCCTGCCAGATGGCACCATCAGAGGATTTGATGTCACTCAAATCTGGCGCTGGGGTCTGGGTTATAGGACTGAGGACGATCCTGTTTGGAAGTTTGAAACCGGTGACCACGGAATACATTGCAAGCCGGAGGTGGGTTGGGGTTGCGAACTTGATGGTTTGTGTTCAGTTTATGTAAACTTTTCTGATGGTTTCACCAATGATGAAAAATCTGAAATCGAAGCAATCTTAAGATATGAACGAGAAGATGGTGATGGTCGCGCCGGTACAGGATGGATTTACGATGGTGACCATAATTGGGAGATCGAAGACCAGCATGTGCGTTTTACTGGTCCTGTTCAAATAGACTTTCTAGACGAACAAGGGGAAGTTATCGAAGAAAACGTCGAGCCATACGATAGTGATGCAGAGTAGGTTAAATGCTTCGTCAACATAATTAAACGTGATTTACGAAGTTCTAAGCGCCTCAGACAACAAGCGTTCAACCTCATGACATGGTACATGAACGGCAATTGATTCTCTTGAGACATGCGTGGTGTTGCATACAGGGGCTAGGGACTTGATCAACGATTTCTCTGCATGTTCAATATGTGCTTTTATCGCTGCAGATGTCAGGTCGGTAGATGTGGGAGAGATTCGCACGTAGGTGAACCTGAAGCGTCTCAATACTTGTTGCGGATCTGTATTTGAATTAAAGAAGATTTGACTTTTGGTGGCTGCGAAAAGCAGCCTTTTGATCGGTCCTAAATTTCCGTTATCTTTGTGTAGTAATGTTGGATCATTGCTGGACCTGAATCCAATCACCAAGGGGTGATTTTCCGTTAGAGTGTCACTCAATATTTTGATAGCAGACTTAGCAATGTGTAATTTATGTCCGCGCGATGTTATGGCACCAATGTGTGTCCACCACCGTTGACTTACGACGTCTCCTTCGAAGTTAGAACCATTTCGATTGGTCCCTAAATAGCTGCCTATATAAATCAGTTGATCATCGAAGCAGATTCCATATAAACCGCAGCCTGCAAAATCTTTAGCGTCAGACCCAGGGCGATGCGCTAGCGGTAGTGGATCAATTTTCCAATTTAAAAAACTGACACCAGCGCGCCCCTGCGGTAAAACCTGAATATTCAACACTTGATCGGCGAAAAATTGCGCCATTGATATCCTTCTGATTGCCTGTGACTCACCGAAATACTGAGATCATTAGGCTACTTCTAATTTTTTCCACGCGACGACATTATGCAATGACTCAGCGGAATCTGCTCTGGTCAAGTTCCCAATATTGGCACTCCCCCAAATCAGTAGACAAATAATGATGTCAAAACTGAAATGGAGAAATGCAAATGCAAGGAGCGAAATATGCCCCTGAGTTCAAAGACGAGGCAGTCAAACAAGTCATCGATAAAGGCCATTCGGGATTGCTGAAGGTGTTCTGTGCACGTGGGTCAGCAAGTTCAAGAAGGCGGACGAACCCCAGTCCAACGACCTCAAGTTGATGCAAGCCGAGATGGCCAAGCTCAAGGCTGAGCTGAGACGCACTACCGAGGAGCGCGACATCTCAAAAAAGGCCGCCGCGTACTTTGCAAAACAGTCCGGGTGAATTACGCAATCATTCAAGCCGGCATCTACGGCAGTCCGCGCATCTTCTGTGACCCAAAGACTCGGTGATCATCCATTCGGATCAAGGCAGTCAATTTGGCAGCGACGAATTCAATCGTTGATGCAAATACAACCGACTGAGCCCGAGCATGAGCCGTCGCGGCAATTGCTGGGCGGATTCAAATCTGAAGTGCAACACCCATTGGATTAATGGATGAGGGTGGATT
>NZ_JBBAPF010000007.1:0-108043 GCF_040400975.1 Limnohabitans sp. | reverse complement strand
CCATCCGCGAAGGTGGCCGCACCGTCGGCGCGGGCGTTGTTGCCAAGATCATCGCTTAATTCTTTTGTGGCGCAACAGTGTAGCGGCTTGGCCATTGCACTGCGGCAAGCAGAAAATCACCACAAGGAATTGACATGTCATCCAAGCAAAAAATCCGCATCCGCCTGAAGGCGTTTGACTACAAACTGATCGACCAGTCCGCTGCCGAGATCGTTGACACCGCCAAGCGCACCGGCGCGATTGTCAAGGGCCCCGTGCCCTTGCCAACACGCATGAAGCGTTTTGACATCCTGCGTTCACCGCACGTCAACAAGACCAGCCGTGACCAGCTCGAAATCCGCACGCACCAGCGTTTGATGGACATCGTGGACCCCACAGACAAAACTGTGGACGCCCTGATGAAACTCGATCTTCCCGCTGGCGTGGACGTCGAAATCAAGCTGCAGTAATGCGGTTTGGGGTGGCCGAAAAGCCATCCAAACACTTGAAACAAGGCCTGATTTGCCAGAAATGGCAAGTCGGGCTATAATTTCAGGCTCACCTCATTTTGGGGTGAGATTTATTAACAGTCTTTCACACACCAAACGTGGCTGCCAATTGAAGTGGACACGGTGAAAGTTTTGGAGAAAACAATGAGTCTGAGCAACTCCCTCGGGTTGCTGGGTCGCAAGGTGGGCATGATGCGTCTGTTCACTGATGATGGGGATTCCGTTCCTGTCACAGTGTTGGATGTGTCGAACAACCGTGTATCCCAGGTCAAAACCCAAGAGAACGATGGCTATGTCGCTTTGCAAGTGACATTTGGTGCCCGCAAGGCATCGCGCGTGACCAAGCCGATCGCTGGTCACCTGGCCAAGGCCGGTGTTGAAGCCGGTGAGATCATTCAAGAATTCCGTGTGACCGCCGACACGGCTGCCCAGTACGCCGCTGGTGCTGCTGTACCCGTGGCTTCCGTATTCGCCGTTGGCCAGAAAGTGGACGTGCAAGGCACTTCCATCGGTAAAGGCTTCACCGGTACGATCAAGCGTCACAACTTCAAATCGCAGCGCGCATCGCACGGTAATAGCCGTTCGCACAATGTGCCAGGTTCGATTTCGATGGCCCAGGATCCGGGCCGCGTGTTCCCAGGCAAAAAAATGTCGGGCCACCGCGGTGATGTGACCTGCACTACGCAGAACCTTGCCGTGATCCGCGTTGACGAAGCCCGTGGCCTGTTGATGGTCAAAGGTGCCATTCCTGGCTCAAAGGGTGGCTTTGTGACTGTGCGTCCCGCCATCAAAGTCAAAGGAGCGAACTGATGCAGCTCGAACTCCTGAACGACCAAGGTCAAGCCGCCTCCAAAGTGGATGCGCCCGAGACTGTCTTCGGTCGTGAATACAACGAAGCCCTCATCCACCAAATTGTGGTGGCTTATCAGGCCAATGCCCGTCAAGGCACCCGCGCTCAAAAGGACCGTGAACAAGTTCACCACTCCACCAAGAAACCTTTCAAACAAAAAGGTACTGGTCGCGCACGTGCTGGTATGACTTCTTCGCCTTTGTGGCGTGGCGGTGGTCGGATTTTCCCGAACATGCCCGACGAAAACTTCACACAGAAGATCAACAAGAAGATGTACCGCGCTGGTATGGCTTCGATCTTCTCCCAGTTGGCCCGCGAAGGCCGTTTGGCTGTGGTGGATTCCTTTAAGGTTGAGACCCCCAAGACCAAGCAGCTCGCTGCCAAGTTCAAGGCCATGAGTCTCGACAATGTGCTGGTGATCGCCGACGAAGTCGACGAAAACCTGTACTTGGCATCGCGCAACCTGATCAACATCCTGATTGTTGAGCCACGTTATGCCGATCCCGTGTCTTTGGTGAACTTCAAGAAAGTCCTCGTGACCAAAGGCGCCATGGACAAACTCAAGGAGATGTTTGCATGAGCGCCGTGAAGTTCGACGAAGGTCGTCTGATGTCCGTGTTGGTGGCTCCCATCGTGTCCGAAAAGGCCACCATGGTGGCTGAAAAGTCCAATGCCGTGACATTCAAAGTGCTGCAAGACGCGACCAAGCCTGAAATCAAAGCCGCAGTGGAATTGATGTTCAAGGTTGAGGTCAAAGGCGTCTCTGTAGTGAATACCAAGGGCAAGACCAAGCGTTTTGGCAAAAACATTGGCCGTCGCGACAACATTCGCAAGGCTTATGTCACGCTGCAACCAGGTCAAGAGCTGAACCTGTCTGGGGAGGCCGCGTAATCATGGCTGTCATCAAGATCAAACCGACATCCCCAGGCCGTCGTGGCGTGGTGAAGGTCACGCGTGACCACCTGCACAAAGGTGAAGGCTACGCGCCCTTGCTGGAACCCCAGCACCAAAAATCTGGCCGTAACAACAACGGTCACATCACAACACGCCACAAAGGCGGTGGTCACAAGCACCACTACCGCGTGGTCGACTTCAAGCGCAACAAAGATGCAATCCCGGCAAAAGTCGAGCGCATCGAGTACGACCCCAACCGTACCGCGCACATTGCTTTGCTGTGCTACGCCGATGGCGAGCGCCGTTACATCATTGCCCCCCGTGGCATTGAAGCCGGTGCAACCCTGATGTCGGGTGCAGAAGCGCCGATCCGCGCTGGCAACACTTTGCCCATCCGCAACATCCCCGTGGGTTCGACCATCCATTGCATCGAGCTCAAGCCCGGTGCGGGTGCCCAGATCGCTCGCTCGGCAGGTGCTTCGGCGACCTTGCTGGCTCGCGAAGGCATCTACGCTCAAGTGCGTATGCGCTCCGGTGAAGTTCGCAAGATCCACATCGAGTGCCGTGCAACGATTGGTGAAGTCGCCAACGAAGAGCATAGCCTGCGCCAATTGGGCAAGGCCGGTGTCAAGCGCTGGATGGGTATCCGCCCAACCGTGCGTGGCGTGGCCATGAACCCAGTGGATCACCCGCACGGTGGTGGCGAAGGCCGTACCGGCGAAGGCCGTCATGCAGTAGACCCGTGGGGCAACCTCACCAAGGGCTACCGTACCCGTAACAACAAGCGCACACAGGTCATGATCGTGTCGCGTCGCAAGAAGTAAGGGTTAGACAATGACACGCTCTCTCAAAAAGGGTCCATTCGTTGACCACCACTTGTTGGCCAAGGTTGAAAAAGCCGTTGCCACCAAAGATAAAAAGCCCGTCAAGACATGGTCGCGTCGCTCCATGGTTCTGCCCGACTTCATCGGTCTGACCATCGCCGTTCACAACGGCAAGCAACACGTTCCTGTTTATGTGACCGATCAAATGGTTGGCCACAAATTGGGCGAATTCGCACTGACCCGGACATTCAAGGGTCACCCTGCGGACAAAAAAGTCCAAAAGAAATAAGGAAAGACCATGGAAACACGTGCAGTCCTCCGGGGCGTCCGTTTGTCGGTCGATAAAGGCCGCCTGGTCGCCGATTTGATTCGCGGTAAAAAAGTGGATCAAGCTCTGAACATCTTGACATTCACGCAGAAAAAAGCTGCAGGCATCGTCAAGAAGGTTCTCGAGTCCGCCATCGCCAACGCTGAGCACAACGACGGTGCAGACATCGACGAGTTGAAGGTGAAAACCATCTACGTCGAACAAGGCACCACGCTCAAGCGTTTCACAGCCCGCGCCAAAGGCCGCGGCAACCGTATCAGCAAACCCACATGCCATGTGTATGTGACGGTCGGCAACTAAGCCAGGGAAGAAACATGGGACAAAAAATCCATCCTACCGGCTTCCGTTTGGCCGTCAGCCGTAACTGGTCCAGCCGTTGGTACGCCAGCAACAAAGACTTCGCCGGCATGCTGGCCGAAGACATCAAGGTGCGTGAGTACCTCAAGGCCAAGCTCAAGAACGCAGCGGTTTCCCGCGTCTTGATCGAGCGTCCAGCCAAGAGCGCCCGCATCACCATCTTCTCGGCCCGTCCAGGTGTGGTGATCGGCAAGAAAGGCGAAGACATCGAGTTGCTCAAGAAAGAACTCGCTTCTCGCATGGGCGTGCCTGTTGCGGTCAACATCGAAGAAGTGCGCAAGCCTGAAATCGATGCTCAACTGATCGCTGACAGCATCACTCAACAGCTCGAAAAGCGGATCATGTTCCGCCGTGCCATGAAGCGCGCCATGCAAAACGCCATGCGTCTGGGTGCCCAAGGCATCAAAATCATGTCGGCTGGCCGCTTGAACGGCATCGAAATTGCGCGTACCGAGTGGTACCGTGAAGGGCGTGTGCCATTGCACACCCTGCGTGCTGACATCGACTACGCCACTTCCGAAGCCAAGACCACTTATGGCGTCATCGGCGTCAAGGTCTGGGTCTACAAGGGCGACACTTTGGGCCGCAACGATGCGCCAGCTTTGGCTGAGCCTCGTGCCGAAGAAGAGCGCCGCCCACGTGGCCCACGTCGTGATGCCCGTCCCGGTGAGCGCCCCGCAGGCGATCGTCGTGGTGGTCCACGCCGCCCCGCAGGCACCAACACAGCACCCACCGACGGCAGCGATAAGCCAGCCGGCGCGGGTGGTGATGCCAAACCCGCCGTTAAGCGCGTACGCACAGTCGCCGCGCCAGCTGCAGCAGCTGACGGTCAATAAGGAGTAATTACATGCTGCAACCTGCTCGCAGAAAGTTCCGCAAGGAACAGAAAGGCCGCAACACCGGCGTCGCTACCCGTGGCAACACGGTGGCGTTCGGTGACTTCGGCCTGAAGTCCACAGACCGTGGCCGTTTGACGGCCCGCCAGATCGAAGCCGCACGTCGTGCGATTTCCCGTCATGTCAAGCGTGGCGGCCGCATCTGGATTCGTGTGTTCCCCGACAAGCCGATTTCTACCAAGCCTGCTGAAGTGCGTATGGGTAACGGTAAAGGTAACCCCGAGTACTACGTGGCTGAGATCCAACCCGGCAAGGTGCTCTACGAAATCGTAGGTGTGCCCGAAGAGTTGGCCCGTGAAGCCTTCAAATTGGCTGCTGCCAAGTTGCCCTTGCGCACCACATTTGTGGCCCGCATGATTGGCCAATAATTCAGGAGAAATAAGAAATGAACGCTGCTGAATTGCGCCAAAAAGACGTTGCTGGTGTCAAAGAAGAAATCAAAGCGCTGCAAAAAGCCCACTTTGGCCTTCGTATGCAAAAAGCCACGCAACAACTCGGCAACACTGGAACGATAGGCCAGACTCGCCGTGCCATCGCCCGTGCCAAAACCATTCTTGCCCAAAAGCAAGCCGCCAAGTAAGGAGTGACCATGACGGAAGCTAAAACATCCCTCAAGCGCACCTTGATTGGCAAGGTGGTCAGCGACAAGCGCGCCAAAACCGTGACCGTGCTGGTCGAGCGTCGTGTGAAACACGCGCTCTACGGCAAGATCGTGGCCAAGTCGAGCAAGTACCACGCACACGACGAGACTGGAGAATTCCACCTAGGTGACACCATCGAAATCACGGAAAGCCGTCCAATTTCGAAGACCAAAAACTGGGTAGCGACTCGCCTGGTTCAGAAGGCTGCTGCTGTCTAAGCCCAAAAGCCAGACCTCAGCAAACTTTTAGAAAACGACCCACAATAGTGGGTCGTTTTTTTTACTCGGCCATTTGGCCCATACACCCCTCAGGAGAATCAAATGATCAAAGTTGGAGACAAATTGCCCGCCGTGACGTTGACGGAATTTGTAGAAGTTGAAGGCAATGGTTGCAGCATTGGCCCCAACCCGGTGGACGTGGCCAAAGCTGCTGCCGGCAAAACCATAGCCATTTTTGCCTTGCCTGGCGCATTCACCCCCACTTGCTCTGCCAAGCACGTGCCCGGCTATGTCGAACACCATGATGCATTGAAGGCTGCTGGTGTCAACGAGATCTGGTGCGTCAGCGTGAACGATGCTTTTGTGATGGGTGCTTGGGCTCGCGATCAAAAGACCGGCACCAAGGTGCGCATGTTGGGCGACGGCAGTGCTGATTTCACCAAAGCCACAGGGCTGACCTTGGACCTGACCGCACGCGGCATGGGTTTACGCAGCAACCGCTACTCGATGTTGGTCAAAGACGGAGCCGTCTCCGTGTTGAATGTGGAAGGTCCTGGTAAATTTGAAGTCAGCGACGCAGCCACTTTGTTGGCACAAGCCAAAGGCTGATCGGCCTTGAAACAAAAAAAGGGACCTCGGGTCCCTTTTTTGATGGATGCAAAGAAGCATCAAAATATTGCAGTTTTCAGTGCCCTGTCACTCGATCTCAACTTTGAGGTAATGCGCACCCGCATAGGGGTTGTGATAGTAGGGTGGGATCTCTTGAAATCCAAGGTCTTCATACAGCGCACGGGCTGACTCCATGTCGTCCAAAGTGTCCAACAAAACGCAGCTGTAGTCGGCATGCCGCGCGGCATCCAAAATGGCTTCGGTCAGCAAGCGCCCGAGACCTTGACCTCGAAAAGCAGGGCGAACATACAAGCGTTTCATCTCGGCCGCATTGGCGTAGTCAGAGCTGTCGAGGGGGCGCAACGCACAACAACCCGCCGGCTCACCATCGACAAAAGCCAAAACCAAGGCACCGCGCGGTGCTGTGTACTCGCCAGGCAGTTCAGCCAGTTCTTTCTCAAAATCTTGAAAAGCCAAATCCACTTGGAGAGAGGCGGCATAGTCCATAAAAAGTGCACGGGTCTGTACCCAATCCTGTTGGGACGATGGCGCGCGCAGCAAAATGGAAGGCAAAGCAGAAGGCAAGGGCTTCATCCAAAGTCAAAAATGACAGTGTAAAGCCGAATTCAAGGCCGGATAGTGACCAGAAAATAGACAGCCAAAGCAGACAGCAACAACACAATAAAGGCCAAGAGCCATTGCGCAGCATGGTCTTTCGATGCTGTGACGTGTTCAGGGAGCGACTTGTCACCGTGCAGCATGGCGGGCACCAAGGAGACCTTCTTTTTAAAGCGGTACCACACCAGTGCCGACAGGTGCAAAATCACCAGCGTCATCACCAACGATTGGCCCCAGTCCTTGTGCCAAGAAGTGGCCCATGACACCCAGCGACCAGATGCCAAAAAAGACAATGGCCCGACATTGGCGATTTCATCATCGCTGATCAAACCGGTGGCCACTTGCAAGGCCAGAGCCAGCAACAAAACCACAACGGACCAAGAGCCCAATGGGTTGTGCCCGGCCCAACGCAGCAAAGAACGCCCTTGCACATAAGCCACGACGGACGATGGGCGAAGAGGAAACTGAGCCCAGCGAGACCAATGGCCACCGACCAAGCCCCAAGCCAATCTGAAAAGTAAAAGCGTCAGAACAGCAAAGCCAAAGCGGAAGTGCCAAACCATGGCATTACCGCCCAACTCGGCCGAAACAAACAAACCCAACACACAAAGGGCCAGAGCCCCATGGAAAAGGCGGGTGGGCAAATCCCAAATGCGGACAGTGACCATGGACACTTTCAAAGGTGCAAAGAGGAAAGAATTATGCGAGACTGCATCAGCATAAACCTTATGCAGCCGTTTCAACTGATCGGAGTCAAACATGAAACACACATTGAGCATCATCGGCACATTGCTGGCCATCACCATGGCCGTTCCAGCACAGGCACAGTTCGCCAAGCCTGAAGACGCCATCAAATACCGCAAAGCCAGCTTCAACGTCATGGCGGCACACTTCGGTCGGGTGGGCGCCATGGCCAATGGCAGGATGCCCTACGATGCCAAGCTGGCTCAAGAGAATGCAGAAATCGCGGCTGCGATGGCCAAATTGCCATGGGCGGCATTTGGTGAAGGTACAGACAAAGGCGATACACGCGCCAAGCCTGAAATCTGGAAAGAAGCGGCCAAATACAAAGAGGCCTCAGACAAGATGCAAGCTGAAATGATGAAACTCAATACTGCTGCCAAAGCGGGCAACATCGACGCGCTCAAAGTGGCATTTGGACCAGCAGCTGCATCGTGCAAGGCCTGTCACGACGTATTCCGCAAGGACTGACGGCACTTCAAGGTACGGGTGGGTCTCAAAAAGGCTGAATGAAGTTGCCTTTGCCCCTGAAAGGGGAGACAGAGCCCCTCAAGAACTGCATCAAGATTCGGCCAATAATTTGTCGATGAGCTGATGCAGCTCGACAAAATCGGGTGTTCCGACAAAACGCTTGACGATCTGGCCACGCTTGTTCACCAAAAAGGTGGTCGGCGTGAGCTTCACATCCCCCCATGCGCGCGCAACAGCCCCAGTGTTGTCAATCGCCACTTTGAAGGGCAATTGCCGCGATTGCGCAAAGTTCACCACATAGCTCGGTGGGTCGTAGCTCATGGCCACAGCCACCGTGTCGAAACCTCGGTCTTTGAATTTTTGGTGGGTCGCCATCAGATCAGGCATTTCGGCCACACATGAGGTGCAGCTGGTGGCCCAAAAGTTGATCAAGGCCACTTGACCCTTCAACTGCTGCGAGCTGAGGGTGGAGCCATCGAGTAACACGAAAGAAGACTCAGGGGCTTGTTCTGCGGCACACCCCCAAAGGAGCCAGCTCAGACCCAGTGCACCCACCCCATTGAGCAAGCGATGCCACAAGGTCCGCAGATTCACAAAGGGCAAGCAGTTCGTTTTCATGGCTGAAAGTTTAAACCGTTCGATGGGCGCATCAAACCACCGACAACAGGTGTGCCAAAAGGCCTTCCGGGTCGCTGACCATGGGGTCGTGACCGGTGGCCATGTTCACCACACGTGAGCCCGGCAGCCAGGCACCGTCCCAGAACTTGGGATCAACCATGCGTTGACGGCTGACATCGATGGTCCCTAAAGTGGGTGATGTGCAGTTGATGAAGGTGCGCGGCACGCTGGCCACACGTTGTGGATCAAATTCAAGCACCTGGGTGTAAGGGCCGCCCGGGTGAGGTGTTTGACGTCTTTGCACCCAAGCATGGTCTGCATCGCTCAGGCCAAACACTGAAGGGTCTGGGGCTGGGAATGCGTGCAAAGGATCGACCTGAGCGGCCGCTATGCGGGCATTGCGTGTGGCGCTGGCGTGGGTGCTGCTCCAGCTTTCGCCGGGTTTGGGCAACACCGCATCCAGGTACACCAGATGGCGCAAACGATCAGGCCTGCGATCGGCCACCGCGGTGCCCAACATGCCCGCATAGGAATGCACCACCAAAACCACATCATTCAGCTCTTCGGCGTCCATGGCCGCCATCACGTCTGTGATGTGGGTTTCCAAGTCGATATGGGGGTGCAACAGGTGTGCCCGCTCACCCACTCCGGTCAGGGTGACCGCATGGGCGCGGTGCCCAGCAGCCATCAGGCCGGGCAAGACACGTTGCCAACACCAAGCCCCGTGCCAAGCGCCATGCACCAACAAAAAATGCGCCATCAAATCACCCCTTTGCCGCGCAGCGCACCTTGTCGTTCAGCGTCCCAGCCCAAAACTTCACTCAGCACTTCTGCGGTGTGCTGCCCCAGCATGGGCGGGGGCAAGTCTTGGCGTACAGGGGTCAGGCTCATCTTGATGGGGCTGGCCACCAACTGCAGGTCGGCCTTGACGGGGTGTTGCCATGTTTGCACCATGCCACGCGCCTGGATTTGCGGATCAACAAATACCTCGCCCAAGGTGTTGATGGCACCACAGGGCACTTTGGCCGCTTCCAAAGCGGCCAGCCAATCGGCTTTGGTGCGGGTTTTCATGATGCCCTCAAGCAAGGGCACCAAAACGTGGCGGTTTCGCACACGCTCGGTGTTGAGGGCATAGAGCGGGTCTTTGGCCACATCTGGAACGCCCGCCACCGCGCAAAACTTGGCGAACTGCCCGTCGTTGCCCACCGCCAAGATCAGGTGGTCCCGGGTATCCGGCGCAGCATCGACGGGCGGCATCACTTCAAAAACTTGGTAGGGCACGATGTTTTGGTGTGCATTGCCAGCCCGGCCTGGCACTTTGCCGCTGACCAAGTAGTTAGAACCCAAATTGGCCAACATGGCCACCTGGGTGTCCAGCAAGGCCATGTCCACATATTGGCCTTGGCCTGTGCGCTCGACATGGCGAAGCGCTGCCAAGATGGCCACGGTGGCATACATGCCGGTGAACAAATCGGCCACCGCAACCCCCACCTTTTGGGGACCGCCGCCCAGATCGTCGCGCTCACCCGTGACGCTCATCAAGCCACCGATGCCTTGCACCGCATAGTCGTAACCTGCCCGTTCACTGTAAGGGCCGGTTTGGCCAAACCCGGTCACACTGCAATACACCAGCTTGGGGTTCAGGGCGCTCATGCTGTCATAGTCCAAGCCATACCGGGCCATGTCGCCCACCTTGAAGTTTTCTACAAACACATCGCAATGGCGTACCAGTTCGCGGATCAGCGCTTGGCCTTCGGGCTGGGCGATGTCGCAGGTCACCGAACGCTTGTTGCGGTTGGCGCCCAGGTAATAAGCTGCTTCGGCCGTGTTCTGGCCTTGGGCATCTTTCAAAAATGGAGGGCCCCAGGTGCGGGTGTCGTCGCCCGAGCCGGGTCGCTCGATCTTGATCACATCGGCCCCTAAGTCGGCCAAAGTTTGGGTGCACCAAGGGCCCGCGAGGACGCGGGACAGGTCGAGAACGCGGATGCCATCGAGTGAATTCATGGCTCACATTGTCGCTAAAAGCCGATGCCGACGCTGATCAGGATAATCACCCCATGCGAAAACATTCATCGGCCTGCGCGGCCTCCTTGGTATTGACCTGGATATTGAGCGCCTGCACGCCTGCGCAGAATTGGCGGGACATCGCTTTCGAGGGCAGTGCCCTGAAGGCGCAGCTGCCTTGCAAGCCCGACCGCACGACACGTTCGGTGCCTCTGGGGGGCGTGTCGGTTGACCTGCAAGTTGCCGGCTGCGAAAGCGAGTCCGCCATGGTGGCCGTCATGACCGCTTCCTTACCTACTGGCTCCGATGCCACCGCCGTGTTGTCAGGCTGGCAAAAGGCCACTCTGGACAACGCCCGCGTGCCTTCAACAGGCACAGGCCCCCAGCCACAATCCTGGCACCGCCCGGGTCATTTGCCCCTCGCATCCTCACAACGCGTCCAAGCCATGGGACTCAAAAGCAATGGCGAGCCCGTGGCCATGGATGCCGTGTGGGGCGCTGTGACCGAGGGCGACCGGGTCCGTGTGGTCCACGCCGTGGTGTATGACCGCAAAATCCAGCCCGAGATGGCCAACACCTTGTTTGAAAGCATCAAGCCATGAGCGCTGCCACTTTGACAACACCCCTCATCACCCACCCTGACCATTTGCCTCGCCGTATGGCGGTGGTGGTATTTCTGGCTTTTGCCCTGGCTTACTTTTTTTCGGCCTTGGTGCGGGCCATCACCGCCACCTTGTCGCCCACCCTGACCGCCGAGTTCAGTTTGAGTGCGCAAGACTTGGGCCTGTTGGCGGGTGGTTACTTTCTGGGGTTTTCGTTGACCCAGCTGCCCTTGGGGCGCTGGTTGGACCGGCATGGCCCCAAAAAAGTCATCTTGGCTTTCTTGAGTTTTGCGGTGCTGGGCTGCCTGGCTTTTTCTTGGGCCGACAGCTTTCATGGCTTGTTGGCTGCGCGCGTTTTGTGCGGCATGGGCGTGAGTGCCTGTCTGATGGCGCCATTGACGGGTTACCGTCGCTGGTTTGACGCCAATACCCAGCTGCGTACCAACTCCTGGATGCTGATGACCGGCTCTTTGGGCATGTTGGCCGCCACTTTGCCGGTGCAATGGCTCATGCCCATCTGGGGCTGGCGTGCGCTGTTTGTCATGCTGGGCGTGATGATCGCCATCGCCATGCTGCTGATTGCCCTGCTGGTGCCGGTTTGGCAAAAAGCCACCCCCACGGCCGACATCCCTAAAGCCCCTGCCGATGACGATGGCAGCTACCGCGAAATTTGGCGCAGCGCCTATTTTTGGCGCATGGCGCCCATCGGCTTCTTCAGCTATGGCGGCATGGTGGCCATTCAAACCCTGTGGGCGGGTCCGTGGATGACCCAGGTGGCAGGTTGGAGCGCGAACCAGGCGGCTTCGGGCTTGTTCCTGATCAACTTGGCCATGTTGGTGACTTTTTGGTTATGGGGCCTGATCACGCCGGGCTTGGCACGCCGGGGCATACCGGTTGAACGCTTGATTGCTTGGGGCTTGCCGCTCAGTTTTGTAGTGATTGGCACGCTGGTCTGGATGGGGACCTCCATTGGCGCTGCCGCTGCCGTGGGCATGGCTTTGCTGTGCGTCAGCAGCACCTTTGTGGCCCTGGCGCAGCCAGCGGTGGGCATGGCCTTTCCTTCTCACTTGGCGGGGCGGGCCTTGTCGGCCTACAACCTGGTGATCTTTGCCGGCATCTTTGTGGTGCAGTGGGGCATTGGTTTGTTGGTGGACGCCGGGCGTGCCCTGGGACTGCCCAACGTGCAGGCTTACCAAATGGCCTTGGGCTGCTTTGGCCTCACCTCGATCGCATCCTGGGTGTTTTTCATCCTCAAAAATCCGTCCAAGGTCGATAATCTGTCTCCACCATGATTGGCATCCTCATCATCGCCCACGCCCCGTTGGCCAGCGCTTTGCGCGAATGCGCGCTGCACGTCTTTCCCGATTGTGTGGACGGCGTGCAGGCTCTGGACATCGGTCCCCAAGATCCACCCGAGGACAGTTTGCTGCGCGCCCATGCCGCCATGGCTACATTGGGCACCCCAGAAGTCCTGTTGCTCAGTGACGTCTTTGGCGCTACACCCTGCAATGTGGCCCAACAACTGGGCGATGGCCTAGACACCCGCTTGGTGGCGGGCGTCAATTTGCCCATGCTGCTGCGCAGTGTGTGTTACCGACACGAAAGCCTTGAATCGCTGGCTGCACGCGCGCAAGCGGGTGGCACCCAGGGCGTGATGCCTGTGGGCAGCACCGCACCCCAAAATCAAACTGGACCCAGACATGCCCCAAGCCACCGTGACCATCAGCAATAAATTGGGCTTGCATGCCCGCGCGTCCGCCAAACTCACCAAATTGGCAGGCAGTTTTCCATGCGAGGTTTGGCTCAGCAAAGGCGAGCGCCGCATCAATGCCAAAAGCATCATGGGCGTCATGATGCTGGCTGCCGGCTTGGGCAGCGAGGTGGTGATCGAGACGGTTGGTGAACAAGCTGACGATGCCTTGACCGCCTTGATGGTCTTGATCAACGATAAATTCGGCGAAGGCGAATAAGCCATGACCTTCAGCATCCATGGCTTGGCGGTGGCGCGCGGCATCGCCATTGGCCGCGCGGTTCTGGTGGCCTCTAGCCGGGTCGATGTGGCGCACTATTTTGTGAGCCCCGAGCAAGTGGGTGCAGAAATCATGCGCTTGCGTGTGGCCCGTGATGCGGTGGTCGATGAGCTGCAGCGACTGCAAAAAGGCATGCCCAAAGACGCACCGCACGAACTCGTGGCGCTGCTCGATGTGCATCTGATGCTGCTGCAAGACGAAGAATTGACCTCGGGCGTGGTGCAGTGGATCAAGACGCGCTTCTACAACGCCGAATGGGCGCTGACCAGTCAACTGGAAATCATCGTTCGCCAGTTCGAGGAAATGGAAGACCCCTATCTGCGTGAACGCAAAGCCGACATGGAGCAAGTGGGCGAGCGGGTGCTGCATTGCCTCAAAGGCACAGGCTCCATGGTGGCGCAAGCCAAGCGGCCACAGCGTCCGCAACAAGAACTTCAGTTGGACGACACCGACGTGCCCCTGGTGTTGGTGGCGCATGACCTCTCGCCCGCCGACATGCTCCAGTTCAAGCAAAGTGTCTTCACCGGTTTTGTGACCGATGTGGGTGGCAAAACCTCGCACACCGCCATCGTGGCCCGCAGCTTGGACATCCCAGCGGTGGTGGGTGCGCGCACCGCCAGTCAGCTGGTCAAGCAAGACGATTGGGTCATCATCGATGGGGATGCAGGCGTGGTCATCGTGGACCCCTCCCCCATCATCTTGGCCGATTACGGCTTCAAGCAACGCCAGGGCGATCTGGAGCGCGAGCGCTTGGCGCGCTTGCGACACACCCCCTCGGTCACCTTGGATGGTCAAAAAATCGAGCTCTTGGCCAACATCGAAATGCCCGAAGACACCCAGGCGGCCATCACGGCCGGGGCTGTGGGGGTGGGCTTGTTTCGCAGCGAATTCTTGTTCATGGGGCGACAAGGACGCCTGCCAGACGAGGATGAACAATATTTGGCCTACCGCCGTGCAGTTGATGGCATGAACGGTTTGCCGGTGACCATCCGCACGGTGGATGTCGGTGCCGACAAGCCACTCGATGAGACCCGCCATGATGCGGCGCACCTGAACCCTGCGCTGGGCTTGCGCGCCATCCGCTGGAGTCTGGCCGATCCGGCCATGTTCCTCACCCAGTTGCGCGCCATCTTGCGTGCTGCAGCGCACGGGCAGGTGCACTTGCTGATTCCCATGCTGGCGCATGGCAGCGAGATCCGTCAGACCTTGGCCCTGATCGACCAAGCCCGGCACGAGTTGGACCGTCGTGGCGTAGCCCATGGCCCGGTCAAACTGGGCGCGATGATCGAGATCCCAGCCGCCGCATTGTCCTTGCGCTTGTTCCTCAAATATTTTGACTTTTTGTCCATTGGCACCAACGACCTGATCCAGTACACCCTGGCCATCGATCGGGCTGATGAGTCGGTGGCGCACCTGTATGACCCGCTGCACCCGGCGGTGTTGCGTTTGATCGCAGACACCATCGCCGAATGCCACCGACAAGGCAAAAGCGTGTCGGTGTGCGGTGAGATGGCGGGCGACGTGGCCATGACAAGGCTGCTGCTGGGGCTGGGTCTGCGCAGTTTTTCCATGCACCCCTCCCAGATCCTGTCTGTCAAACAACAGGTGTTGCGCTCGGACGCCACCAAGCTGGCGCTGTGGGCTGAGCAGGTGTTGGACAGCGACGATCCCGCTGTTCACATGAGCGCTTAGCGCAAAAAGAACACCCAGCGAACCGGTCTTGACCTGAGCCGGCCTCAGGTCTGCTTGAGTTTGTCCTGCGTCCGGGTGTCGAAATCACTGGCGTCGTGGCGCTCGTGCAGCTGCGATTCGGGCGCCCCCATGACGCGGTTGACCATGCGGCCGCGTTGCACCGCAGGGCGTTGCGCCAGTTCTTCGGCCCAGCGCTGCACATGGCTGTATTCATTCACCTGTAAAAACTCACCCGCTTCGTAGAGCAGGCCCTTGGCCAGTGCGCCGTACCAAGGCCAGATGGCGATGTCGGCGATGGTGTAGTCATTGCCTGCAATGAAGCGGCTTTGTTCCAAGCGCTGGTTGAGCACGTCCATTTCACGTTTGACTTCCATGGCAAAGCGGTCAATCGCGTATTCGATCTTGATGGGGGCGTACGCATAAAAATGTCCAAAGCCGCCGCCCAGATAAGGCGCGCTGCCCATTTGCCAGAACAGCCATGACAGGCATTCGGCACGTTGGGCTGGCTCAGTGGGCACCAAGGCCGCAAACTTTTCGGCCAGGTACAGCAAGATGGCGCCCGACTCAAAAACGCGCACGGGCTGCTCGCCACTGCAGTCCAGCAAGGCCGGAATTTTGGAGTTGGGGTTGACTTCCACAAAGCCGCTGCCGAACTGCTGCCCTTCGTTGATGCGGATCAGCCAGGCATCGTATTCGGCACCGGTGTGGCCCAATGCCAGCAGCTCTTCGAGCATCACGGTGACTTTGACTCCGTTGGGTGTGCCCAGCGAATACAGCTGCAGCGGGTGTTGGCCGCGTGGCAGTTCCTGCTCGTGCGTGGCCCCCGCTACGGGGCGGTTGATGTTGGCAAAACGCCCGCCGTTGGCTTTGTTCCAGGTCCAGATTTTGGGCGGTGTGTATGGGCTGGAATCGGTCATGTTGGGTTCGTGGTGGGTAGGATGTCAATGCTTTAAGCGCGGCTGTCCGCCAAGTTTTGGCTCGCCGAATGCGCCTGCTGATCAGCGTGGTAGCTTGAGCGCACCATGGCGCCGACAGCCGCGTGCGAAAAGCCCATCTCGTAGGCCTTGGCCTCGAACATCTTGAAGGTGTCGGGATGCACGTAGCGGCGCACTGGCAGGTGGCTGTTGCTGGGGGCCAGGTACTGGCCAATGGTCAGCATCTCGATGTTGTGCGCGCGCATGTCGCGCATGACCTCCAGAATCTCTTCGTCGGTCTCGCCCAAACCGACCATCAGGCCGCTCTTGGTGGGCACGTTGGGGAACAGCGTCTTGAATTTTTTCAGCAGGTTCAACGAGAACTGGTAGTCCGAGCCGGGGCGTGCTTCTTTGTAAAGGCGTGGCACGGTTTCCATGTTGTGGTTCATCACATCCGGAGGTGCGGCCTTCAGGATCTCGAGGGCGCGGTCATCTCGGCCACGGAAGTCGGGCACCAGAACTTCGATTTGGGTGTTGGGCGAGAGTTCGCGTGTTTTGCGGATGCATTCCACAAAGTGGCCCGCGCCGCCGTCACGCAAATCATCGCGGTCCACGCTGGTGATGACCACGTATTGCAGCTTGAGCTGGGCGATGGTCTGGGCCAAGTTGTCGGGCTCGTTCACATCCAGCGGGTCGGGGCGGCCGTGGCCCACGTCGCAAAACGGGCAGCGGCGGGTGCATTTGTCGCCCATGATCATGAAGGTGGCCGTGCCCTTGCCAAAGCATTCGCCGATGTTGGGGCAGCTGGCTTCTTCGCACACCGTGACCAGTTTGTTGCTGCGCAAAATGTCTTTGATTTCGTAAAAGCGGGTGGTGGGCGAGCCGGCCTTGACGCGGATCCAGTCGGGCTTTTTCAGCACTTCGGCTTGTTCGACCTTGACCGGGATGCGCGAGAGTTTGGCGGCGGCTTTTTGCTTGGCCATGGGGTCATAGTTTTCAACGCTTTGCGCTTCGCGAACCACGTTGCGTTCGGTGGGGGTGTTGCTCATTCGGGTCTTTCAGTCGCTGCCGCTGGGTGGGTGCGCAGGCAGGGTTTCATAAACGGGTGGCCAATTGGTGAGCCAGCACGCGCGCAGCTTCGTCCCAGGTGGTTTCTACACCGATTGTAGAAAGGTCCACGGTTTTCAGGCCCGCATAACCACATGGGTTGATGCGTTCAAAGGGTTGAAGGTCCATGGCCACGTTCAGCGCTGCGCCATGGTAGGTGCAGTGGCGGCTGACTTTGATGCCCAAAGCACTGATCTTGCCCAATCCCTTGAATGTCTCGCCCGCCGGGGCCGGGCCGACCAGGGTCGCGTGGCTGAAGGGGTCGTCCAAGCGCACATAAATGCCCGGGGCACCCGCCACCCGGTGCCCTGTCACGCCAAAGTGCGCCAGGGTGCGAATGACGGACTCTTCCAGTTTGAAGACGTATTCTTTGACGTAGTAACCGGCACGCTGCAAGTTGACCAAGGGGTAGGCCATGACTTGGCCGGGACCATGAAAGGTGACTTGGCCGCCCCGGTTGGTCTGCACCACCGGAATGTCGCCGGGCGTCAAGAGGTGCGAGGCCTGGCCCGCCAGCCCTTGGGTAAATACTGGCGGGTGCTCGCAAACCCAGAGTTCATTGGGTGTGTCGGGGGTGCGCTCGGCGGTAAATGCCTGCATCGCTTCGTAGGTGGGCAGGTAGTCCACACGCCCGAGCAGCCGGATGTTCATGCTCAAAGCACGATTTTGACCATCGGGTGCGAGGTCAAGGCGCGGTAAAGGTCGTCCAGTTGCTCACGGCTGGTGGCAGTGATGCTGAGTGTGACGCCCAGGTAGTTGCCCCCTTTGCTGGGGCGCAGTTCGATGGTTCGAGCATCAAAACCGGGGTCAAATTGCAGGGCCACTTGGCACATGGCTTCGGCGAAGCCCTCCACCATGGCGCCCATGACCTTGATGGGAAAGACCGAGGGGTATTCGATCAGGCTGTCTTTGCGGGGGTCGGTGCCAGCGGGTGGTGTGATGGAGGCGCTCATGGGAATATTCCGGTTGAACGCCAAGCTTAACGCCAGACCACCACGGCCAGAACCGCCAGCCAGCCCAAGGTAAAGTTGGTGAGCACCAAGGGGTGAATTTGCCCCAGGGCTTTGCCTGCCGTGGGCCAATCAGAGGCATGCACAGCGGCTTTGAGTTGGCGAAATGGTGCAAACCAGATGTGCGCAAAGATCAGGCACATCAAGAGTCCCAAGCCCGACATGGCGTGCCAGCCCTTGGGGGCCAGTTGCATATCGGTCATGAACAACATCCAAAATCCTGACGCCAAAATCAGGACAATGGACGCCCAGACCATGGCAAAAAAGCGGCTCAAAACAGCCGACATCAAGGCCAAGCGCTCTGGGGGGGCCATCTGGACAATGACCACGGGGCGCAGCGCCAAAATCACCAAGGCCATACCGCCAAGCCAGACGATGCCTGCGCTTAAATGCAAAAATTTAATCCATTCATACATAGGTTTGAACTCAGGGTGGAGTGATGGAGAGATTAGAAAATCCAGAAAATGTGTGAGGGCATCAGAGAATGCACTCAAAACGTACAAATTGCGTGGATTAGAGTCAAAAAGTGGAGGGGCACGGGTTTTTACGTATAGAATCTGGGGCTTTGCAAAGCTTGATGCATGTTTAAACTGGGCGCCAATTGAGATGACTGACATCGCCTCAAATTCGCAAGCGGTCCCAGACAAACTGAAAGCAAGTGCTGTAGATGATGTCACGGAACCTGAATTCAAGCCCCTGACAGCCGATGAGGCGCAAGTTTGGCGGCTGAGAAATCCTGCATTGATGCCTTGGCGCATCGTTGGTTTGCAGGCTGGTGTGGGGAGCTTGATGGTTTTGCTGACATGGCTGTTGACGGACGATCGGCGATTGGCTGCTTCTGTGGCTTGGGGGGTATTGGCGGTGGTGATTCCTGCCATGGTGTTTGTCAGGGCTTTGAGCCGACAAATGCGAGTTGCCCAGCCAAAAGTTGCGCTGGCGGGTTTGTTTGCTTGGGAGCTGGTCAAAATAGTCTTGACCGTGGCGTTGCTTTTGGTGGCGCCTAAAGTGATATCTGATTTGAGCTGGCTTGCCTTGGTGGCAAGCTTCGTGGTGACGATCAAGGTGTACTGGCTGGCTTTGGCGCTGGGCTGGGTGCAAGGAAAATCGAAGCCGACTTTTTGTCGAACTGATTGGTGATTTATGTCTGCTGAAAACGCTGGCGCGCATGCCCCAACGGCTGGAGAGTACATCCAGCACCACCTGCAACACTTGCAAATGAACTTTTCATTCGAAGGTGTGAAGCAAACAAGCATTGTCGACTTCAGTCTGTTCAATCTGGACTCGGTCTTTTTTTCCTTGGTTTTGGGTGTGCTTGGCAGTTTCTTTTTGTGGTCTGCTGCCCGCAAGGCGACTTCAGGTGTTCCTGGTCGCTTCCAGGCAGCGGTCGAGATCTTGTCCGAAATGGTGGAAAACCAGGCCAAGGGCGTGATCCACAACGCCAAGAGTCGCAAATTGATCTCTCCTTTGGCATTGACCGTCTTCGTCTGGATTTTCTTGATGAACGCGATGGACATGTTGCCTGTGGATCTGCTGCCTGCGGCTTGGCACGCCGCTGGCCCAGCATTGGGTTTTAAGGATTACATGCGCGTTGTGCCCACCGCTGATTTGTCCACGACACTGGGCCTTTCGTGCTCCGTCCTGCTCATCTGTCTCTTCTACAACATCAAGATCAAGGGCTTGGGTGGGTGGTCCCATGAATTGGTTGCTGCACCCTTTGGTGATCATTGGATTCTTTATCCGATCAACTTTTTGATGCAGATGATTGAATATCTGGCCAAGACTGTTTCGCATGGCATGCGATTGTTTGGCAACATGTTTGCAGGTGAGTTGGTGTTCATGTTGATCGCCCTGATGGGTGGCGGCTGGGCGTTGTCAACAACGGGTGTGGGCTTGGCCATTGGCCATGTCATCGCCGGTACTGTGTGGACACTGTTCCACATCTTGGTCATCACCTTGCAAGCCTTCATCTTTATGATGTTGACCTTGGTCTACACAGGCCAAGCGCACGATGCACATTGATGACATTTTTTCTCTTTTCCTGTTTCTTTTTTTCCACTAACTTTTAGGAGCTTCTCATGGATAACATTCTCGGCCTAGTGGCATTGGCTTGCGGTTTGATCGTTGGTTTGGGCGCTTTGGGTGCCTCTATTGGCATCGGTATGATGGGTGGCAAATTCCTCGAATCCGGCGCACGTCAGCCTGAATTGATGAACGAGTTGCAGACCAAAATGTTTTTGTTGGCTGGTTTGATCGACGCGGCTTTCTTGATCGGTGTGGCCATTGCTTTGCTCTTCGCCTTCGCCAACCCCTTCGTATCCTGATCCACGTACCTCTTCCAACAGAAGAAGGATTGAACCGTGAACATTAACGCTACTCTGTTCATTCAGATGATCGTTTTTGCGATTCTGGTGTGGTTCACGATGAAATTCGTGTGGCCCCCGATCACAAAAGCGCTCGACGAACGGGCACAGAAAATCGCTGACGGCCTCGCTGCCGCCGACAAAGCCAAAGCCGAGCTCAGCAATGCCAATGCGCGTGTTGAAGCCGAATTGGCCCAGTCGCGTACCGAGACGGCTTCGCGTTTGGCAGATGCCGAGCGCCGTGCAAATGGCATCGTTGACGACGCCAAAGCACGTGCAACCGAAGAAGGCAACAAGATCATCGCCGCTGCAAAAGCTGAAGCCGAGCAGGAAGCTGTCAAAGCTCGTGAAGCTCTGCGTGAGCAGGTTGCAGCTTTGGCCGTGAAAGGCGCCGAGCAGATTCTCCGCAAGGAAGTCAATGCCGGCGTGCACGCTGATCTGCTGAGCCGCCTCAAGACCGAGCTGTAAAAAGCTCCAGCCAGAGAAGACCATGGCAGAACTTGCTACCATCGCCCGCCCTTATGCCGAAGCGCTTTTCAAAGCGCAGGCATCCGATCTTGCTGGCACGGCCGCTTGGCTGGATGAACTGGCCGCTGTTGCGGAAAACGCGCAATTGCAACAGTTTGTCGACAGCCCCAAAGTGTCCGATGAGCAGGCATTCGAGCTGATCTCTGGCGTGCTTAGAACAGCACTGCCTGAGGCTGGTAAGAACTTCCTGCAACTGATGATCGAAAACCGCCGTCTCAGTGCACTGCCTGTCGTCGCGCAGCAGTATCGGGCACTGATGAATGCGCAAGGAGGCACTGCTGATGCAGTTGTTTACAGCGCATTTCCCATCGACGCTTCGGCTTTGGCTGATTTGTCGTCCACGCTCGAAAAACGCTTTGCGCGAAAGCTCAATGTGAGCGTCGAGCTCGATGCTGCCCTGATCGGTGGCATTCGTGTGGTGGTGGGTGACGAGGTGCTTGACACCTCTGTCAAAGCCCGACTGGAACAAATGAAATCGGCCCTCACCGCTTGATGCGGATGGAGACCGGACATATTTAAAGAAAGAAGGAAAGAGTCATGCAACTCAATCCCGCAGAAATTTCTGAACTGATCAAGAGCCGCATTGAAGGGCTGTCCGCCAACGCCGATATCCGCAACCAAGGCACCGTGGTGTCTGTGACCGACGGTATCGTTCGTGTGCACGGTCTGTCCGATGTGATGCAGGGCGAAATGCTCGAATTCCCATCTACGGCCGAAGGTGCAGCCACTTACGGTTTGGCCCTGAACCTCGAGCGTGACTCGGTGGGCGCCGTGATCTTGGGCGAGTACGAGCACATCTCCGAAGGCGACACGGTCAAGTGCACCGGCCGAATCTTGGAAGTGCCCGTTGGTCCCGAACTGATTGGCCGCGTGGTGAACGCCTTGGGTCAGCCGATTGACGGCAAAGGCCCCATCAACGCCAAGATGACCGACGTGATCGAAAAAGTCGCCCCTGGTGTGATCGCACGTAAATCGGTTGACCAACCCATGCAAACCGGCCTGAAGTCCATCGACTCCATGGTGCCCGTGGGTCGTGGCCAGCGCGAACTGATCATTGGTGACCGTCAGACCGGCAAAACTGCCGTCGCGATCGACGCCATCATCAACCAAAAAGGTCAGAACATGACCTGCGTGTATGTCGCGATTGGTCAAAAAGCCTCGTCGATCAAAAACGTGGTGCGCGCTCTGGAACAAGCTGGCGCGATGGAATACACCATTGTCGTGGCTGCTTCCGCCTCTGAATCCGCTGCCATGCAGTATGTGTCGGCTTACTCTGGCTGCACCATGGGCGAATACTTCCGTGACCGTGGCGAAGACGCTTTGATCGTTTATGACGATCTCTCCAAGCAAGCGGTGGCTTACCGTCAAGTTTCTTTGCTTTTGCGCCGCCCACCAGGCCGCGAAGCCTACCCGGGCGATGTGTTTTATCTGCACAGCCGTTTGCTCGAGCGCGCAGCCCGTGTGAATGCCGATTACGTCGAAGCCTTCACCAAAGGCGCCGTCACAGGCAAAACAGGTTCCTTGACTGCATTGCCCATCATCGAAACCCAAGCTGGTGACGTGTCTGCTTTCGTGCCCACCAACGTGATTTCGATCACCGACGGTCAGATCTTCTTGGAAACCTCCTTGTTCAACGCGGGTATCCGTCCTGCGATCAACGCCGGTGTATCGGTGTCTCGCGTGGGTAGCTCGGCTCAAACGAAGATCATCAAAGGACAGTCCGGCGGTATCCGTACCGACCTGGCCCAGTACCGTGAATTGGCGGCTTTCGCTCAGTTCGCTTCCGATCTGGACGAAGCAACACGCAAGCAGCTTGACCGTGGTGCCCGCGTGACCGAATTGCTCAAGCAAGCCCAGTACAGCCCGCTGTCCATCAGCCTGATGGGTGCCAGCTTGTTCGCGGTCAACAAAGGTTATATGGACGACATCGATGTCAAGAAAGTCCTGGCTTTCGAGCACGGTTTGCATGCTTACCTGAAGGACTCGTGCGCCGCATTGCTGGCCAAGATCGAAAGCTCCAAAGCTTTGGACAAAGAGGCCGAAGCCGAATTGACCACTGCTGTTGCAGCGTTCAAGAAGAGCTTTGCTTAACTTCCACCTGATCAAAAGGAGCCTCTGATGGCATCGGGCAAGGAATTACGCACCAAGATCAAATCGGTGGAAAACACCAAGAAGATCACCAAGGCCATGGAGATGATTTCTGTCTCCAAAATGCGCAAAGCGCAGGAGCGTATGCGCACGGCCCGGCCTTACAGCGAGAAGATTCGCAACATTGCGACCCATCTCGGCCAGGCCAACCCTGAGTACGTGCACCCCTTCATGCGGCGCAACGATGGCAAGTCTGTGGGTTTCATTGTGGTCACCACAGACAAGGGTTTGTGTGGCGGTTTGAACACCAACTTGTTGCGTGCAGTGACTGTTCAATTGCGCGAAACGCAGGCGCAGTGCAAAACGCCTGTGGCTGTGGCCATCGGCGGCAAAGGACTTGGTTTTCTGAATCGGGTCAACGCCAAAGTGGTTTCTCACGTGACCCAATTGGGCGATAAACCGCACCTCGACAAGCTGATTGGCCCCGTCAAGGTGTTGCTCGATGCCTACGCTTCCGGCGAAGTGAGTGCTGTTTACCTGTGCTACAACAAGTTTGTCAGCACCATGGCGCAGCAGCCCACCATCGATATGTTGTTGCCTTTGTCATCAGCCGACATGCAGGCTGAAACCAAAGCCACTGGCCACACGCACGCTTGGGACTACATCTACGAACCCGATGCCCAGACGGTCATCGACGAGTTGTTGGTTCGTTATGCTGAAGCTCTGGCCTATCAGGCCGTGGCCGAAAACATGGCTTCCGAGCACGCAGCGCGGATGGTGGCTATGAAGGCCGCAACCGACAACGCAGGCAATGTGATTGGCGAACTCAAGCTCGTCTACAACAAGACCCGTCAAGCGGCCATCACCAAAGAACTGTCGGAAATCGTCTCTGGCGCAGCCGCAATCAGCGGTTGATTCCCAGTTCAGCAAATTCAAATTATTTGGAGCGAAAAATGCAAGCCCAAGGAAAAATTGTTCAGTGTATTGGCGCTGTGGTCGATGTGGAATTCCCACGCAACCAGATGCCCAAGGTTTATGACGCACTCAAAATGGAAGGCTCCGCGCTGACCCTGGAAGTGCAACAGCAACTCGGCGACGGCATTGTGCGCACCATTGCGCTCGGTTCCTCCGACGGTCTGCGTCGTGGCTTGGTCGTGTCCAACACTGGTAAAGCCATCACCGTTCCCGTGGGCAAAGCCACACTGGGCCGAATCATGGACGTGTTGGGTTCGCCCATTGATGAACGTGGTCCTGTGAGCCAGGAGCTCACCGCTTCGATTCACCGTAAAGCACCGGCCTATGATGAATTGAGCCCTTCGCAAGAATTGCTGGAAACCGGCATCAAAGTGATTGACTTGGTCTGCCCCTTCGCCAAAGGCGGTAAGGTGGGCCTGTTCGGTGGTGCCGGTGTGGGCAAGACCGTGAACATGATGGAACTCATCAACAACATCGCCAAAGCGCACAGCGGTTTGTCTGTGTTTGCAGGTGTGGGTGAGCGTACCCGTGAAGGCAACGACTTCTACCATGAGATGGCCGACTCCGGCGTGGTGAATCTCGAGAACCTGCCCGAGTCCAAAGTGGCCATGGTTTACGGTCAGATGAACGAGCCACCAGGCAACCGTCTGCGTGTCGCTTTGACTGGTTTGACCATTGCCGAATCTTTCCGTGACGAAGGCAAAGACGTGTTGTTCTTCGTGGACAACATCTACCGCTACACACTGGCCGGTACCGAAGTGTCCGCCTTGCTGGGCCGTATGCCTTCTGCTGTGGGTTACCAGCCCACACTGGCCGAAGAAATGGGCCGTTTGCAAGAACGTATCACTTCGACCAAAGTCGGTTCGATCACCTCCATCCAGGCCGTTTACGTGCCAGCGGATGACTTGACCGATCCATCGCCTGCCACCACCTTTGCGCACTTGGACTCCACCGTGGTGTTGTCTCGTGACATCGCTTCGCTCGGTATCTACCCTGCTGTGGATCCTTTGGACTCTACCAGCCGTCAGTTGGATCCCTTGGTGGTCGGACAAGACCACTACGAAACTGCCCGTGCCGTGCAAGGCACACTGCAGCGCTACCGCGAACTGCGCGACATCATCGCGATCATGGGCATGGACGACTTGGCACCTGAAGACAAGTTGGCTGTGGCCCGTGCCCGCAAGATCCAGCGTTTCTTGTCGCAGCCATTCCATGTGGCTGAAGTGTTCACTGGCTCGCCAGGTAAGTACGTCACATTGGCCGAAACCATCCGTGGTTTCAAGATGATTGTGTCTGGCGAGTGCGATCACCTGCCAGAGCAAGCCTTCTACATGGTCGGCACCATCGACGAAGCTTTCGAAAAGGCCAAAAAGGCTGCTTAAGCCCGCATGGGGGCTGCTGACAAGCTTCCCCCAAGCCCGCTTGAAAGCGCCTTTTTAAGGAGTAAACATGAACACCATCCACGTTGATGTGGTCAGTGCAGAAGAGACCATCTGGTCGGGTGAGGCCCGCTTTGTGGCCTTGCCAGGTGAGTCTGGCGAATTGGGTATCTACCCACGCCACACCCCCCTGATTACCCGCATCAAAGCCGGCTCGGTTCGCATCGAAAAAGCCGACGGCGGCGAGGAATTCGTTTTCGTGGCCGGTGGCATTTTGGAAGTGCAGCCTGACTGCGTGACCGTGCTGTCCGACACCGCGATCCGCGGCAAAGACCTTGACGAAGAAAAGGCCAACGCAGCCAAGCAATTGGCCGAAGAGGCCCTGCGCAACGCCAAAAGCGAAATCGATCTGGCTGTGGCCCAGTCCGAATTGGCTGTTTTGGCTGCTCAGTTGTCAGCGCTGCGCAAATACCGCAAAAAGTAATTTACGCAATCCCACTGGCCGTCCACTTCGGTACGTCAAAACACACAACCCGGTGCAGCAATGCAACCGGGTTTTTTGTTGGCAAAATGACAACAAATACACGGGCAAATACACAAATGAAACGCGCAAAGATGAACGCCGCATTAATGGGTGGAACACCTGATGACGTCGAGCAGGCTTTTTATGAAGCCCTGCACAACGCCGATCTGGAAAAGCTGATGGCGTGTTGGGCCGAAGAGGACGAGATTGTTTGTGTCCATCCGGGGGGCGGGCGCATGATCGGCGCAGGTGCCATCAGGTCCACATTTGAAAGCATGTTCAACAACGGGAGTGTGCAGGCCTATCCAGAGCGGGTGTACAAAATTGAGTCCTTGGCCTCATCGGTTCATCATCTTGTTGAGCGTGTCGAGGTGATAACACCGCAAGGCGCGAAGCAGGCGTATGTGATTGCCACCAACGTGTATCACAAGACGGCGCAGGGTTGGCGCATGGTGGCCCACCACACCAGCCCGGGAACCGCCAATGACACGGCCGATACTGGGACCAAGCCCACGGTGCTGCACTGACACGATGAACTATGTCGCACCCGTTTGGCTGCCCGGAGGCCATGCCCAAACCATATGGTCTGCTTTGTACGCCAAAAGAAGAGGCCGAGCAGCCTTACCGCTGAAGCGCACGCGCTGGGACACACCGGATGGTGACTTTGTGGATGTGGATTTCCAATTCGCACAATCGGAGAGTAGACCCTTGTTGGTGCTGTTTCATGGCCTCGAGGGCTCCTCTTCCAGCCATTACGCGCAGGCCTTCGCCGATTGGTCTGCCGAGCAGGATGTCCATTTGGCCATGCCGCATTTCCGGGGCTGCAGTGGTCAGATCAACCTGGCACCGCGGGCTTACCATTCAGGCGATCACGTCGAGATCGATTGGGTCATCAAACGCTTGAAACAAGAGCACCAGCGGCGCGGTGGCAGTGTCCTTTTGGCAGCGGGCGTCTCATTGGGTGGCAACGCCTTGATGCGTTGGGCCGCAGAGCATGGACATCAAGCCAGCCAATCTGCCCAAGCCATTGCGGCCATCTGTTCACCCTTGGACCTGGCCCAAAGCGGTGCAGCGATAGGCAAAGGGCTGAACCGCTACATTTACACGCCGATGTTCTTGAAGAGCATGAAACCCAAAGCTTTGGCCAAATGGGCTCAGTTCCCAGGCTTGTTTGATAAAAAAGCGATGTTGAACGCTTCAGATTTGTATGCTTTTGACAATGTCTTTACGGCACCATTGCATGGCTTCAAAGACACCCAAGATTACTGGGCAAAAGCTTCGGCCAAACCGTTGATGCGCGACATTCGGCTGCCCGCATTGGCCTTGAATGCCTGCAACGATCCGTTTGTACCGGCTCACAGCTTGCCTCAAAAGACCGATGTGTCGAGCAGTGTCACTTTGTGGCAACCCCAGCATGGTGGCCACGTGGGGTTCGCCTCAGGGCCATGGCCTGGGCATGTATTGAACATGCCAGAGGCCGTGGGCCGTTGGCTCATGGCGGCAGCAGGACAGGCTGTTTCGGGGCAACAAACGTACAGAGGCTGAACAAAAATGGATGAGATGGTTCGACAAGCCATGGCCAAGTGGCCGAACGTGCCCGATTGCTATGGGTGGCTGGGTCTCGATGCCCGTGGACAGTGGCTGATGCGTGATGATCGGGTTCAGGCTCTGGGGTCATTCCAAGAGGGCCCGAGCTCAGCAAAGGGCTCGGTATTGCAGCACGAGAAACTCATCGCATTCATCGAGCGCAATTACGCACGCAATGAAAAAGGCTGGTGGTTTTTTCAAAATGGACCCCAGCGGGTCTTCATTGAACTGGCAGTGACCCCCTTCATATGGCGCATGAACGACGCATTTGAAGTGCATGCTCACACGGGGGCATTGGCCCATCCCAAAGCGTGTTGGCTCGACGAAACGGGCCGAGCCTATCTGGAAACCGACTTGGGTTTTGGACTGGTGCACACCATGGATGTCTCCAGACTTGCAAACGCCTTGGAGCAGGGTATTTGGGCAACACAGGAATGCCAGTCCTGTGAATTGCCGGAAGTCTTTGGGTACGAGCGCAGCCCCCAGTTGGCGCAAGCCCAAAAAAAGGACAAGGCATAAAAAAACCGACTTCAAAAAGTCGGTTTTTAAAACAGACGGCGATTATTTGGCGGCTTCAGCAGCAGGTGCTTTGGGCACTTCAAATTTACCACCAGCGCTGTTGACCAAATAAACCACGGCACGGGCAATTTCAGTGTCGTTGAAGTCACCGCCCGCTTGTGCTCCCATGGCTCCCTTGCCCTTCAAGGCAGAATTGACCAAACCATCAAGGCCTTGACCTAGGCGACCACTCCAGGCGCTCGCCACAGCAAACTTGGGAGCGCCAGCCGCACCTGCGTCATGGCAAGCGGCACATTGTGCTTTGTAAACCTCGTCACCATTTTTGAGAGGGCGGTTCGCATCACGCACTTCCACAGTGCCCACTTTCTGGATACGCAGGGCAGTTGCCTTCTCAAGGTCCACAGCACCTGCAGCAGGCTTGTTGTCCGAAGTGACATAAAACACCAAGCCGATGATGATGAACACGGGAATAACAAAAGAGGCAAAACTCAGCATCAGCATCTGCATGGGAGTTTTGACGGGACCTGTGTGGGCTTCGTGTTGATCGTGGCTGTTGTCGCTCATGAAATCCTCTTTGGGGGATGGCCGCAAGGGCTGTGGTGGTGATCAAAATCAACCTGCGATTATAGCGGCCCACCCTTCACCGATCTTTCAAAACGGACAAGTCAAGTCACAAGCCGTGTGATAATCGGTCGATCGAAAGTGCGGCTGTAGCTCAGTGGATAGAGTATTGGCCTCCGAAGCCAAGGGTCGTGGGTTCGATCCCCGCCAGCCGCACCAATTGCGATCGACAAGCAGCCCTTGGCTTGACGCCTTTCACCTTCGGATCACCCAAAAGGAACAGGGGCTAAAGAATCGAGTCCATACGCCATCGGGGAAATGGCCTGCCTCATGCGAAAGTCGAATCAAACGCCGTAGCGTTCTCTGTAAGCGCGAACCACAGGCAGGTGCTCACCCCATGCGCTGTCGGCGTGGGAGGCTAAAAAATCAAGCAAATCGGACAATTGGGCAATGGTGCACACCTGCATGCCCAGCGTGTTGCGCACATATTGAACGGCGCTGTGGGGGACATCCTTGATGGAACCATCGACTTGCTTTTCGGTTGCCATTTCTTGGCGGTCGAGTGCAATCGCAATGGCGTGGGGGGTAGCCCCAGCGGCCTGGATCAGGGCAATGGATTCGCGTGCAGCGGTACCAGCGCTCATCACGTCATCCACGATCAGCACACGCCCCTTGAGCGGGGCGCCTACCAGGCTACCGCCCTCGCCGTGGTCTTTGGCTTCTTTGCGGTTGTAGGCAAAAGGCACGTTCTTGCCCAGTCGGGCCAGCTCAACCGCCACCGCTGCGCCCAGCGGGATCCCCTTGTAAGCCGGGCCGAAAATCATGTCGAATTCGATGCCGCTGGCCAACAGCGCTTTTGCATAGAATTGCGCCAGTCGGCTGAGCTTGGCGCCGTCGTCAAACAGACCGGCGTTGAAGAAGTAGGGGCTCATCCGACCGGCTTTGGTCTTGAATTGCCCAAAGCGCAAGACGCCCGAATCGACCGCAAACTGCACAAATTCCTGAGCGAGCGCCTGTGTATCGGCGCTGCTTGCCTGTCCTGTCACCATGGGGAAATCCTTGTTCAAACTCACCAGCCTCAACCTCAACGGCATCCGTTCGGCCACGACCAAAGGGGTCACCGCATGGCTGGCGCAAGAAAAGCCTGATTGTATTTGCGTGCAGGAAGTCAAAGCCCAGGCCCCCGACGTGGCGGGCAAGTTTGAAGAACTGGCCGGTTTGAAGGGGTACTTTCACTTTGCCGAAAAAAAAGGCTACTCGGGCGTGGCCGTTTACACCCGCCACGAACCCAGCGAGGTGGTGGTGGGCTTTGATGGCGGGGAGTTCGATGCCGAAGGCCGCTATGTGGAGCTGCGCTTTGACACACCCACACGCAAGATGTCCATCATCAGCAGCTACTTTCCAAGTGGCTCATCGGGCCCCGAGCGGCAAGAGGCCAAGTTTCGTTTCTTGGACAAGATGTACCCGCACCTGATGGCGCTCAAGGAAGAGCGCGAATTTGTGGTGTGCAGCGACATCAACATTGCCCACCAGCAAGCGGATCTGAAAAACTGGCGCAGCAACCAGAAAAACAGCGGATTCTTGCCCGAAGAGCGCGCCTGGATGACCCGGCTGACCACCGAAGGCGGCGTGGTGGATGTGTACCGCCAACTGCAACCCCACACCACCGACGACTGTTACACCTGGTGGAGCAACCGGGGTCAAGCCTATGCCAAGAACGTGGGCTGGCGGCTGGACTACCACTTGGCGACACCCGCGCTGGCCGAAAAGGCACGCAAGGAGTCCATCTACAAGACCGAGAGGTTTTCGGACCATGCACCGTTCACGGTGGAATACGATTTCAGCCTGTAAGCACGAGCTCAAGCTTCAGGCGCGGGTATAGGTCAGCATGCGGCCTTTGTAGGCGGGTGCATCCACTTGGGCAGGACGGTCCAGTAACTGCTCTTGCAGACTGAAACCCGCCAGCGCCATGTGCTTGTGAAACGCAGCGCGGTTGCCTCGGTTGGGGTCGACCACCCACACCTGCGATTGGACCGCAGCATGTGCATGGATGAAGCTGGCCAATGCGCCTTCGTCGTCCCGCTCGTACAAGATGTCGCTGCCCAAAATCAGATCAAACAGGCCCACAAGCTGTGCATCCTTGGCCGCAGTCAGCACAGGCAATCCGTCCTCGCGCAGCGCCGAACGTCCCCAGAGCCCGTGTCGGTAGCACAAGGGCTGCAGGCCATTGAGGCGGGCGTTTTCGTCCAAAAATGCACGCGCCAAAGGATGGCAGTCGCTGGCCGTGACCAAAGCCCCCCGGCGGTGTGCCACCAAGCTGGCCAAGCCCAGGCCGCAGCCAATTTCCAAAATGCGCTCCCCCGTGACGGGGCGCCGCGCCATGCGTTCCGCCAAGTGCATGCCAGAGGGCCACAGCAGGCCAAACAAGGGCCAATTCGCCGATGAGATGCCCAAATTCAAGGCCTCGTCCAAAGGGTCATGGAACTGGTGTTTGTCGAGCAAGGCGCGGATGACCAAGTCGTCCACGCCTGTAACCGCGACGCTGTCCTGACGGGTCAGGTAGCCGGGTGATGAAGGGTGCAAAAAAACAATCGGTGCAGCGCGCGTGCAGAAAATCAATAGGCGCTGGCTGAGACCACTGTACACCCAGTGATGCCTGCACCGGAGCGGACCATGTGGTCAGCTGCAGGGGCGCCATGCATCAAGGACGCACTGCGATCTCGTTGCGCACAGAGTTGACGCCTTTGACACCGCGAGCGATGGTTTCAGCTTTGTTGCGCTCTATAGTGCTTTTGGCAAAACCGGAAAGCATCACGGTCCTGTTCAGTGTTTCCACGCTGATGGACGAACCCGCCACATCTTTGTCCTCAAAAAAGCGTGACTTCACCAAGGCGGTGATGCCCGCGTCGTCGATGTAAGCGCCTACGGATTCTTGTCCACGCGTGACCGCGCAGCCAGATGCAAGCACCACAATCAGAGAAGCGGCCCATGTGGCCCAAGCCGTTTTTCGAATCATGTTGTTGTCCTATCGTTCAGTTGGTCGAAACAGCCAAGCCAAGGCTTGACTCCACGCTTGAAGCCATACCCCATCGGAATGGCCATGCAAGACCAGTCATCGTGTGCACGAACTGGCGAGGAGACCGTGCGATAGACCACACAAGGTGCGCTTGATTTTCAAAATGCGCCTTTGGTGTGTCAGCCCACAGACATGGCGTGAAGGGTCTCCTACAGTGAATGTCTCTCTTTTTCATTCACTGCAAAGGCCCATATGTCCGATTTAAAAACCGCAACCGAAAAAATGTCTTCGTTTGGCGCCACCATGAACAGCAATGTTGATGAATTGCTCAATGAAGCAAGACCTGTTTTGAGTCGAATGACCGACCGTGTCAAAGACGAGCTGCACGATCTGGGTGAATCTGGCAAAGAAGCCATGTCCGACGTCAAGCACAAGCTGGAAAAAGAAGCCCGGCATGTGCGTGTCAGTACCGAGCACTTCATTCAGCATGAGCCCATGGCTTCGGTGCTGATTGCAGCCGGTACTGGTGCTGCTGCGGCCTTGGCGGTGTCCTGGTTCATCCGATCACGCCAACGCTGATGCTCAAACTGCTGCTGAAAATGATGTTGCTGCCACCGGAGCTGATCAAATCGCATGCCCAAGGTTATGTGGATTTGGCCAGCGAGGTGGGTTCGCGCTACCTGTGCACGCTCAAAAACAGATGGGTGATGTTTGCACTGAGCGCGTTGACCATGGTGCTGGCCTTGATCTTCGGTGGCGTGGCCTTGATGCTGTGGAGCACCGCCTCTCAACTGGACGCATCGCAAGCGGCGGTTTTGTGGGGCTTGCCCAGCACCTTTTTGGTGATCAGTGCGCTGTTGGGGTGGCGCGCAAAAAGCTTGCGTTTGCCGTCCTTGTTGCAAGACATCCAGTCGCAGCTGCAGTTGGACCTCGAAGTCATTCGAACGGCTGACACGCCATGAGTGCCGAGTTGACGCCCCTTCAGCGTCTGGCCATATCACGAGGCCAGTTGGCGCACGCTTTGCGTGATCCTGTTTGGCTGATGCTGCTGCAGCGCTTTTTGAAAGAAAAACCGCTTTCTTAGTTGAGATCGGTTCATGGGTGTGGGCTCAACCCAGCCCAATAACCACAAAAGCACCAGCGCCATCGCCACACTTTCAAGCGCAGCAAGTTCTCACTTTTTGGGTTTGTCAATTTCATGGCCAATGATGCCCCCGACCGCGGCGCCCCCTAATGTCCCAGTGGTACTGCCCCCCGTCAGGATCGAGCCCCCAATGGCCCCCACCCCCGCACCGATGGCGGTGTTTTTCTCTTGTTGGGTCATGCCCGCGCAGGCGGTCAAAGCCAGCGTGGTCATGGCGAGCAGGGAGGTCCCTGCCATGCGAATCAGTGGATGAGCGGTGTGCATAGATGAACTCCTTAAGTAGGGCATACGAAGACTTGACCGCTGTTCGCGCCAACACGGCGCAGGCCGATCAAGCCGTTTCAGCATAAGGAGCGCTTAACGCAACGTCTGTGGCTTGGCGCACACGGGTGGGCATCAGGCGCAAAGGCCCTGCGTTCCTATAATTCCCGGATGCTGCAATACCAAACCATCCCCGTCACGCCCTTTCAGCAAAACTGCTCCCTTGTTTGGGACGACCAAAGCCAACAAGCTGCGGTGGTGGATCCGGGGGGTGACTTGGATTTGATTTTGGCCGCGGTCCATGAACACGGCCTGAAGCTGGAACAGATCTGGATCACGCACGGCCACTTGGACCACGCATCGGGCACGGCCGATCTGGCCGAACAACTGGGCGGCGTGCCCATCATTGGTCCACACCCGGCAGACCAGTTCTGGATCGACGGTTTGCCCCAAGCTGCAGCCGCTTATGGGTTTCCACCTGCAAGGGTGTTCAAGCCCACTCGTTGGCTGGCCGATGGCGACACCGTCACGCTGGGCGCGCACACGTTGCAGGTGAGGCATTGTCCCGGTCATACGCCAGGCCATGTGGTGTTTTATTCGCCAGAGATCAAGCGCGCTTTTGTGGGCGATGTGCTGTTTGCCGGCAGCATTGGGCGCACCGATTTTCCTCAAGGCAACCACGATGATTTGATCGCCAGCATCACTCAGCGTTTGTGGCCCATGGGCAACGACACGGTGTTCATTTCTGGACACGGCCCCGAAAGCACATTTGGGCGTGAGCGGCAAAGCAACCCCTATGTGGGCGGCACCTGAAGCGTGCCCGGCTGCTTAGCCCTTTCGGGCTTGTTCGTACAAGCGCTGGACTTTGGGCAGGTTGGCCTGAAGCTCTTCGATGCGGTTACTGCCGCTGGGGTGCGTGGATAAAAAAGACGGTCCGCCATTGCCGCTGGCCGACTGCATTTTTTGCCAAAGCGTCACACTGGCTTCGGGCTTGTAGCCACCACGCGCTGCAATCTCCAGGCCCACCAAGTCAGATTCGGTTTCGTCATCGCGGCTGTACTTCAGGGTGAGCAGTTGGGTGCCCAGGTTGGCTGCGGCATCGCCCAAGGCGCCTAAGCCCAATAGTTGGGATGCGACTGAGAGGCCAAAGCTGGTGGCCTGGCTTTTGGCCAGACGTGCGCGGGCGTGCTCTCGCAGCGCATGGGCCATCTCATGGCCCATGATCATCGCGGCTTCGTCGTCGGTCAGCTTCAACTGGTCCAGGATGCCAGTGTAAAAAGCGATCTTGCCGCCGGGCATGCACCAAGCGTTGATTTGTTTGCTGCCAATCAAGTTGACTTGCCAGCGCCAGTCGCGTGAACGAGGGTTCCAAGGTGCGCTGTGAGGAATCAGCTTGTTGGCAATGGCTCTCAGGCGCTGCAACTGGGGGTGGTCGTCAGGTGCCAGTGCCCCTTTGGCTCGGGCTTCGGCCAATACTTGCGTGTACTGTTGCTGCGCCGAGTTTTCGAGGGTTTCGGCAGGCACCAATTTGCGCAGGCCAGACGCTGAGCCCACATCCACCTGGGCCAAGGCCCCTGTTGCCCCCGCAGCTGCAGTGGCGCCAGCGGCCAGCAAGAAGGCCCGGCGTGCCTGCCAACGGGGTGACTCCGATGTTGATGGAACAACGGTTGCGGTGGTTTTGAAATCGCAAATAAAGCACATGGTTTGCAAATGATAACGAATGCTTCGGGTTTGCAGCAGCCTAAGGTGCTTTTCGCCATGCTGTGCAGCAGCCGATAATCTGCCCATGTTTGAAACTGCTGCCCCACATCACCCCTCCACGCACGCCACCGTGCGCACTTGGCGCGAGGCGCTGCGTCTGTATTTGCAGCCCGCCAGCTTGCGCATGCTGGCGCTGGGCTTTGCAGCCGGCCTGCCTTTGCTGCTGGTTTTGGGCACGCTCAGTTTCAGGTTGCGCGAGGCGGGCATTGACCGCAGCACGATTGGCTACCTCAGTTGGGTGGGCTTGGCCTATGGCGTGAAATGGATGTGGGCGCCCCTGGTCGACCGCATGCCCATTCCCTGGCTCACGCGGCAGCTGGGGCGCAGGCGCAGCTGGCTGCTGTTGTCGCAAATCGTCATTGCTGGCGGTTTGGTGGGCATGGCGCTCAATGACCCGTCTCAATTGCTCGGCCCCTTGGTGGCCTGCGCTTTGGCGGTGGCCATCGCGTCGGCCACCCAAGACATTGCGTTGGACGCCTACCGCATCGAGTCGGCCGAGGTGAACGCGCAAGCCGCATTGGCCGCCAGTTACCAAACGGGTTACCGCTTGGCCATGATCTGGGCCGGGGCGGGCGTGTTGTGGATCGCCGCCTGGGCGCAAGGCGAACAAACCACGGGCTATGCCCAGTCGGCTTGGCAAGTGGGTTATTTGGTCATGGCGCTCAGCATGTTGCCCGGCATGCTGGTGGTGCTGGGTTCACCCGAACCGGTGCCCGCCCCCTTCAAGCCCGCGCGCAACGTGGCCGAGTGGCTCCAAGGCGCGGTGATCGAGCCCTTTGCCGATTTTTGGCTGCGCTACCGCTGGCAGGCGGTGCTGTTTTTGGCGCTGATTGCGGTCTACCGCATCAGCGATGTGGTCATGGGCATCATGGCCAACCCGTTTTATGTGGACATGGGGTTTACCAAAAGCGAAGTGGCGGGCGTGACCAAGGTGTATGGGGTGATCATGACTTTGGTGGGCGCGTTCGTAGGCGGTTTGCTGTCGGCCCGATTTGGCGTGATGCGTGTGCTCATGTTGGGCGCGGTGCTGAGTGCGGCCAGCAATCTGTTGTTTGTGTGGCTCAGTGGCGTGGGGCACGACGTGCAAGCCCTGGTGTGGGTCATCTCGGCCGACAACCTGGCCAGCGGCATCGCCTCTGCGGCCTTCATCGCCTATTTGTCATCGCTTACCAACATCAGCTATTCGGCCACCCAATACGCGCTGCTCAGCTCCATGATGCTGCTTCTGCCCAAGTTCATCGCGGGCTTTTCAGGTGATTTTGTCGATGCCTACGGTTATGCCCACTTTTTCACCGCCACGGCTTGGTTGGGCGTGCCGGTGTTGGTGTTGGTGGTGTTGGCTGCGCGGGTGCATGCGCGTGTGCCGGAACATGCATCGCCGCGTGCCTCGCGATGACGGCTTTCCCGTCACTGCGAGCGAAGCGACGCGGCTATCCGTGTGGCGTTTAGCAAACTTTACCGTCGGATCACCTGTGACCCAGTGCTGCGAGTGATGATCAGGCCGTGAATCAACGCTTACTGATCGAAGACGCTGCACTCAGCGGCCTGGAACGTTTGCAAACGCCGGCATTGAGTTGGTGATCCTCGCACGAGTTGCGCTCGCCGTTGGCACGCATCCGCATTGGCTGGAATTGTTGAACAACCCTACAGCAGAACCGTTGGCACTAGAGTGATACCGCGCCGAGATCTCTTGCAACATAGCCGAGCTTGATCAGCTGGTTGACGAAGTCCTGTTGGCCAGCCGTTTGGATGCGCGGGAGGCGGACATCGGCACTATCGAGGCGGAGGACCTAGTGGGTCTGTGCGCCGAGGAGAGCGCCCGCGTAAGAGCCCTGCTGGCCGTGCCCGAAGGCATGACCAGCCTTGAGGTGCAGGGCGTGGCCAAACTGCTGCGCCGCATGGTACGCAACCTGCTGGAAAATGCCGTGCGCTACGGCGCTTCGGACGGACACGAAGACGATGTGGTGCTGGGCCTGTCAGGCCAGTGCGGGGCCCCCGAGTTACGCGTTTCCGACCGTGGTCCGGGCGTACCTGTCGCATACAGAGAGCGGATTTTTGAGTCCTTTTTCCGTTTGCTAGGGGCCAGCGAACGCGCTGGAGGCGTTGGCTTGGGTCTGGCGCTGGTCAAGTCGATTGCTGAGCGGCATGGGTGGGGGTGAGATGTGAGGGTCTGAGTGGGGGAGGTGCTTGTTTTGTGATCTTTGGGTTGGACCAACAACGACTCTGACCCTGAACTTGCTGATACCACTGCACTTGTATGATGTAGTCCATCTTTGCGGGCGAGGACAATGTTGATTTTCTTGTGTTTTTAGGCCCGTGCCAGTCACAAGATAAACGAAAGAAACCATGAAAGAAACAGTGCATTTGGACTTGGGCTGCGGCAGTCGCGCCAGAAATCCTTACCGGAGAGAAAAGTTGATTGGCTGTGATTTTGCCGAGCTAGAACAGCTCACACACGTAGACAACTTCGCCTTCGTTGCTGTGGATTTGAGCAAAAACCGGCTTCCCTTCGAGGATGCAACTTTTGATTCGGTCTCAGCGTTCGATTTCATTGAGCATATCCCCAGACAGGCTTACCGGTTCGACGGTACTATCGTTTTTCCTTTTATGGAGTTGATGTCAGAAATCTATCGGGTCTTGAAACCTAATGGACTTTTTCTTGCAAGTACGCCTGCCTATCCAAGACCTGAAGCATTTCAAGATCCTACGCACGTGAATTTCATCACAGAGAAAACACACGAATATTTTTGTGGCGATGCTCCGTATGCAGAGCGTTACGGATTTACCGGCCGTTTCGAAGCGCATAGGATTGTCTGGGAGCCACAAAAAAACACCTACGCAGGCAGCTCCAGAGGGATGCGGGAGTGGTGGCGAAAAAACGTCGAGTTTCGATTCTTCAAAGGAGGATTCAGTCATCTGACATGGGAGCTACAGGCCATCAAACCAGATACACCGTGAGGTTGCTCATGCAGTTGCACAAACTCTTCTTTAAGTCGAACGGTGTTCCCCGACCTTGGCTTAAAAGAATCTTGTTCGACAAATACTTGCAACTCAAAGGGCTCTGGCGGTGGGTTGTGTTGGACTCCAGCGGAGATACCCGTAAGACGTTTTCAGATTGGTACTCGCTGGTATTGCACAACCCGGATCCAGCGATAGCCTCCGGTTGGCCAGCACAGCGTGATGTACTTTTGAAGTCTCGTCCTTTTGGGGAACGCAAAACTATTACTGTTGTGTCGCCCAACGCTACGCTTTATGTTGCGCGCATGCTTAGGTGGCAACTTTCCCGTTTTAAATTGCAGGCTGAGCTGGTCACTGAAATGCCTCAGCACTTCGGTGATGGCTTGTACATAGTGATTTGCCCACAAACTTACAAACGCTTGCCACCCAGAGAGCAAAGAATTGTTTTCCAGATGGAGCAATCGGTGTCTACTCGGTGGTTCACCCAAGAGTACCTCAACGTCCTTTATAACTCTTTAGCAGTGTTTGATTATTCACTTAAGAACATCGCATTTTTAGATTCGCGGCTGCCGGGGCAGTTAAGGCTACACCACGTCCCTGTAGAGCCAGCTCCCTTGGGTGCTTTGTTCCCAGCGCAACTAACGCCTGCTGTTAAGCCCGCAGATCGGCAAGGGATCATTTTTTATGGAGATCCTAAGAGTGCGCGCCGCCAGAAATTCCTCAAGGAATTGAAACAATACTTCGAGATTGATGTCGTGCAGGGACTTTATGGAGAAGCACTCTGGTGCAAATTAATGCAGGCTGAGCTGGTGCTCAACATTCACTACTACGAGGATGCCCTGCTTGAAACTACCCGCATCAGTGAATGCCTTTGCCTGGGATTAACTGTCATCTCTGAAGCTTCAATAGATCAAAGCGTGCATTCGAGCTATGACAGCCGAGTTATTTTTACACCGGTTGGAGACACAGAAGCGATGGTTCAGGCAATTGCTAGGCAATTATCCACCCCCCATAGGCACGAACCATCGAGCCAGAATAATTTTGGGAGCGGTGCGGATTTAAAACAGGCGCTGCAAAGCCTAAAAGTCCTATGAGTTTGATTTTTTTATGGACCTGAAGAGTTCTTTTATCGATTCTTTCCACTGCCTCAATTTTTGATCTTTTATGTCGTTACCACTAACGCTCAGTAGTGCTCCGATGTGGTGGCAAACCCCATTTTCCATATAAGCGCTGTATTTCCCATCTCTTCTGAGGCTTCGAGAAATATGGCGTTCTTTTTTAAATTTAGAAAAACCCCCAACAGATCGCCACGTCTCGATTGCCGCAAGATGTGGGTTGAAGGTGTATCCGTGCCATTGGTCGTGCAGTCCGTCCAGCCGCACACAATTCAAGCCGCTCCTTTGAAAATGCACAATCCGAGCAGTCTCTTCTGTACTAAAAGCGAAATCCTCGATCTTTCTAAAGCAAACTTGAGACAATTCTGGATTTTCTCTTAGCAAATCCATGGCCGATATCAAGTCGATTGAGCTATCGAAATGCCAGTCGTCTTCGCTGTGAAAAACATATGGTGTCTCGATCAAGCTGTAAGCATGATCTACCGCGGCGTGATGCCCCAGTTGCCGATCCAAGGAAACCAGCTGACCTTGGGGGCAAAGTTCGCGAAAAACTGAATTGGTGGCTTCATCACGGAAATCGTTGATGGCAATGACTTTTTCGAAATGTACATGAGCCAACAGACTGGCCAAAGAACTTCTGAGCAGGTCAGGCCGCAGCCCGATTGTTAGGCAAAGTGTGATGTCGCTGGTTTGATTTATCATTTTTGCTTTCAAAGTAAATTTTCAATGATCAATGGCATTTACCTTGTATGGGGGCCGATGTACATCTCCCAACACTCGCGTGAAAAAAAGCCTTTTGAGACCAGCCTCAGTTGCCCCAATAGCCGTCTTGCTTTGAATATCCAACGCACAGAACCAGTCGCCTTGTAATTGCTTTTGATATCATTTTCCTGGGTGTAAGAGTGTGTTTGAAGTTTGACCCTCTGCATATCCCGTGACCAACGCCCCTTGTTGGCCCCGATGTCATAAACTGTCGAAATTGTGAGCCCATTCTTCTGAAGAAGGACCAGAGTTTTTTGGGGTTTGCGACGATTTAACCAGCGATTAAGCCAGCCATCTAAATGGATATTAAATATCATTAAAAACCTAAAAAGAGAAATTGCCAAATTTAATTTTTAAGTCGATAAGGTCTTAACGACGGGTCCTCTGTGGGGAAATTGTTAATCTTATTTCGTGGATGGTGTTCATGATAAATTGATATTTGATATTATCGTGCGGCGGTTTTTTCTAGTAAGTTTTTATCATATTTAATCATTGAATAGCGAAAAAAGCATTCAAGGGCGATAAAAAAGCAGAATAAAAATCCCTCTGCACCACAAAGAAAGCCGCGTCTAAAAATATAGAGCTGGAGAAAGTTAGCAAAAGCAGAGGCAAAGCCACGCAAGATGCCGCCGCGTTTACCGTTTCCTGCACGCTTAAGTGCACCCAGTTGTGCATATTGCGCCAGTTTTTGCAAACTGCCATAGATCGTCTCACGGGAATAGTGCAGCAATCTGCCTTTGAACTTGATGACTGGCGTTGTGGCATTTCGAACAATCGCTCCTTCATGGACAACGCCATCAAAACGGGCCAAGTTGCTAGTAGGAAACATGCGCTGCACGCCACCAGTAGACTTCATTAGGGTTAAAGGTCTTCCGTAAGCCACTTGGTTCCACAAAACTTCCCACGTGGCTTGTTGGCCACTGGAAACTGCAGCCTGTATTTCGACCTGGAGTGCTGGCGTGATGACCTCGTCTGCATCCAAGAAAAAAATATAGTCACAAGAGCAGTATTGGAGCAATCGGTTGCGCTGTTCTGCGAAGCCTTGCCAATCGGCATGAGTATGGACTTGAGCACCTAGGCCTTGAGCTATGGCGACGGTGTCGTCTTTGCTGCCGCTGTCCACCACTACAATTTGGGTTGCAAATTTGGCGCTTTGGATGCATTGCTCAATGCGGCGAGCCTCGTTCATGGTGAGGATGCCTATGCAAAGTGTGGGTTGGGGTTGGTTCATGATGTTTTCCAATCTGTCACGCCTCTGAATCTCCCCCACATACGGGCGAGCAACCTAGGGTTGAAAGCCAAAACTCTCAGGGGTAGCGTCAGTGCGGTTCCCCACAATAGTTTGCTTTGCTGTTGGCGGGCAACATGGAGGCTTTGGTATTTGCGGGTGTAAATCAACTTGGACTGGGCGTGATGGTAACCACGCAAATACTCGCTGCGTAATGGGCTTTTGCCGCGCACGCTGCCGCGCGAGCGGTGGGTGGCTGTGGCAGACGGGTCAATGACCATGGCTTGTCGCTGATTGAACAAGCGTGTGCAAAGGTCATCGTCTTCGTAATACAGGAAAAACTGTTCGTCAAAAAAGCGGCCGCCAAAGGCTGACATGCGCAGCAGCATGGCGGCCCCACAAATGAAACCGACACATGCAGGGCCATCCGTCACTGCGGGGCCTTGACTATGCCAAAGCAAATGCGGCCAGCGGTAATTGACTTCGGGCGCGCCACTGGCTTGCAGCAACTGTGGCGCCACCATGGCGGCATCTGGCCATTGGTGGGCGGTCTGCAGCAATCGGTGGATGGCTTCGGTCGTGATTTCGCAGTCGGGGTTGAGCAGCAACGCAAACGGAGTCTGCACTTGCGCCAAGGCCCGGTTGTTGGCCGCACCAAACCCCAAATTGGTGGGCAGTGCGATCACTTGGGCCTGGGGCAGGTGCTTTAACGCCAGTTGTGCGCAGCCATCGTCACTGCCGTTGTCTACCACGATGATGTGGGGGCAAGCTGCAAGGTGGCGGCCTAGCTCGGGCAAACAATGCGCGCTGTTGAATGTGACGATCACCACCGTCACTTCATTGAGCAGCCCCTGATTGACGGCGCTCGCCGTGCCGTCTGTCATACGGCTTCAGTGGTGGTGCCCCACCACCTCCCCGGCTTTCAGCTTGTACACGGTGCCGCAATACGGGCACTTGGCCTCACCAGTTTTGGCCACGTCTAGGTACACCTTGGGGTGGCTGTTCCAGATTTTCATGTCAGCCTTGGGGCTGGGGCAAAACACACCGCCTTGGGGGTTCAGGTCGGTGGCCAGCAGTTCAACAGATGCGTTGCTCATGGTTCAAACTTTGGTCAGCCAGTGGGCGTACTTGGGGTTGCGGCCGTTGACGATGTCAAAGAACGCAGTCTGGATTTTTTCGGTGATCGGCCCGCGGCTGCCCACGTAACCTTCCTTGCCCAATTCGATGCGGTCGAGTTCGCGGATCGGCGTGACTTCGGCGGCGGTCCCGGTGAAGAAGGCTTCGTCGGCGATGTACACCTCGTCACGGGTGATGCGCTTTTGCACGATCTCCAGGCCCAAGTCTTTGGCGATGTGGAACACCGTGTTGCGGGTGATGCCGTTCAGGGCGCCGGCCGACAAGTCGGGCGTGTAGATCACGCCGTTCTTGACCACAAAAATATTCTCGCCAGCGCCTTCAGACACAAAGCCCGAGGTGTCCAGTAGCAGGGCCTCGTCATAACCCTCATCGGTCACTTCCATGTTGGCCAAAATGCTGTTGGTGTAGTTGCTCACCGCTTTGGCCTGCGTCATGGTGATGTTGACGTGGTGGCGGGTGTAGCTGCTGGTTTTGACGCGGATGCCGCGCTTCATGCCTTCTTCGCCCAAATAGGCGCCCCAAGTCCATGCGGCCACCATCAGGTGGATGGTGTTGCCCTTGGGGCTGACGCCCAGCTTCTTGTCGCCAATCCAAGTCAGGGGGCGGATGTAGCCCGATTCCAAATTGTTCTCGCGCACCACGGCGCGCTGGGCCTCGTTGACCTGCGCTTGGGTGAATGGGATGTTCATGCGCAAGATCTTGGCGCTGTTGAACAGGCGCTCGGTGTGCTCTTGCAGGCGGAAGATGGCGGTGCCTTGTTCGGTTTTGTAGGCGCGCACGCCTTCGAAAGCGCCGCAGCCGTAGTGCAGGGTGTGGCTCAGCACATGGATCTTGGCGTCGCGCCAATCGACCATCTGGCCATCCATCCAGATTTTGCCGTCACGGTCTGACATGGAGGGAATGACAACGCTCATGGAAGTGTCCTTGGAAAAAGGGGCAATGAAAAAGCAAAAACAGATTTTAAGGGCTGACCTGCTCGGGACGCACAAGTGCCCACTCGGTCAGCTTGCCACCCACAAAAGTGCAGGTGACCACCGAATCACTCGAATCGGTCCAGGTGTAAATCTCAGGTTGGGCGTCTTTTTCGGTCAACAGCTTGCCCAAAGAGCGTGTCATGGCGATCACGTGCATCAAATTGACGCCTTTTTTCAGCTTGGCATTGAGCATGACGGCGCTGGCCACATGGCCGATGGGGCGGTCTGCCGCTTTTTTGAGGATGGTGACCATGCGGGTGAAGTGCAGCAGCACCCACATGACCACGCCGCCCAAGGCCAGTGCAATGCCCGCCCATTGAAAGGCCTGCCAGGCTCCGATGGTGAAAACAACAATGGCCAGAGGCGCGATGATTTTGGTGAAATTCATGGGGGCAGATTGTGCCTTGATTGCCAAGCGGATTCTGATACCGAATCAGTCCAATCCCCGCACCACTTGCATGGCTTCTTCGATCCGATCGACCGGGTAAATCTTCAGGCCTTCAAAAGCTTTGTCGTTTTTCTTGGGGGCATTGGCTTTGGGGACCACCGCCACCTTGAAGCCCAGCTTGGTGGCTTCCTTGAGGCGGTCTTGCCCACGCGGCGCAGGGCGCACTTCGCCGGCCAAACCCACCTCGCCAAAAGCGATGAAACCCTTGGGCAAAGCTTTGCCGCGCAAGCTGCTGGTGATGGCCAGCATGACCGCCAAGTCGGCTGCGGGTTCGCTGATGCGCACGCCGCCCACCGCGTTGACAAACACGTCTTGGTCCATGCAGGCCACGCCCGCGTGGCGGTGCAGCACCGCCAGCAGCATGGCCAGACGGTCGCGGTCCAAGCCCACGCTCAAGCGCCGGGGCGATGGGCCGCCGCTGTCCACCAGGGCTTGAATCTCCACCAGCAGTGGGCGGGTGCCTTCCAGCGTCACCATCACGCAGCTGCCGGGCACCGGCTCGGCATGCTGGCTCAAGAAGATGGCGCTGGGGTTGCTCACGCCCTTGAGACCTTTTTCGGTCATGGCAAAGACGCCAATTTCGTTCACGGCACCAAAGCGGTTTTTGATGGCACGGATCAACCTGAAGTTCGAATGCGTGTCGCCCTCAAAGTACAGCACCGTGTCCACCATGTGCTCCAGCACGCGGGGGCCAGCCAGAGCACCTTCTTTGGTGACATGGCCGACCAGCACGATGGTGGTGCCGGTCGATTTGGCGGTGCGCGTGAGGTGCGCTGCGCATTCGCGCACCTGCGCCACCGAGCCAGGTGCGCTGGTGAGTTGGTCCGAATACACCGTCTGGATCGAGTCGATGATGGCAATGCTTGGTTGGCGTGATTGCAGGGTGTGCAGGATCTTTTCAAGCTGGATTTCTGGCAGCACCGGCACCTGCGAGTCGGGCAGGCCCAGGCGGCGCGAGCGCATGGCCACTTGCGCGCCGCTTTCTTCGCCCGTGACATACAGGGTGTTCATGCCGCTGCGCTGCAGCGCGTCCACCGCCTGCAGCAGCAAGGTCGATTTGCCGATGCCCGGGTCACCGCCGATCAGCACCACGCCGCCTTCGACCATGCCGCCGCCCAGGACCCGGTCGAGCTCGTCGATGCCGGTGGGGTGGCGCTCAAAGTCGGCCGCCTCGATCTGGGCCAGGGGCAGCACTTCGGACGTGGGGGCCAGCGAGGCGTGGACCGAACCAAAGCGGTTTTTGCCCGCAGCAGGTTCGGTCGAGCCCTCGATCAAGGTATTCCAGGCGTTGCAGCTGGGGCATTTGCCCATCCAGCGGGCGCTGGTGCCGCCGCATTCGGTGCAGGTGAATATCGATTTGTCTTTGGCCATGGGGCGATTGTGCCTTCGAGGTCTCGCCTCTCAACGCCAGGCCTTGACCATTTCCCGGGTGATGTCGGCCGCGCTCAGGCTGCGTGCGCTGGCGGCGTTTTGGCCCGACCACAGAGGCGTGAAGTCGCTCAAGCCCTGAGCTTCCGCAGCGGCACGCAAAGGGGCAATGCCAGCCGTGGCCAATGGAAACGCCGGGGCAGCCGGGTTCAACGGCCCCAGTTCGCGCATCAGGCGGTTGACGATGCCGCGCGCTGGGCGGCCACTGAACAAACGGGTCAGGGCTGTGTGCTGCCCCTCAGGCGACTGCAAGGCTGCGCGGTGCAGGGCGCTGGTGGTGGCCTCGTGGCTGCACAAATAAGCTGTGCCGACTTGCACACCCGCTGCGCCCAGCGCTTGGGCCGCAGCCACGCCTTGGGCTGAGCCAATCCCGCCCGCAGCGATCACGGGCAACTGCACCGCCTGAACGATTTGGGGTAACAGCGCGAAGGTGCCCATTTGGGAGCTGAGGTCATCGGTCAAAAACATGCCCCGGTGCCCGCCCGCCTCCAGCCCTTGGGCGATTACGGCGTCTGCGCCATGGGCTTGCAGCCACATTGCTTCTTGCACGGTGGTGGCCGATGACAGCACCCAACTGCCCCAGCCTTTGACGCGGGCCAACAAATCGGGCGCTGGCAGGCCAAAGTGAAAGCTGACCACCGCAGGCCGAAAGGCTTCCAGCACATCGGCGCTGTCGTGGCCAAAGGGCACACGGCCTGCGCCGCTGGGCATGCTGTCAGGGTCCAAGCCCATGTTGCGGTAATAGGGCGATAAAGCCTGTTGCCAAGCAGCTTGCTGCACAGGGTCTGCCGCGGGCGGGGTGTGGCAAAAAAAGTTGACGTTGTAGGGCCGATCGGTCGCACTGCACAAGGCTTGCAGCTCTGACTGCAAGCTTTCCGGGGTGAGCATCGCGGCCGCCAATGATCCCAAGCCGCCAGCCTCGCACACGGCGGCTGTCAATCGGTGGTTTTGCACCCCGGCCATGGGGGCCTGGATCACGGGACCGGCAAGATCAGAAAGCAAATCGGCAAAAGACATGGGAGGCTCATTAAAGGGGCTGCAGAAAAACCAAGCTGCATCTTATGAGATGCGTGCGCGCTGGGCCACACCCGGTGACGGTGGGTCGTGCTCAGTCGGTGTAAACCCTCATCGCTGCCTGGAGGAATTCATTTAACATGTTAAATAAATGGCCACCCAAACTTCTTTTGTCCACCGCAACCTGCCCCGGCTTTTGCTCGAAGCCCGTGAGGCGGTGATGCTGCACACCCGCCCCAGCCTGCGCGAGCATGGCTTGTCGGACCAACAGTGGCGCGTGCTGCGTGTGTTGGGTGAGCATGCGCACGAGCGCGGCGGCGTTGAAACCGGCCGTGTGGCCACCGAGGCTTTTTTGCTGGGCCCCAGCCTCTCCGGCGTTTTGACCCGCATGGAGCGGGACGGCCTGATCGAGCGCCAGCGCTGCCCCCAAGATGCCCGTCGCACCGTCGTTCGTGCCACCGCATTGGGCCTGGCCAAGGTGCACGCCTTGTCGCAAACCATCGAGGCGCATTACAGCTGGATGGCCGAGCATTTGGGGTCATCGCAATTGACCGCTTTGTACGACTTGCTGGACCAGTTGATTGCCCTGGAAGTGCCTGGCGGGCAGCCCCAAAAATCCGATAACGCGACGCCAGAGGAATAAGCGATGCCCACGATCCCCCCAAACCCGATGCCCCATCGGCCTTGGCAACCCCAAGGCACGGTGTATGGCACTTTGCTCAACTTTCGCCGCGAGTGGGACCTGTGGGCCCCGCGCATGACGCAAGACCCGCACAAGGCCGCACCCCAAGCGCCGATTCTTTATGTGAAAAGCGCCAACACCTTCAGCCCTGCCGGGCAAGACCTGCTGCTGCAAGACGGCGTGAGCGAAGTCGACATCGGCGCCACGCTGGGTCTGGTGATCGGTGACGATGGCCAAGTGGCGGGTGCCGCGCTGCTGTGTGACTGGTCGGTGCCGCATGCGAGTTACTACCGCCCGCCGGTCAAGTTCCGTTGCCGCGATGGTTTTCTGGCTTTGCCCCAGCAAGTGACGGTGGGCCAGTTGGCGGATTGGGCCGCGTTGCACATCGCGGTGAGCCGCAATGGCGAGCGGGTGCAAACCGTGGTTTTGCGCGAATTGATGCGCGATCTGCCCACGCTGCTGGCCGATGTGGGCGAATTCATGACGCTGCAAGCCGGCGATGTGTTGATGGTGGGCACCGATGGTCTGGCCGATGGTTCGCGTCCACGCGCCAAAGCCGGAGATCGGGTGGAGATTTCCGCACCCGGCTTCTCGTCAGTGTCTGTGCAAGTGGGAGGTGCCGCATGAAGCACGCACGCATCGCCTGGTCCGGCGCCATCCAGCAAGCCGTCGAGTCCGATGGCCAGCTGCTCATCACTCAAGGCCCGCACAAGGGCCAGCGCGTGGGTTTTGACGACGTGGTCTGGTTGCCGCCGCTTGCACCCGTGCCGCAAGCGCGCACCGTGATCGCGCTGGGGCTGAACTACGCCCACCACGCCAAAGAACTCGCCTTCAAGGCGCCCGAAGAGCCGCTGGCCTTCATGAAGGGCGAGGCCTCGCTGATCGGGCACAAGGCCTTCACCCATCGCCCAACCGACGTGAAGTACATGCACTACGAGTGCGAGTTGGCGGTGGTGATCGGCCGGACCGCGCGTCATGTGAAAAAGGCCGACGCCTACGACTTCGTGGGCGGCTACACCGTGGCCAACGACTACGCGATCCGCGACTATTTGGAAAACTGGTACCGCCCCAACCTGAGGGTGAAAAACCGAGACACCTGCACGCCCATCGGCCCCTGGTTGGTCGATGCCGTCGATGTGCATCAACGTCAAGGTGGGCCCATGGCGCTCAAGTTGCAGACCACCGTCAACGGCCAGATCACACAAAGCGGCAACACCGCCGACATGGTGTTCGACGTGCCCACACTGATTGAATATTTCAGCAGTTTCATGACGCTCAACCCCGGCGACCTGATCCTGACCGGCACGCCCGATGGCATCGTGAACGTGAACCCGGGCGATGTGATCGTCACAGAGATCGAAGGCATCGGGGCGCTCACGAACACCATTGTGGGCAGGCCATGACCCTTGTAGGTCGGCGGCTTGAGCCCCGACAAGACAGAAAGAGAGACACCGTTTGAAAATAGACCACCTCATCCATGGCCAAAAGGTCGCAGGCAGCGACTACTTTGAAACCGTCAACCCCGCCACGCAAGAAGTGCTGGCCGAAGTCGCCTCGGGTGGCGAAGCGGAGGTGAATGCCGCCGTGGCTGCCGCCAAGGCTGCTTTCCCCCAATGGGCCGCCACGCCCGCGACCGAGCGCGCCAAGATCATGCGCAAGCTCGGCGACCTGATCACGCAACACGTGCCCGAGATTGCGGACACCGAAACCCGCGACTGTGGCCAGACCATCAGTCAGACCGGCAAGCAATTGGTGCCACGTGCGGCCGACAACTTCCACTACTTCGCCGAGATGTGCACCCGCGTGGACGGCCACACTTACCCCACGCCCACACACCTGAACTACACCTTGTTCCACCCGGTGGGCGTGTGCGCGCTGATCAGCCCTTGGAACGTGCCCTTCATGACCGCCACCTGGAAGGTCGCGCCGTGCCTGGCGTTTGGCAACACCGCCGTGCTCAAGATGAGCGAACTCTCGCCCATGAGCGCCGCCCTCTTAGGCGAGCTGGCGCTGGAAGCGGGTGTGCCCGCCGGCGTGCTTAACTTGGTGCACGGTTACGGCAAGGAAGCGGGTGAGCCGCTGGTCTCACACCGCGATGTGCGTGCCATCAGTTTCACTGGCTCCACCATCACCGGCAACCGCATCGTGCAAAGCGCGGGATTGAAAAAATTTAGCATGGAACTGGGCGGCAAAAGCCCCTTTGTGATTTTTGAAGATGCCGATCTGGACCGTGCGCTGGACGCCGCCATCTTCATGATTTTCAGCAACAACGGCGAACGTTGCACTGCAGGCAGCCGCATCCTGGTGCAGCAAAGCATCTACGCCGACTTTGCGGCCCAATTTGCCGAGCGTGCCAAACGCATCACCGTGGGCGACCCGCTGGATGAAAAAACCACCGTCGGCCCGATGATCTCCAAAGCCCATTTGGCCAAGGTGCGCGGCTACATCGAACTCGGCCCCAAGGAAGGTGCGACGATGCTGTGCGGCGGTCTGAGCCAGCCCGGCTACGCCGCTGACTTACCCGCGCATGTGAAGAACGGCAATTTCGTTTGGCCCACCGTGTTTGCCGACGTCGACAACCGCATGCGCATTGCGCAAGAAGAAATTTTTGGCCCCGTGGCCTGCCTGATCCCATTCAAGGACGAGAGGGATGCCATTGAAAAAGCCAACGACATTGAATACGGTTTGAGCAGTTACGTCTGGACCGAGAACATCGGCCGCGCCCACCGCGTGGCCGCCGCGGTCGAGGCGGGCATGTGCTTTGTGAACAGCCAGAACGTGCGCGATTTGCGCCAGCCCTTTGGTGGCACCAAGGCCAGCGGCACCGGGCGCGAAGGCGGCACCTGGAGCTACGAAGTGTTTTGCGAGCCCAAAAACGTGGCGGTGTCGCTGGGTGGTCACCACATTCCGCATTGGGGTGTATGACAAATTGCCATCATCTGTCATACTTGATGTCATACATTCATATTGAATGCGTATGACAAGGAGTGAGCCATGTTGTCTGTCCGCCTGCCCGAAACCGTTGAACGTGAACTGACCCAGTACTGCGCTGCGCGCAAGCTGAGCAAGTCATACGTCGTGCAAGAAGCCCTTGCCGAGTATTTGGTGGCGGCCAAAACGCCATCCAGCCCGCGCGCTGCGCCCGAGCCCGACTTGTCTTTTCTCGCGCCGGACGACCCGATTCGGCAGTTCATTGGCATCGTGAAGGATGGCCCCAGCACAGACGAATGGATGGCCATTACCCGCGGCGAGGACTGGAACAAGCCATGATCTTGGTCGACACCAACGTCTTGCTCGACATCTACAAGGCCGACCCGATCTGGATGCCCTGGTCTTTGCAGCAACTGCGCAGCGCCAAATCCGGAGAACTGGGCACCAACATGGTGGTCTATGCCGAGCTGGCTGGGCACCCGGGAGAGCCTGCGCATCTGGATACTTTTCTGGACACACTGGGTATCCGCCTGGCAGATCTGTCGCGTCCTGCAGCCAGGCTGGCTGGGCAAGCTTTTCGCCAGTACCGCCGACAAGGTGGCACCAAAACCGGCGTACTGCCCGACTTTTTCATTGGTGCGCATGCACAAGCCGAGGGCTTTCAATTGCTCACCCGCGATGCAGGGCGCTACCGCAGTTACTTTCCAGGCATTGCCCTGATCTGCCCCTAAACGTCACTACAGGACACCCCATGGGCCAACTTGCACTCGCCGCCAAAATCACCCACGTGCCCAGCATGTATTTGAGTGAGATCCCCGGCCCGCGTTTTGGCACGCGGCAAAGCGCCATCGATGGCCACCAGGAAATCAGCCGCCGCTGCCGCGCCATGGGGGTGGATACGCTGGTCGTGTTTGACACGCACTGGCTGGTCAATGCCAGCTACCACATCAACTGCGCGCCGCATTACAAAGGCGTCTACACCAGCAACGAGCTGCCGCACTTCATCAGCAACATGGCCTTTGAGTCACCCGGCAACCCGGCGTTGGGCCACTTGTTGGCCCAGGTGGCCAATGAGTTCGGTGTGGAAACCCTGGCCCACGACGCCACCACCTTGCAGCCTGAATACGGCACGCTGGTGCCGCTGCGCTACATGAACGCCGACCAGCACTTCAAGGTGGTTTCGGTCTCGGCGCTGTGCACCTCGCACTATTTGGCCGACAGCGCCCGCCTGGGCTGGGCCATGCGCCAGGCGGTTGAAAAACACTACGATGGCAATGTGGCGTTTCTCGCCAGCGGCTCGCTCTCACACCGCTTTGCACAAAACGGTCTTGCCCCTGAGTTTGCCCACAAGATCTGGAGTCCGTTTTTGGAGCAGCTCGACAAACAGGTGCTGCAGATGTGGGGCAACCGCGAATGGAAAGCCTTTTGCGAAATGCTGCCCGAGTACGCGAGCAAAGGCCACGGTGAAGGCTTCATGCACGACACGGCCATGCTGATGGGCGCTTTGGGTTGGACTGATTACGACGGCGCGGTGGACATGGTGACTCCGTATTTCGGCGCCAGTGGCACAGGCCAGCTCAACGCCATTTTCGAAGTGACGCCGCAAAAGGGCGAGCACATCCCCGCAGCCGTGGCCAGCAGCGCCGCAGGCTACACCGCTGTGAGCACGAGGTTGTAACCATGCCCCATTTAGTCATTCTCTACACCGGCCAGCTTGACCACGAGGTCAGCATGACCGCGCTGTGCCGCCAGCTGGCCGACGCCATGCTCACCGTCAAAGACGAAGACGCCAAGCAAGTCTTTCCCACAGGCGGCACGCGTGTGCTGGCCTACCCCGCGCCGCACTATGCGGTGGCCGATGGCGGCGCGGCGGGCAAGGCGGCGGGCGGCACGGGCGACTACGCCTTTGTGTACCTGAATGTGCGCATGGGCCGGGGCCGAAGCGAGGCCACGCAGCAAAGTGCAGGGCAAATATTGCTCGAAGTGGTCAAGGCCTTTTTTGCCCCTGTGATGGCCCAGCGCCATATCGGCATCACGCTGCAGATCGACGAAGGCCCCGAAGTGTTTGACGCCAAGCACAGCAACCTCCATCCCCTGTTCAACAAGGCTTGATCCATGTCCGTGTTCACCGAAGGCCAAATCCAGCAGCTCGCGCACGAGCTCAACCAGTCCGAAAAATCCCGCGTGCAGATCGAGCACTTTTCCAAGCGCTTTCCGGGCATGACGATCGAAGACGGTTACCGCATCAACCGCGCCTGGATGCAGCTCAAGTTGGCCGAAGGGCGCTCGATGATTGGCCACAAGATTGGGCTGACCAGCCGCGCCATGCAGGTGTCCAGCCAGATCGATGAGCCCGACTACGGCACGCTGCTGGACGACATGGTGTACACCTGCACGCCTGAACAGGTATTGGACATTCCCTTCACCGATTTCATCGCCCCACGTGTCGAGGTGGAGTTGGCTTTCATCCTCAAAAAAGAACTGCGCGGCCCGAACGTGACGGTGCAACAAGTACTGGAGGCCACCGAGTATGTGACCCCAGCGATTGAGATCATCGATTCGCGCATCGAGCAGTTCGATCGCCACACCAAGGTGATGCGCAAGGTGTACGACACCATCAGCGACAACGCGGCGAATGCCGGCATCGTGCTCGGGGCCAAGCGCGTGGACCCGTTGACCACCGACCTGCCTTGGTGCGGTGCGGTGCTGCGCCAAAACGGCGTGGTCGAAGAAACCGGCTTGGCGGCGGGCGTACAAGGACACCCGGCTGTGGGTATCGCCTGGCTGGCCAACAAACTCGCGCCTTGGGGTGAATACTTGCAGGCGGGAGAAATTGTGTTGGCCGGTTCGTTCACCAAACCGGCTTTGGCCAAAGTGGGCGATGTATTTGAAGCGGATTACGGGCCGTTGGGCAAACTGGAATTCAGATTCACTTAACACCAGGGCGTTTTGAATGTCCACGCTGAGCGGGTCCGGCTGGCCTGGTTGGGCGATGTGGCAAAGCGAAGCGCCTCTGAGCCCGGCCAGGCCAGCCGGATACGCTCAGCATCCCGGTCGAAGGCTTTACCTTAGGAAACTCCATGAACACCCCTGTGAACCTTTTCAAACAAGCCCTGCAAAACAAACGCCCCCAAATCGGCCTGTGGATGGGGCTGGCCAGCGCCTACACCGCGGAAATCTGCGCTCTGGCTGGTTTTGACTGGCTGGTGATCGACGGCGAACACGCGCCCAACGACTTGCGCAGCATCCAGGCGCAGCTGCAGACCCTGGCCGCTTACCCCGCCAGCAACGCGGTGTGCCGTGTGCCCGTTGGCGAGACGGCGCTGATCAAGCAATACCTCGATTTGGGCACGCAAAACATCCTGGTGCCCATGGTGGACACGGCCGAGCAAGCAGCGCAGCTGGTGCAGGCCATGCGCTATCCGCAAGACGACGGGCAGGGCGGCGTGCGCGGCATGGCGGGGGCGCGGGCTTCGCGCTGGGGCCACTACCCGGATTACTTCAAGCGCGCTAACCAAGAAGTCTGCTTGCTGGTGCAAGTTGAATCACGCGAAGCGCTGAAGAACCTGGATGCGATTGCCGCCACGCCCGGTGTGGACGGTGTCTTCATCGGCCCGGCCGATTTGTCGGCCAGCATGGGTCATGTGGGCAATGCCGCGCACCCCGAAGTGCAGGCCGCCATTGAGGACGCCATCGCCCGCATCCTGAAGGCAGGCAAGGCGCCTGGCATCCTCTCGCCCGACCGCCAACTGGCTGCGCATTACCTGTCGCTGGGCGCGCTCTTCGTCGCCGTGGGCCTGGACACCCAACTCTTGATGCGCCACACCACCGAATTGGCAGTGCATTTCAAATCAGCCACCTCTGTTGCCGCACCCACCAAAGGCGCGACTTATTAATTGGTTAATTGGGGTTAGATCCCAATTAAATGAAGGAGACCACGATGTTCCCATCCCCCCAACCGGTGGTGCCCTCGCTGCAAGCGCGGGTGCACCCCGACGAATGGCAAGCGCGATTGCAGCTGGCGGCCAGTTACCGCGTGTTTGCCCTGCTGGGCTGGACCGAGATGATCTACAACCACATCACGCTGCGCCTGCCCGACAGCGTGACGGGGGGCGAGAAACACTTTTTGATCAACCCCTTTGGCCTGCACTACAGTGAGGTCACGGCCAGCAACCTGGTCAAGATCGACGTGCAAGGGCGTGTGCTGGATGGCTCGCCTTACCCTGTCAACCCGGCGGGCTTCACCGTGCATGCTGCTGTACACGAAGGCCTGGCCGGGGCGCATTGCGTGATGCACACCCACACCACGGCAGGGGTGGCCGTGGCCTGTGTGCAAGGCGGTTTGCAGCAGACCAATTTTTACAGCGCCCAGCTGCACAACATGGTGGCTTACCACGACTTTGAAGGCATCACCATCCATGCCGAAGAAGCGCCGCGACTGCTGCGCAGCATCGGTAACAAGCAAGCCGTCATCTTGCGCAACCACGGCCTGCTGGCTTGGGGACATACCTTGCCGCAAACCTTTGCGGTGCTCTGGACTTTGCAGCGCGCCTGCGAAATCCAGTTGGCCACCCTGAGCATGGGCCAGCCCATTGCGGTGCCCGAAGCCGTTGCCAACCAATGCACCCGAGACGCCCTGCAGTTCAACCCGAACCATGGCGCGGGTGAGGACGTGTTTCAATCGCTGGTGCGCCAAGTCGACCGGCAAGACAAAGGGTGGCGCGCATGAAAGTCTGTATCTACGGCGCTGGCGCCATCGGTGGCTGGCTGGGGGTGCATTTGGCGCGCCAAGGCTGCACGCTCAGCGCGGTGGCACGCGGGGCCACCTTGGAGGCTTTGCAGCAAGTGGGCTTGGTGTTGCGCCAAGGCGATCAGGAGATGGTGGTCTCCTTGAAAGCCCGCGCCGATGCGGCCGATCTGGGTGTGCAAGACCTGGTGATCGTGGCCGTGAAGGCTCCCGCCATGGCCGATGTGGCCCGGCGCATCGGGCCACTCATCGGCCCCAACACGGTGGTACTCACAGCCATGAACGGCGTGCCCTGGTGGTTTTTGCAAGGTTTTGGCGGGCCCTTGTCGGGCACCACCTTGCAATCGGTGGACCCGTCCGGCGTGATTGCTCAGCACATCCCGGCCGACCGCGTGATTGGCTGTGTGGTGCATGCCAGCAGCTCGGTCGACATGCCCGGCGTGATCCGTCACCATTTTGGCAACGGCTTGATCTTGGGCGAACCCAGTGGGACCGATACTCCGCGCCTGCGCGAGCTGGTGGCGCTCTTGGGGCAAGCCGGTTTCAACGCCACCGCATCGGCACAAATCCAGAAAGACGTTTGGTACAAGCTCTGGGGCAACATGACCGTCAACCCCATCAGCGCTTTCACCGGGGCCACCACCGATGTGATCCTGGACGATCCGCTGGTGTGCGGTTTTGTGTCGAGCGTCATGCTCGAAGCCAAGGCCATTGGCGAGCACATCGGCATCCCGATCGCGCAAACACCGGAAGACCGCCACGCTGTCACGCGCAAGCTCGGGGCCTTTCGCACCTCGATGCTGCAAGACGTGGACGCGGGCAAACCGGTCGAACTGGATGCATTGGTCTCGGCTGTGCGCGAGCTGGGCGGCTTGACCGGTGTGGCCACGCCCTTCACCGACGCCCTGCTGGGCTTGAGTCGTCTGCATGCGCGGGGCTTGGGGCTTTATCCCCAACCGTGATCACGGCAGACCGACCACAAAGGCCTTGAACTCATGCGCAACCCAGCCTCATCCCGATTGACAGGGGCCGCCTTTGCTACCTTGTTGTTGACTGCCTTCATGATGGGCGCCAACCATGTGGCGGCCCGAACCGCGTTCAACCATGGTTTGGATGTGGTGACGGCGGTCACGGTGCGAAGTCTCCTCACCGCTGGCGTGGTGGCTTTGATTTTGTGGCACCAAAAGGTAGCCTTCAGCGTGCTGCCGCAACAGCGCAAATACCTGGCAGCCGTCGGAGTGCTGATCGCGGTGCAAAGCGTGTGCCTTTACTCGGCGGTGGCGCGTTTGCCGGTGGCGCTGGCTTTGCTGGCTTTCAACACCTACCCACTGACCACCGCTTTGTGGGCCCGAATTTTGTACGGCCACAAGCCTGAACGCGCCCTCTTATGGGCCATGCCGGTGATGATGCTCGGATTGGCCTTGGCATTGGATGTGCTGGGCGCGGCGTCTGGCTTGGGTGCTGCGCGGCATTGGGGTGAAATTGGCGCGGGTGTGGGCTTTGCTTTGATCGCGTCGGTGACTTTTGGTTTGGCCTTGGTGTTGACGCAGCACGAAACGGTGGGTGTAGACGGGCGCTTGCGCACCTTCACTTCGCTGGCCACCGTGGGTGTTCTGGCCGCCTTGGTGGCCAGCACGCATGGTGGATTTCAGTGGCCTCAGGCCGAACCGGGTTGGTGGGGCTTGGCCTGGTTGACTTTCTTGTACGGCACGGCCTTCACCATCATGTTCACCGTGCTGCCCAAGTTGGGTGTGGTGGGCAACTCGGCCATCATGAATGTCGAACCCATCTTTGCGTTGGTGCTGGCCTGGGGCTTGCTGGGTCAGGCGATTGCTCCGATGCAATTGGTGGGTGCGGCCGTGGTGGTGTCCACGGTGATGTGGCTGGGTTTGCGCAAGCCCAAGCCTTGAGCCTGGCTGCGGCTGAGTTCACGCTTCAACTGCCCAGACCCTTGACCAAGGGCTGTGCCAATCGCGTGCCTTCTTGCTCCCAAAACGAAGGATCGGCTTGCTGTATGCGGCCTATGGCGTTGCCCATGTGCACCGCTGCAGCTTGCCTCGCTTGGTCGGCGTTGCCGGCCACAATGGCCGACAAGATGGCCTGGTGTTCAGCCTGCACCTCGGCCGCAAAGTCGAGCCTGCGCGCTTCGTTGGCCCGTGTCACTTGGGTGGCGCCATGGAGGAATTGGCTCAGGTACTGCAGTGTCTGGACCAAAAAGGGGTTGCGTGTGGCCTGCGCAATCGCTCTGTGAAAGTTCACGTCTTCGGCCACCCCATTGCCACCGGCCAAGACGGCCTCATTCAGAGCTATGACCGCTTGCTCAATGTCAAGAATGTCCTGGGAGTTCCGACGTAGTGCGGCCAAAGCGGCCACCTCGGCCTCTAGGGCACGGCGCACCTCCACCATCTGGATCACCGCATCTTGCGAAGCGGCATGCTGAGCTTCGAAATGCAAAGCGGGAAGGGGCAATTCCTGTTTGACAAACACCCCACTGCCTTGGCGCGAATCCACCAAGCCCACCGACTTGAGTCGAGACACCGCCTCTCGGACCACGGTGCGGCTGACCCGAAACTGTTCGGCCAAATTGGCTTCTGTGGGCAACTTGGCGCCCGGTGTCAATCGACCCTGCTCGATCTCGGCCATCAGTTGTGCGGCCACTTGGTCGGAAAGACGTGCGCCGCTGGAGACGGGGGTGAAATGTAGGCTCATGGACTTGTCATACAAAAAACAAGCTCCAGCATACAGAGCTTCACCGCGCGGCGCTGTCCATCCAGCGCCATGGGGCGTTTCCATGGTCCCTACAAACCCAAAAAATTACGTTTAGGTAAACTGATTTAACAATGGTAAATTACGACTTGGCACTGCCAGGTGCTTTTTGACCCTTCTGGAGTTCGTCACATGGGTGCTTACGTCAACCCGATTTATCCCTACAAGTCACCAGCCGACCTGATGGCCACGCCTCCGCTGCGCAAACCATTGATCGTCATTGGCGCAGGGCCGGTGGGTCTGGCCGCCGCCATCGATGCCCGCTTGCAGGGTCTGGACGTCCTGGTGCTCGATGACGACAAGACCGTCTCGGTCGGCTCGCGTGCGGTTTGTTATGCCAAGCGCTCGCTCGAAATTCTGGACCGCCTGGGCATAGCCGATCAGGCCTGCGGCTTGGGCGTGAGCTGGAACATCGGGCGCACTTTTTTGGAAGAAGACGAGGTCTACCAGTTCAACCTGGTGCCCGATGCGGGCCACAAGCGCCCCGGCATGATCAACCTGCAGCAGTACCACGTTGAGGAGATGCTGATTGCACGCGCTCTCGAACTGGGTGCCGACATCCGCTGGCAACACAAGGTGACTGCGGTCTCGCCGCACGACGACCACGCCACGCTCACGGTGGAAACACCCGAAGGCACGTTCGACATCGAGGCCGACTGGCTGGTGGTGGCCGATGGCGCACGCAGCCCGGTCCGACGCCACCTGGGTCTGGACATCGAAGGCCGCGTGTTCCAAGACCGCTTCTTGATCGCCGACGTGATCATGAAAGCCGACTACCCCGCCGAGCGCTGGTTCTGGTTTGACCCGCCGTTTCACCCCAACCAGAGCGTGCTGCTGCACAAGCAAAGCAACAACGTCTGGCGCATTGACTTTCAGCTCGGTTGGGACGCCGACCCTGAGGAAGAAAAGAAGCCCGAAAAAGTCATCCCGCGCCTGAAGGCCATGCTGGGCGACGAGCGGCCGTTTGAGCTGGAGTGGGTCAGCATCTACACTTTTCAGTGTCGGCGCATGACCGATTTCCGCCACGGCTGCGTGCTGTTTGCAGGCGACGCGGCGCACCAGGTCTCACCCTTTGGCGCGCGCGGGGCCAATTCGGGCTTTCAGGACGCGGACGATTTGATGTGGAAGCTGGGTTTGGTGATCAAGGGCCACGCCAGCGAGAAGTTGCTCGACACTTACGCGATGGACCGCCAGTTTGCCGCCGACGAAAACATCATGAACTCGACCCGCTCGACCGACTTCATCACGCCCAAGAGCCGCACGAGCAAAACATTCCGCAACCAGGTGTTGGCGCTGGCCAAGCATTACCCCTTTGCACGCAAGCTGGTCAATTCAGGTCGCCTGTCGGTGCCATCCTTCCTGACCGGTTCGATGCTCAACACGCCCGATGAAGATGCGTTTGAGGGCAATATGGTGCCCGGCGCACCGATGGACGACGCGCCTGTGCAAGTGAACGGTCTGGACGCCTGGCTGCTGGACCAAGTGGGCAAAGGTTTTCAAGTGATGTTGTTTGCCGATGCCCAGCCTTCGCCCGATGTGCTGGCGCAACTCGGATTCTGTAGGAGCGCACCCCTGTGCGCGAATGGGTCCGTCCAAGTCACCCCCCTCATCGTCGCATCCAGCCCCCTCAACATCCCTGGCATCACCGTCATCGTCGACGCCCAAGGCCTGATGGCCAAGCGCTACAACGCCACATCCGGGACCACCTACTTGCTGCGCCCCGACCAGCATGTGGCGGCCCGCTGGCGCACGCTGGACGCTGCCAAGTTGCAAGCCGCCCTGGCCCGCGCCATCGGTGCCCACATCGGCACGGCCTGAACCGCACCCAAGACTGAGATGAGCAAGGACATGCACACCGCCCTCAAAACCGACCCCAACTTCCATGAAGCCGGTCGCCGGTTCTTCCGTGACTTTTCACCGGGCGACGAGTTTTACGAGCACCTGATCGACGCCCACAACGGCCTGAGCGACGAACAAAGCGAAGCGCTCAACGCCCGACTGATTTTGCTGCTGGCCAACCACATTGGCGATTTGCGCGTGTTGCGCGAAGCGTTGCAGGCCGCGCGCCAATCCGATTGAGCCCTCTTGGAGAACCCCATGAAAATCGACCGCATCCACCATGCCGCTTACCGCTGCAAAGACGCCAAAGCCACGGTTGAGTGGTACGTGAAAAACCTGAACATGGATTTCGTGCTGGCCATTGCTGAAGACCTGGTGCCTTCGACCAAAGCCCCCGACCCCTACATGCATGTGTTTCTGGATGCAGGTGGCGGCAACGTGCTGGCTTTTTTTGAACTCCCCAACTCACCCGAAATGGGGCGCGACACCAATACCCCTGAGTGGGTGCAGCACATCGCTTTCAAGGTGGACAGCCTGCAAGCCCTGGAAGAGGCCAAGGTCCGGCTGCAAGCCAACGGCGTGGACGTGTTGGGTCCTACCAACCACACCATCTTCAAGAGCATTTACTTCTTCGATCCCAACGGCCACCGCCTGGAACTGGCCGCCGACGTGGGCACGCCCGAGATGTATGCCAAGCTCGACGCATGCAAATGGGACATGCTCAATGAATGGTCGCAAACCAAACGTGCGCCCAAACACGCGGCTTGGATGCACGAGCCCGAGCTCCACAGCTGAAGCCCTGCGCGTTCACCTTTTTGATTCGGCGGCGCTCCACAAGGCCAGTGGCGCTTGACCGGTCATGTTTTTCTCGCGGTAGAGGCGTATGTCAAGCGGCACGTTCCATTCGCCCTGGCAGGCGCTGACCAGCCTGCCCGCGGCCAGATCTTCCTCGACCAGGGTCTTGGGGAGCCACGCCAGGCCCCTGCCGTCGAGCGCCATGGTGCGCAGAACCGAAGCCAAATGGGCCTTGAACACCACTTGGGTCGGCACCGCTTTGAGTCGCTTGCCCAGGACAGCCTCAAAAATTCGGCCCAGTCCCGATTCATCGGTGTAGCCCAGTACCGAAGTGGGTGACTTGTTGTCAGCTGCTAGGGCATGAAGCGGCTGCCCCCTGTCGTTGGGCCGAGACACGGCCATCAATTCATCCGACCCGATCTTCAGGGTCCCGTAGTTGTCGGTATCCAGTGCGCTGGGTGCGCGGGGGTGCGCATGGGTCAGCACAAAGTGCACTTTGCCTTGCTGCATCAGGATTTCGCAGCGCGACAACACATCTGACAACAACTCCACCCGCTCCATGGCGAACGATGATTCGATTTGGCGCAACCAGCGGGGCAAGAAAACAAAGGAAAGGCCGTGGGTGCTCGCCATCCGGAGGGTGACCGCCTGTGTTTCCGCGACCTGCTTGGCCTCGTCCGGCAGTCGGGCGATTTGGCCCACCAGGTTTTCCGCCACGCCTTTGAACCATTCGCCAGCGGCTGTCAAACGGGCGGGTTGGGAGCTGCGGTCCACCAGGTCGGTACCGATCCACTCTTCAAGCGAACGTATCCTTCTGCTGAAGGCCGGTTGAGAGCTGCACCTGTCTTCGGCGGCACGCGAAAAATGGCCGGTTTGGGCCAGGGCCAAAAAGTCTTCCAGCCAAATGAAATTCATGTGTGGTTCGTCCAGTGCATGGCGCTAGCCAAAACGAGCATTGGCTTTCCTGATTCCCTCGCGGCAACATCACCCCATCTTCAATCCCCACACGAGTCATGACATGAAAATTGTTGAAATCCGCGAAAGAACCCTTCCCATCAGTTCCTCGATCAGGAACGCTTACATCGACTTTAGCAAAATGAACCTCAGCCTGGTGGCGGTGGTCACCGATGTGATCCGCGACGGCAAACCGGTGATTGGGTATGGCTTCAACTCCAATGGTCGCTATGGCCAAGGCACGCTGATGCGTGAGCGGTTCATCCCGCGCATCCTGGAAGCCGCCCCCGCCTCTTTGGTGGACGAAACAGGGAACAACCTGTGCCCGCACAAAATTTGGCAAACCATGTTCACCAACGAAAAGCCAGGGGGCCATGGCGAGCGTTCGGTGGCGATTGGCACCATCGACATGGCCATCTGGGATGCGGTGGCCAAGATCGAAGGCAAGCCACTGTTCCAGCTGTTGGCCGACCGGTACGGCGATGGCCAGCCCAACCGTAAGATTTTTGTGTACGCCGCAGGCGGCTACTACCACCCGGGCCAAGACCATCGCAAGCTGCAAGACGAAATGCGCAGCTACCTGGACCGTGGCTACAGCGTGGTGAAAAAGAAAATCGGTGGCGCTTCTCTGGACGAAGACCTGCGCCGCATCGATGCGGTCATGGAAGTGCTGCAAGATGGCCAAAAATTGTGCGTGGATGCCAATGGGCGCTTTGACCTGGACACCGCGATCCAGTACGCCAAAGCCCTGTCGCAGTACGACCTGTTTTGGTACGAAGAGGCGGGCGATCCGCTGGACTTCGAGTTGCAAGCCACCCTGCGCAATTACTACCAGAACCCCATGGCCACTGGCGAGAACTTGTTCTCCATGCAGGACGCCCGCAACCTGATCCGTTATGGCGGCATGCGCCCCGACCGCGATTACCTGCAATTTGACTGCGCCTTGAGTTATGGCCTGGTGGAATACCTGCGCACGCTGGACATGCTCAAGGAACACGGCTGGTCGGCCAGTCGCTGCGTGCCGCATGGCGGCCACCAGATGTCCTTGAACATCGCGGCAGGCCTGGGTCTGGGGGGCAACGAGTCTTACCCCGACCTGTTCCAGCCTTTTGGCGGTTTCCCTGACGGCGTCAAGGTCGAGAACAGCTTTGTCACCTTACCCGACTTGCCGGGCATTGGCTTTGAAGGCAAGGCCGACCTGTACCGCGAAATGAAGGCCTTGGCGTCTTGAACCGAGGGGCCAACTGTCTGGTGCTTGAGCTCAGCGTTGGCGCAGCGCCCACTGGGCGGCAACGGCCAGCAGCGTGAAGGCCAACATCATCCAGCCCAAATTGACGGCACCCTCGTGCGGCACCAGTCCCACCAAATAGCCGCCCGTGGCGCCGGTCAGTTGCTGCATCAGGCCGGCTACCGCAGCGGCCGATCCGGCCAGCGCAGGCAACACGCTGACAGTGCCCGCCAGCGCAGGTGGGTTGATCAGGCCATGGCCCAGACCCAGCAAAAGCAGTGGCAGCGCAACGGCCAGCGCGGTTTGTACGCCAGCCAAGGCCAGTGCCAGCATGATCAGCAAACCCGCCACCGTGAGGGTTTGGCCCCAGGCCATGACCCGCGATTCCCCCATCTGTTGGATGAGGCGCGAGGTCATGAAGTTGCCCGCAATATATGAAATCGGCACGGCCATGATGAACCAGCCAATGCCGTCTGGGCCGATGCCGTAGCCCTTGAGCACAATGGGCGCGCCCGCAAGGAAGGCATAAAACGTGGCGGTGGTGGCGGCGAGGATGGCGACGTAGAGCAAAAAGCGCGGCTCGCGCAGCAAGCGGGCATAGGCGCTGAGCATGGCGCGCAGCCAATGGCCATCCGCTGGCGCAGGTTTGGCGACACGCGGTAAACCCCACCAAGCGGTCGCCAGCAGCACCGCTGCCAACAACGCCAGCAACACAAAGTTGAACTGCCATCCCCAGCGGACATGCACCTGTCCACCGATCAGTGTGGCCAGAGGCGGGCACATGCCCAGCGCCATGCCAATGTAGGCCATGACCCGCGTGCGCTGCGCACCGGTGAACAGGTCTTGCACCATGGAACGACCGACCACCATGCTGGCGGCGCTGCCCGCGCCTTGCAGCACGCGGGCTGCGGTGAGTGTGGCGATGTCGGTGGCCAGCGCAGCCATGACCGAGGCCAGCCCCGCCACCACCAGACCGATCATCAAGATCGGCTTGCGCCCACGGCGGTCCGACAAGGGGCCGTACACCAGTTGCAAGGCTCCGTAGGCCACCACATAGCCGCTGAAAGTCAGCTGCACATCGGCTTGGCGGGTGTCAAAAATAGCGCCCCATTCCTGCATGGAGGGCAGGCACAAGGTCATGGCCAAAAGGCCAAATGAAATTTGCGCCAACAGGTTGGCAATCAGCCAAGGGCTGTGACCGGCCTGGCTTGGGTTGCCCGGCGCAGCACGCATCTCAGCTGCGCTGCAGTTTGTAAACCGCTGTACCCGCCATCAGGTTGGGCAGGGTGCGCACTTCTTGGCCGCGCTGCAGGCCAAAGGCGTCCACCACCTGCAAATGGTTTTTACGCGCCAGGTCGCCGAAGTCGGCGTAGGTACCCACGCGGATGTTGGGCGTGTCGTACCACTGGTAGGGCAGACGCTTGGTCACCGGCATGCGGCCTTGCAGCACGCTCAGGCGGTTGAACCAGTGCGCAAAGTTGGGAAAGGCCACGATGCCCACCCGGCCTACGCGCACCGTCTCTTGCAGCATGGTCTCGGCGTTGCGCAGGTGTTGCAGGGTGTCGATTTGCAGCACCACGTCAAACGACTGGTCGGCAAACAAGCTCAGGCCTTCGTCCAGGTTCAGCTGCAGCACGTTCACGCCGCGCTGCACGCAGGCGTGCACATTGGCATCGTCCAGCTCTACCCCATAGCCGGTGCAGCCTTTGTGTTGCTGCAGGTGCGCCAGCAGGGCACCATCGCCGCAGCCCAAATCAAGCACGCGCGCGCCTTGCGGCACCAGCCGTGCGATGGCTTGGATTATCAAAGCATCACTCATGCGGCACCGCCTTCGTGCAAAGACTGGGCCATGTTGGCAAAGTAAGAACGCACCACGTTCATGTAACGTGCATCGTCCAGCAAAAAGGCGTCGTGTCCGTGCGGTGCGTCGATTTCGGCGTAGCTCACGTCGCGGTGGTTGTCGAGCAAGGCCTTGACCATTTCGCGGCTGCGGGCGGGCGAGAAACGCCAGTCGGTGCTGAAGCTGACCAGCAAAAATTTGCAGCTGGCGCGGGCCAGCGCTTTGGACAGGTCACCATCAAAGGCGCGGGCCGGATCAAAGTAATCGAGCGCCCGGGTGATCAGCAAATAGGTGTTGGCGTCAAAGTACTCGCTGAACTTGTCGCCCTGGTAACGCAGATAGCTTTCGATTTGGAACTCCACGTCTTGCGTGGAATATTTGTAACCGGTGGCGGTGTGCGTCACGGCTTCGCGCAGCTCGCGGCCAAATTTTTCGTTCATCACGTCGTCGCTCAAATACGTGATGTGGCCGATCATGCGGGCGATGCGCAGGCCGCGCTTGGGCACCACGCCCTGTGCGTAAAAGTGGCCGTCGTTGAAATCCGGGTCGGCCACGATGGCGCGACGCGCCACTTCGTTGAAGGCGATGTTTTCGGCGTTCAGGTTGGGCGCGCTGGCCACCACCACCGCGTGTTTCACGCGCTCGGGGTATTGCAGCGTCCAAGACAGCGCCTGCATGCCACCCAAGCTGCCACCCATCACGGCGGCCAACTGTTCAATGCCCAAAGCGTCGAGCAAGCGGGCCTGAGCGTTGACCCAGTCTTCCACCGTCACCACCGGAAAGTCCGCGCCGTAAACGCGACCGGTGTCGGGGTTCACATGCATCGGGCCGGTGGAGCCAAAGCAAGAGCCCAGGTTGTTCACGCCAATCACAAAGAACTGGTCGGTGTCGAGGGATTTGCCGGGGCCGATCATGTTGTCCCACCAGCCCAGGTTTTTGGGTTGGTCGGCATAGACCCCTGCCACATGGTGCGAGGCATTGAGCGCGTGGCAAATCAGCACCGCGTTGGATTTGTCAGCGTTGAGCGTGCCATAGGTCTCGTAGCTCAATGAATAGCCACGGATGGACGCACCGCTTTGCAAAGGCAAAGGGGCTTCAAACAGCATGCTTTGGGATTGGGCAATCAGCATCGAATGTGTTCAGGTGTGCAAAAAAACAAAACCCGGCTTCGCAGTCAGCTGGGCCGGGTGTCTGTGAGTTGAAACACACGCCATTTAGCTGAATTTCGAAACCATCCTGGTTTCGGCGCCCGCAATCGGGTTCAAATCGGCGCATGTCGCAAGTATAAGTCGAAGCGATTTCACCCTGGTCAGGAGCCCCTATGTCAGATCTTGATGGCTCGGACGCCTACAGCCCCGTTGAAATTGCCCGCCGTGTCGAGGCTGTGGGCGAGGCCAAGGCCCGCATGGCGGCGCTGCCGCTGGCCTTGCTGGGTGTGCTGGCCGGGGCCTTCATTGGTCTGGGGGCCATGCTGTTTGTGCTGGTCAAGTCCGACCCCACTTTGGGCTTTGCAGCCAGCGCATTGCTGGGCGGGCTGGTGTTTTCTTTGGGCTTGTTCATGGTGGTGGTGGCCGGGGCAGAGCTTTTCACCGGCAACAACCTGATCGTGATGGCCTGGGCCGACGGCCGGGTCAGCACAGCGCAGGTGCTGCGCAACTGGGCCATTGTGTGCTTGGCGAACTTCGTGGGGGCCGCAGGACTGGCGTTGCTGGTGTGGGCCAGTGGCCATGCCAGCCTGAACGGCGGCGCGATTGGCCAGAAGGTGGTGCAGATCGCGGTGGCCAAGCAAGAGTTGCCCTTTGTCACCGCCTTGCTGCGCGGCTTGCTGTGCAATGTGCTGGTGTGCATGGCGGTTTGGATGGCCATGGGCGGACGCAGCTTGGTGGACAAGGCGCTGGCCGTGGTGTTCCCGGTCATGGCGTTTGTGGCGGCGGGGTTTGAGCACAGCATTGCCAACATGTACCTGATGCCGCTGGCCATGCTGCTGCAGCACGGTGGCCTGACGGGTGACACCGCCGTCACATGGAGCGGGATCTTGAGCAACTTGCTGCCCGTGATTTTGGGCAATGTGCTGGGCGGCGCGGTTTTGGTGGCCGGGGTTTACCACGTCATTTACAAACGCCAGCCGCCCACTTAAACGCCATCGTGCACAGGGTGCGCTCCTACAAGGGATCGCACTGCCTGTTTGTAGGAGCCCACCCCGTGGGCGATTGGGTGTGGCACGCGCCAGCGTTATTTAAGTGCCCCAGCCTGACAGCGCGATCACGCCGAGCACGGCAAAAATGCCTGCCGAGATCAGGTGCACCAAGCGCAGCGGTACCCGCTTGGTGATGGCGTCACCGAACCACACCACGGGCGCGTTGGCCAGCATCATGCCCAGCGTGGTGCCCGTCACCACCGCGAACCAAGCGTTGTATTGGGCAGCCAGCATCACGGTGGCAATTTGGGTCTTGTCGCCCATTTCGGCCAAAAAGAAAACCACCACGGTGGTCAGGAACACACCCATGCGCGGGGCGCTGTCGCCTTCTTCGTCGTCCAGTTTGTCCGGAATCAGCATCCACACGGCCATGGCGATGAAGGACGCGCCCAGCACCCAGCGCAGCACATCCGGCCCCATCACGGTGGTGACCCAGCTGCCCACGGCGCCAGCCAAGCCATGGTTGGCCAAGGTGGCCACCAAAATGCCCAGCACGATCGGCCAGGGCTTGCGAAAGCGGGCGGCCAACACCAAAGAGAGCAATTGGGTTTTGTCGCCCATTTCAGCCAAAGCGACGATGCCGGTGGAGACGAGGAATGCTTCCATGAAAAACCGGGTTGGTGTCCGTTGAGTCTGAGAAAAGCTTGATCTTAACTGACCTGCTTGGGCACCTTGAGGGCGCTTGGTTCGTTTTGGGTGCGCTTCTTGCTTGGATTTGGTGCGCCGAGGGCTTGAAATCCTCTGTTGCACCAATTAAGGGCAAAAATATTCAAAGGAAGACCGTGGAAGCACTGAAACAGGGCGCGGATGCGCTATTTATTTTGTTGGGCGGCATCATGGTCTTGGCCATGCACGCCGGATTTGCCTTCTTGGAGCTGGGCACTGTTCGCAAAAAAAACCAAGTCAACGCCTTGGTCAAGATCCTGGTGGACTTTTCGGTCTCGACCGTGGTTTATTTTGTGGTCGGTTACAGCGTGGCTTATGGCACCACTTTCTTTGTGGGGGCGGAGCAGCTGGCGGCCAAGAACGGCTATGACCTGGTCAAGTTCTTCTTTTTGCTGACCTTTGCGGCGGCCATTCCTGCCATCATTTCGGGCGGCATCGCCGAGCGGGCCAAGTTTTGGCCCCAGTTGATCGCTACGGCGGTCATTGTGGGCTTTGTCTACCCCTTCTTTGAGGGCATCGCCTGGAACAAGCACTTTGGCGTGCAGGCCTGGATCCAGGCGGTCACGGGCGAGGAGTTCCATGACTTTGCCGGTTCGGTGGTGGTGCATGCCATGGGTGGCTGGATCGCTTTGCCGGCCGTGGTGTTGTTGGGCGCCCGTTACAACCGCTACCGCAAAGATGGCGTGGTGTCGGCGCACCCGCCGTCCAGCATTCCGTTCTTGGCTTTGGGCTCGTGGATTTTGATCGTCGGCTGGTTCGGTTTCAATGTGATGAGTGCTCAGACGCTGGACAAAATGTCAGGCTTGGTGGCGGTCAATTCCTTGATGGCCATGGTGGGCGGGACTTTGGCGGCCTTGGTCTTGGGCAAGAACGACCCGGGCTTTGTGCACAACGGACCTTTGGCCGGTCTGGTGGCGGTGTGTGCCGGCTCTGACTTGATGCACCCGTTTGGTGCATTGGCGGTGGGGGCTGTGGCCGGAGGCCTGTTTGTGGTCATGTTCACCTTGACCCAAAACAAATGGAAAATTGACGACGTGCTGGGTGTGTGGCCACTGCATGGCATTTGCGGCACTTGGGGTGGCATTGCGGCGGGCATTTTTGGTGCGACCAGCTTGGGTGGCTTGGGCGGGGTCAATCTGACGGCCCAGCTGATCGGCACCTTTTTGGGTGTGGCATGGGCTTTGTTGGGTGGGTTGTTGATTTATGGTGTCTTGAAAATCACCATGGGCCTGAAACTCAGCCCAGAGGAGGAATATGACGGTGCCGATTTGAGCATTCACAAAATCAGCGCCAGTCCTGACCGCGAGGTGAGTTGGTAAAACAACAAAAACCAGTGAAAGCCCCGTTTTTAATAGGTATTGGGGGGTTTCCCCCTTGCCTTTTGCTTTGTTTTCACACTCATAATCCGATGACTTTGGGGCATCTTGCCGCAAGGTCTTGTTTGCGGTGACCCCATCAGTTTCGCTTTCCTTACGATGTTTTCAGGTATGTCGAATGCGTTGTCGAAGCTCCATCGCTTTTATCTTTGTGTTTTGAGGAGTCCCTTTCATGGGCAACAAACTTTACGTCGGCAACCTGCCTTATTCGGTTCGTGACAGCGATCTGGAACAAGCCTTCGGTGAATTCGGTGCGGTGACCAGCGCCAAAGTCATGATGGAGCGTGATACCGGCCGATCCAAAGGCTTCGGCTTTGTGGAAATGGGCAGCGACGATGAGGCGCAAGCCGCCATCAACGGCATGAATGGTCAGCCATTGGGTGGCCGCAATGTGGTGGTCAACGAAGCTCGCCCCATGGAAGCACGTCCTCCCCGCACAGGTGGTGGTGGCTTTGGTGGCGGTGGCGGCTACGGCGGCGGTCGTCGTGAAGGTGGTGGCGGTTACGGCGGCCCCCGCGAAGGCGGTGGTGGCTATGGCGGCGCGCGCGAAGGTGGCGGAGGCTACGGCGGTGGCCGTGAAGGTGGCGGCGGCTATGGTGGCGGTGGTCGCCGTGAAGGCGGCGGTTATGGCGGTGGTGGCGAAGGCGGCGGCGGTGGTTTCCGCAGCCCCTATGGCGCAGGCCCTCGGGCTGGCGGTGGTCGCCGTGAAGGCGGCGGTGGTCGTGAAGGTGGCGGCGGCTACGGTGGCGGTTACTGACCTTGGCCTTGGCTGATGCTCAGCCAAGCACCCACAAAAAGCCCTGCTTCGCAGGGCTTTTTTATGTTCAGGGTTTTGAGGAAGGGGCCAAAACCGACTTCACCCGGCCCTGCAGTTCGTACAAGCCATGGCGGGTGTCAAAGTCCATGGTCTGGGCCGTGAACACATCACCGCCACGGACGATTTCAACCGGAACGGAAGAGACCAAGCGCTCTTGGTCCATGAGGGCAGTTAAAGCCTCGGCTTTGAGGGTCATGCGCGGTCCTTGCCGATCAGCGGCTCGGACCGCCAGCACATCACCAGACAGATCCACTTGTTGCTCGATTTCTTTGAACACACCCTGACGCGCTTGTGCTTGCAGGCGTGTGCTCATGTCGTTTTCGGCAAAAATCCGGATGTTCTGGATATGCAATTCTTGTTTGGCAGGAAAGTGCGTCGCGCTTTGCCCGCTGATTTCACGGGTCAAGCGACCCGATGTGTCAAAGGATTTGACGGTGAATTTCTCAAGCCGGTAATCAGGATCCACACGCTGCAGTTTGTCAGTGCTTGGCGGCAGCAATTCGGGCATGCTGCGCACCAACCACCAACTGCCCAGTGCCAACAAGCCGAACAAGATCAATGGCAAGTAAATGGTGAGTCGGTCCAGCGTGCGGCGAAGACGCATCCAGGCACTCATGCAGAGGCACCCTTGTGGTCATTCAGTCCGACTTGGGCCAACAAGCGTGCATAGTGCCCACCTGCGACCAGCAGCAAATCACAAAATGCCCGCGCCGCACCTTCACCACCGCGCTCGACCGTGATGTGGTGGGCCAGTGCTTTGGCTTGGGCATGGCCATTGGCTGGGGCACAGGCAAAGGCCGCCCGTTGCATCACCGGCAGGTCTGGCCAATCGTCGCCGATGGCTGCCGCTTGCGACCAGTTCAGTCCCAGTTGATCCAAAAAGGCTTCGGCGGCTGGTCGCTTGTCCTCGGTGCCAAAGCGGGCGTGGGTGATGCCCAAAGCTTGAAGGCGCAAGCGCAAAGGGGCAGAGTCACGCCCTGTGATGACGACCGGCGTGATGCCCGCCTTTTGCAGCAGCTTCAGGCCCTGACCATCGAGCGTGTTGAAGCGCTTGAGGGTTTCGCCAGATTCTGAAAAATACAGCCCGCCATCGGTCAACACCCCGTCGATGTCAAAAAACGCGGCACGAATTCCCTGCGCTTGCAGCAGCAACTCGGGCGGGTAATGAAGAGCCGGTGTCAGTGCTTGCATGTCAGATCACCTTGGCCCGCATGAGGTCGTTGGAGTTGATGGCGCCGCACAACACACCTTCGGCATCGACCACCAAAATGCTGGTGATGCGGTGCAGCTCCATCATTTCGGCCGCCTCGACGGCCAGGGCGTCGTGCCGGATGGTGCGCGGCTTGGGGTGCATCACCTCGTGCGCCTTCAGGCTGCGCAGGTCCACGCCTTTTTCAATCAGCCGGCGCAAGTCGCCGTCGGTGAACACGCCCAACACTTGACCACCGGTGCCGGTGACCGCGGTAGCGCCCAAACCTTTGTTGCTCATCTCGCGCATCAGGGCGGTGAATTCAGCATCGGGGGCCACCTGTGGCACATCCTTGCCTTTGCGCATGACATCGCCCACATGGGTGAGCAGTTTGCGCCCCAAAGAGCCGCCGGGGTGAGAGCGCGCAAAGTCTTCCGGCTTGAAGCCTCGCGCATCCAACAAGGCCACTGCCAAAGCGTCGCCCATGGCCAGCTGGGCCGTGGTGCTGGCCGTAGGGGCCAGGTTCAATGGGCAGGCCTCTTTGCTCACCGAGCAGTCAATCACCACATCGGCGTGGCGGGCCAAAGAAGACTGCATGCCACCGGTCATGGCAATCAAGGGCACACCCTGCCGCTTGAGCACCGGCAAGATGGCCACCAGTTCGTCGCTTTCACCGCTGTTGGAGATGGCCAAGACCACGTCCACGGTTTTGATCATGCCCAAGTCGCCATGGCTGGCTTCACCGGGGTGCACAAACATGGCCGGTGTCCCGGTGGAGGCCAGCGTGGCGGCGATCTTGCGACCAATGTGGCCGCTTTTGCCCATGCCGGTGACCACCACACGGCCCTGCACCGCCAGCACCATGTTGACCGCTTTGACGAAGCGCTCGTCCAGACGGTCCTTGAGTTGAAGCAGCGCAGCCGCTTCAATGTCGAGGGTCTCGCGGGCGAGTTGCAGGGTGGTGTTGGCGTGGGCAAGCATGCGGGTCATTTTATCGGCTTGAGTGCCTGGTGCCTTGTTAACATCAGGCCCACCGGTCAAGTCGATTGGCAGGCCCGGCAAGTTTCAGGCCGGTTTTTTCAAAGACACCCACTGCGGGCCTAAGACATGGACGATCTGAACCTCAACGATTACCTCAAGAGCCGTATCCGCACCGTGCCGGATTGGCCCGCACCGGGCGTGCAGTTCCGAGACATCACGCCCTTGCTCCAAGACCCCCGGGTGTTCCGGGTTCTGATCGACGCGTTTGTGCACCGCTACATGGCGCCCGATTTGCGCCCCGATGTGGTGGCTGGCTTGGATGCGCGCGGTTTTATCTTGGGCTCGGTGGTGGCTTATGAGTTGGGTTTGGGTTTTGTGCCCATCCGCAAAAAAGGCAAGTTGCCCTTCACCACCGTAGAACAGACTTATGAGCTGGAGTACGGCAGCGCCACCGTCGAACTGCACACCGACGCCGTCAAGCCTGGCCAACGGGTCTTGCTCATCGATGACCTGATCGCCACGGGCGGCACCATGATGGCAGGCAAAAAGTTGCTCGAAAAACTGGGGGCCTCAGTGATCGAAGGCGCGGCCATTGTGGACCTGCCTGAATTGGGTGGGTCGGAGCGCATCAAGGCCACCGGTCTGAAGCTGTTCACCTTGGTGTCTTTTGCCGGGCATTGAAGGCGGCGGCTCTGCTTTTCTTGCGCAGATGAACCTCTGGGCTGTCACACATGGCGCAGGCCAGCGAGGCGCGTCGTTTTAAGCTGTGTGTTTTCACCCGTTCACAGCCTACCCATGAGCACCAAGCACACGCCACCAGCGGCCGCTGACGACCGCGTTCCCTATGCCAAACCCCAGCCATGGGGCATGTCGCCTGACATGGTGGTGCACGATGTGCAAACCGAAGATGAGCGCTTGTGGGCCCCCATCGCCCCGGGCATTTGGTCGCGCCCTTTGCACCTGAATGTGAGCGGTGGTTTTTATGTCCACCTGCTCAAGGTCAAGCGCTCGGGCTTGCTCCAGCGTCACCGCCATTCAGGCATGGTGCATGCGCATGTGTTGCGCGGCAAATGGCTTTACCTGGAGCACGACTGGGTGGCCGAAGAAGGCAGCTATGTGTACGAGCCGCCAGGCGAAACGCACACCTTGGTGGTGCCCGATGATTGCCAGGATATGGTGACGATGTTCACTGTGCACGGGGCCCTGATGTACGTGGACACACAAGGCAATGCCACCGGATATGACGATGTGTTCACCCGCATCGAGAAGTACCGCGCCCACTTCGAGGCTGTGGGTCTGGGTGCGGACCACGTGAAGAATTTCATGCGCTGAGTCGGTCACACCCTAGGGCCATGGCCCACAAAAAAACCGCCCTGAGAGGCGGTTTTTTTGTGGATGTTCAACACCTTGTCACAGGGGCTTCTTGATCCAGTTGGCAATCTCGCCAATGATGCCGCGCCGGAAGGCCAACACACACACCACAAAGATCACACCCTGAATGATGGTGACCCAAGCGCCCAGCTGGGCCAGGTAGTTCTGCATGCTGACGATCACAGCGGCGCCGACCACGGGGCCAAACAAAGTGCCCATGCCGCCCACCAGGGTCATCAGCACGACTTCGCCCGACATTGACCAGTGCACGTCGGTGAGAGATGCCAACTGGAACACCAGCGATTTGGTGGCGCCCGCTGTACCTGCGATGGCACCCGAGATAACGAAAGCCAGCAGTTTGAATTTGTCGGTGTCATAGCCCAAAGACGTTGCACGGTCTTGGTGTTCGCGGATGGCCTTCAGAATTTGCCCGAATGGTGAGTGGATGACGCGCCAGATGAACAAGAAACCGAGGATGAAAATCGAAAACACAAACATGTACATGTTCATGTTGTCGGCCATATCGAACAAGCCAAACAGGTGACCGCGCGGCACGCTTTGGATACCGTCTTCACCACCCGTGAAAGGGGCTTGCAATGCGAAGAAGAAGATCATCTGGGCCAAAGCCAGTGTGATCATCGCAAAGTAAATGCCTTGGCGGCGAATCGCCAAAGAGCCCACCACATAGGCCAAAACGGCAGAGCACAAGGTGCCCAAAAGAATGGCCAGCTCGGGGGTCAAGCCCCAGACCTTGGCCGCATGCGCGGAGGCATAACCGGCACTGCCCAAGAACATGGCGTGGCCAAAAGACAGCAGGCCACCAAAGCCCAGAAGCAAATTGAACGCGCAAGCAAACAGCGCAAAGCACATCACCTTCATCAAGAAGATGGGATAGACCCAGATCGGGGCAATGGCAAAGGCCAGCACCATGATGGCGAACGCCACCCAGTGTGAGCGGGAGGATCCAGAGGTCACAGAGGTCATAGCAGAGTTCGACATGGCATTACTTCTGGGTGCCGAACAGGCCGGCGGGCTTGAGGAGCAGAACGATGGTCATGATCACGAAGATCACGGTGGCCGAAGCCTCGGGGTAGAAGACCTTGGTCAGGCCTTCGACAAGGCCCAAGCCAAATCCAGTGACGATGGCACCCATGATCGAGCCCATGCCGCCAATCACCACCACGGCGAACACCACAATGATGAGGTCGGCGCCCATGGTCGGATTGACTTGGTAAATCGGTGCGGCCATGACGCCGGCCAAAGCGGCCAAGCCCACGCCGAAGCCATAGGTCAGGGTGATCATGCGTGGCACGTTGATGCCAAAGGATTGCACCAGGCTGGGGTTTTCGGTGGCGGCGCGCAAGTAGGCGCCCAGCTTGGTGCGTTCAATCACGTACCAAGTGGCCAGACACACCACCAAAGAGGCGACGATGACCCAAGCCCGGTATTTGGGCAAGAACATGAAACCGGTATCGATCGCGCCCCTGAAGACTTCGGGCACGGGGTAAGGCATACCCGAGGAGCCAAATTCGTGTCGGAACAAGCCCTGAATGATCAGTGCCAATCCGAATGTGAGCAGCAGACCATAAAGGTGGTCCAGCTTGTAGAGTTGCTTGAGCATGGTGCGCTCAATGATCATCCCTGTTGCCCCCACCACAAGCGGTGTGACCACCAGAGCGACCCAGTAATTCATCCCCAGTTTTTGCATGCCCAGGTAGGCCACAAAGGCGCCCAGCATGTACTGGGCGCCGTGGGTGAAGTTGATGATGTTGAGCAGGCCGAAGATCACCGCCAGGCCCAGCGAGAGCAGCGCATAAAACGAACCGTTGATCAGTCCGATCAGCAATTGCCCAAAGAGGGCTTGGGAGGGAATGCCAAAAATTTCCATGGCGGTGACTTTGGTTAGCTCAAAACAGTGGGATTACTTCTTGACGAGCGGGCACTCGCTCTCGGACAAGGGGCGGAATGCCTCGTTGGCCGGGATGGTGGCTGCCAATTTGTAGTAGTCGTAAGGGCCCTTGGACTCCGAAGGCTTCTTGACTTCAAACAAGTAAGCGGGGTGAATCTTGCGGCCATCGGCACGGACAATGCCCTTGCCAAACAAGACGTCGTCAGTGGGCAGCTCTTTCATCTTGGCCGCCACTTTGGTGCCGTCATCGGTCTTGGCGGCTTCAACGGCCTTCAAGTAGTGGATCACGCTGGAATAAACACCCGCTTGCACCATGGAAGGCATCTTGCCGCTGTTGGCGCTTGCAAAGCGGCGTGACCATGCGCGAGTCTGGTCGTTCAGATCCCAGTAGAAGGTCTCGGTCAGCATCAGGCCTTGGGCCACGTTCAGACCCAAGGAGTGCACGTCAGGCAAGAACACCAACAGACCGGCCAAGTTTTGGCCGCCACGAACGATGCCGAATTCGGCAGCTTGCTTGATCGAGTTGGTGGTGTCGCCACCTGCGTTGGCCAAGCCAATGATCTTGGCTTTGGAAGCTTGGGCTTGCAGCAAGAACGAGGAGAAGTCTTGAGTTGGGAAAGGTGTGCGCACTTTGCCGACCACACGTCCGCCGTTCTTGGTCACCACGGCTTCGGTATCGCGCTCCAAGGCGTGGCCGAAAGCATAGTCAGCGGTCAAGAAGAACCAGGTGTTGCCGCCGTTTTTGACAATCGCTTTGCCGGTGCCGTTGGCCAGCATGTAGGTGTCGTAAGCCCAGTGGATGGTGTTGGCATTGCAAGCCTTGCCCGTCAGGTCGGACGTGGCCGATCCGGCGTTGACGTGCAATTTGCCTTTTTCGCGGGCGATCGCGGCCACAGCCAAGCCCACAGAAGACGTGGGCACGTCGGCGATCATGTCGACCTTGTCGGTGTCAAACCACTGGCGGGCAATGTTGGAGCCCACATCGGGCTTGTTTTGGTGGTCGGCACCGATCACTTCAATTTTGAGTTTGGAGCCGGTGGCTTTGACGTAGTCTTCGACCGCCATGCGGGCCGCCAGCAAAGAGCCTGGGCCAGTGATGTCGGAGTACAGGCCGGACATGTCGTTCAAGACGCCGATCTTGACCGTGCCGTCAGAGATCTGGGCTTGGGCGGCACCGCCGAAGGCGCAGGCCGCGGCTGCGGCGATGGTGAGAAGTTTGCGTTTCATGGTGTTGTCTCCTGGTTTAAAAAGAAAAAATCAGACGCCGAGGTACTCGCTGAGCATGCCCATCTTGTTGGGCAACTCGGCGGAGGTGAAGCCTTCGACGATTTGCCCATGTTCCATCACATAAAAACGGTCGGCCAGAGGCGCCGCAAAACGGAAGTTTTGCTCCACCATGATGATGGTGTAGCCCTTGGCCTTGAGAGAACGGATCATGCGGGCCAAGGCCTGCACGATGACCGGGGCCAAGCCCTCTGAGATTTCGTCCAGCAGCAAAAAGCGGGCGCCGGTGCGCAAGATGCGGCCCACTGCGAGCATCTGCTGTTCGCCGCCCGACAGACGTGTGCCGGGGCTGTTTTTGCGCTCCGCCAAGTTGGGGAACATCTCGTAAATCTCATCCAGACCCATGCCACCACTGGCGATCACAGGGGGCAGCATCAGGTTTTCTTCGCAGGTCAGGGAGGCAAAAATGCCACGCTCTTCAGGGCAGTAACCAATGCCCAGTTTGGCAATTTGGTGCGGCGCCATGTTGACCGACTCGGTCCCGTTGATCGTGATCTGGCCGGTGCGTCTTCCCACCAATCCCAGAATCGACTTGATGGTGGTGGTGCGGCCTGCGCCGTTTCGCCCCAGCAGGGTCACCACTTCGCCTTCGTTGACGCTCAGGTTCACCCCATGCAGGATGTGCGACTCGCCATACCAGGCGTGCAGGTCGCTGATGCGCAGGAATTCTTTGGGCTCAGCCATGGGCCCCCTCCAACTGGTTTTCGGCCGTGCCCATGTAGGCCTCGAGCACTTGAGGATTTTGAGAAACCACCGCGTAAGGCCCTTCGGCAATCACTTGGCCGCGCTGCAAAACACTGATGGTGTCCGCGATCTTGGCGACCACGTTCATGTTGTGCTCGACCATCAAAATGGTGCGGTTGGCGCTCACTTTTTTGATCAGCTGCGTGACACGGTCCACGTCTTCGTGGCCCATGCCCTGCGTGGGCTCGTCCAACAGCATGAGCTCGGGCTCCATGGCCAAGGTGGTGGCAATTTCGAGGGCGCGCTTGCGGCCATAAGGCAGTTCGACCGCCATCAAGTGCGACATGTCTTGCAGGTCGACTTCGGCCAGCAGTTGCATGGCGCGGTCGTTCAAGCTGTCCAAGACGCGTTCGGAACGCCAAAACTGCATGGACATGCCAGCTCCGCGTTGCAAGGCGATGCGCACGTTTTCAATCACCGAGAGATTGGGGAAGGTGGCAGAGATTTGGAATGAGCGCACGATGCCGCGACGGGCAATCTGTGCAGAACGTTCGCCGGTGATGTCGCGGCCATTGAACAAGATCTGCCCACGGGTAGGAATCAAGAACTTGGTCAGCAAATTGAAGACCGTGGTCTTGCCGGCACCGTTGGGTCCGATCAGTGCGTGGATCTCTCCGCGACGAACCTTGAGGTTCACGTCGTTGACAGCCACAAACCCTTTGAACTCTTTGATGAGCTCGCGGGTTTCGAGAATGATTTCATCAGCCATTGCGTCTTGCACCAGGACGAAAGAAGAAAAATGTCTTGGCGCATTCTGGAACCCGTTGATCAACGGCGTTACATGGTTATCCCCAATGCATGTCCCTTAAGCGACTTGACTTGCGAGAGGCTGACAAGCGGACGCCATGCCCTGCGCCCACCGATTCAGATCAGTGAAGCGCCCTTGCGCTGTGCCTGTGCGCCGCTGGTATCGCCATGGTCATTTGTTTTGCTGGTGGCCAAGCGCAGCACCTGCAGATAGCCGGTGGCCAGCTCCATGCGCGGCCCCAAGCCTTGCGCCATCAGCATGCGGTGGGCCGCAGGCAACTTCCAGCACGGGGTGAAAACAAACAGGTGATGCTCGAGGTGGTAGTTAACCCAATAAGGCGCCAGCACCATGCGCATGCCCCAGTGGGCCAAAGTGGTGCGCGTGTTGCGCAAGCGGTCATGGTTGTCGCCCACCACCGCATGTTCGGCGATGTTGCGCACCCGGCTGATCACTTGGTACCAGGTCAGCAAGGGCAGCAGCCACAAGGCAAAGTACGCCCACCACACACTGGCTGCGGCGGTGACCGCGAAGATGATCAGGTTGCTGAGAAAGAAGTATTTTTCTGCGGCCATCAATTTTTTCAGGCGCTGCCAAGGGCTCGGATCCTGGCCCATTTCCATGCGAAAAAATGCCATGCGCCGCTGGTAACCGGTGATGCCCAAAATGTCGCGCCGCATCTTGCGCCAAAAGCTTTGACGGGTGATGGGAAAGGGGGCCGACAACATCAAGTCGGGGTCTTCGGCTTGCTGGGTGTGGCGGTGGTGGCTCAGGTGATAGGGCCGGTAAAGCGTGAGGCTGGCCCCCACCGGCCAGCCGCACAAAAACGCCCCCAGCGTGTCATTGAGCCGGGTGTTCTTGAACAAGGCGCGGTGCGCCGCATCGTGCATCAAAATCGCCAAGCCCAGCTGCCTGCCGCCGATGATGACTACGGCGACGATGAAGCTCAAGGGGTTGGGCCAAGCCACAAAAAACGCCATGGCCAGCGCAATCATGCCCCAGGCATGCAGCACCAAATAAGCGCCCATCCAGTCCGAGCGTTCGCGCAAATAAGCGTCTTGCTCGGGGGTCAGGATGGGTTGATGCGCATCAGCGTTGCCCATCGTGTACAGAAACCTGGTCTTTGGTCAGTCCACCCAGTCTGGAATGGACACGACCGCCCGTGCCCATGACCAGCGCAAACAAAATCTCGTTGGGGCGCGGTGCATCCTGAATACCCACTTCCATGCTGTTGAAGTGGCTGCGCACATAGCAAGCGTGGATGTAATGCACGGGCACCATCAGGCGATACCCCGCGCTGGCCACCGCCTTGCTGGCCGGTACGATGGCTTTGGGCTCCCCTAACAAGGAGCGCATGGCCCACCCCCCGGCTTCGTGCCAGACAGCGCCGTGTTCCATTTCACCATTGACGCCCACGATGGCGGCTTTGCTGTAAACCTCGATGTTGTCTTTGCCCAGGGTGTCGATCAACTCTTGTGCCAACAAGGTGCCCAGCGACCTGAGTTCGGCCATGAAAGGCATGAGGTCAGGCGCATAGGTGCCTGCGTAGGGGTTTTGAATGACCGCGCATGCGGCGGCCAGCTTCAAAGGCCGATCGGTGACAGGGCCGCCTTCGTGGTAGGTCGTTTCAATGATGAGGCTGCGTTTGCGGATCTGAATCAATGACATCTTGAGCTTTCAAAAAAGGCGGGCACGGGGCCTTGGGCTGCGCTGACAACAAGGTGCCCGTTGGGGTCAGGCACCCGATACCCGCGAAGGAACTTAGTTTTTCGGTATTTTGGCGTCGTTCACCACTTGAATCCATTTTTGGGTTTGTGCCGCCACCATGTTCCGCATCTCTTCCGAGGTGCTGCCGCGAACCTCGCCACCCATGTCCTCTAGGCGGGTTTTCACAGCGGGCACCAAAAGTGCTTTTTGCAACTCGGCGTTCAGGCGGTCAATGACGGGTTTGGGTGTGCCTGCAGGCGCCATCAAACCGGCCCATGACTGCACGTCGTAACCCGCCACGCCTTGCTCAGACACAGTCGGCACATCGGGCAGACCCTGCCAGCGCTGAGGGCCGGTGGTGGCAATGGCGCGAAGCTTGCCAGATTTGATGTTGGCCATCACCGCCGTGGGCGGGGCAATGATCATCGGGATTTCGCCGCCGAGCAGGGATGTGAGCGAGGCGGAGTCGCCCCGGAATGGCACATGCAGCAATTGGGTTTTGGACATGCTGGCGAGCAACTCACCGGCCAGATGGTGGGTGGAGCCGATGCCCGCGGTGCCGTAGCTCACCTCGGTGGGGTTGGCTCTGGCTGCGGCCAGCAAGGCCGACAGGCTGGCATATTTGCTGTTGGCCGGAACGACCACCAAAAACGGGAAGTAAGTGATGGTGCTGACCATCTCAAAGTCTTGTACCGTGCGGTAAGCCAAGTTGTTTTACAAAGCGCCAGCCACCGCATGCCCGCCCGTGGCCAAGAGCAAGGTATAGCCATCGGGCCTGGACTTGGCGACGGTGGTGGCTGCGATGGTGCCACCTGCGCCGGCCTGAGCTTCGACCACGATGTTTTGGCCCAAACCCTTGCTCATTTCCATCCCTACAGTCCGGGCGATGTTGTCGGCGTTGCCACCGGGGGCAAAGCCTTGCATGACCTTGATGGGGCGGTCCGGATAGGCTTGTGCCAGCGCGATCATTGGCAAAGCCAAGCTGGTGGCAGTCAAAGTGGCGAGAAGTTGTCGGCGAAGCATTGTTGTCTCCTTGGTTATAAAAGTATCACTGTCAATTGCACGGTTTCAGCGGCGCGTCATGGGTGCATGACCAGCTTTCCGCTCACAAGTCCCTGGTCGAGCAAAGCGTGGGTTTTTTGGACCTCGCTGAGCTTGAAAATCTGAGGGGGCGAAAAGTTGACGCGCTGCTGCGCCAACAGCACGATGGCCTCGTTCATCAGTCCGCGTCGTGTGTCTCGGTCTGCATCAAAGGCGTGCATGGAAAAACACCGGATGGCCAGGCTTTTTTCCAGCAATTGACGCATCACTTGGAAAGTGTCTTCCGTGGGCGGCCCCTGCACGATGTTGTAGGACACCAAGGTGCCAAAGGGCGCCAAGCTCTTGAGTCCATCAACCAGACTTTGCCCACCCAAATGGTCGAACACCAGATTCAGCCCTTGGCCCTCGGTGATGTGCGCAAGGCGATCTTTCGGTGTCTCGTGGTCGGTACAAATGACATGGTCAAAACCATGGGCCAGGGCAAACTGCGCTTTGTCACGGCTTCTGCTGGTGCCAATGGTGACAAAGCCCTTGAGTTTGGCCACCTGGCACAACATACCCGCCACGCCGCCTGAGGCGCCGGTGATCAACACTTGTGATGGGGCTGCGCTGGTGGGTCCTGCGATTTGCATGAGGGCCAAAGCCAGCTGCAAATTGGGCAGACTCACCGCATCGTCAAAAGAGACGGTGTCCGGCAATCGGTAAGGAGCATCTTCGGGCACCACGATGGCTTCTGCATAACAGCCGCCTCGTTGGGGCAACTCGCGGGCGCTGACCAGCACACGGTCACCCACTTGCCAATGTGTGACGCCCTCGCCCACCGCGTCCACCACACCCGCCAGCTCCGCCCCTGGAATGGCGGGCAGTGGCGGCATCCATTTGTAGGTGCCTTTGCGCAGCAGCACATCGGGGCGACCCACCCCGATGGTGCTGGCCTTGACGCGAACCTGTCCGCGACCGGCCACCGGCTCTGGAAGGTTCACCTCCAGCAGGTTTTCGGGACCGCCCGTCACATGGACTTGGATCGCTTTCATGTTCAGGCTTGTGCTCAGGCTTGAGCGGCGATGGGGTTGACCAAAGTGCCGATGCCTTCGATCTCCACCTCGCACACATCGCCCGGCTTCATGAACCAGGCGGGCTTGCGGCTCCAGCCCACGCCTGCGGGTGTGCCGGTAGCGATCACATCGCCGGGCACCAAGGTGAAGATGGTGGAGGCGTAGCTGATCAGCTTGGCAATCGGAAAGATCATGTGCCCGGTGTGGCTGGACTGCACCACTTCGCCATTCAAGCGCGTGATCAGCTTCAGTTCTTGGTTGGGGGTGATCTCGTCAGCCGTCACCATCCAGGGGCCAAAGCCGCCGGTGGATTCGAAGTTTTTGCCCGACGCAATTTGCTTGGCGTGGAATTGCCATTCGCGGATGCTGCCATCGTTGTAGCAAGAGTAGCCCGCCACATGGTCAAACGCATCGGCTTCTGAAATGTTACGGCCTTCTTTGCCAATGATCACAGCCAATTCGCCTTCCCAATCGAGCGAACCCGAGACCTTGGGGCAAATGATGGGTTGACCATGCGCGACCTGTGAGCGCCAAACGCGCAGAAAAATGGGAGGCTCTTCTGACAGTTCGCGGTGCATGCCTGCGGCCAGCACTTCTTTGTGGTGGTCCATGTAGTTGCGCACGGCACACACGATTTTTTCCGGCTTAGGGATGACCGGCAAGAAGGTGATGTCGGCCATGGCAATGGACGTCTTTTGTTGGGCCGCGTCATGCTGCGCCTGCAAGTAAGCGCCCGAGGCAATGTAGTCGGTGAGCGTGGCAAATTGCGGCATCGCTTGGCCCAGGTCCACCACGGTGTCTGGGCCTGTCACGGCGCCCCATGTTTCGCGGCCTTGGTGTAAGAAGGAGAGTAGTTTCATGGAAGTTCCTAGGGTGAAATGGAGTTAGATTTTTTGAACGAATTGCGCTTGCCACTGGTCAATGGGCATGAAGCTGGGGTCACTGCGGCAGATCGCTTCGGTCTCGCGCAGGATGGTGGCATCGTCCAGGCTCAGGTCGAGTGGATCCCCGTGAGGCTGCGAAATGTAGAAAGGCATGTCGATGTAGATTTCCACCGTGTTGCCTTCCGGATCTGCAAAGTAAACCGACAGCGCATTGCCATGGTTCATGGGCATGATCTTGGTTGCGCCCAAGGCAATGGCTTTGTCGCGTAAATCGCGCAGCGACTGAATGGACGGCACTGCAAAAGACAGTTGCATCACGGTGCTGAAGGTGGCCTCTGGCGGACGTCCACCCGCGATGACCAACTGATGGTGCTGATCGGGTGTCGAACTCAAAAAAACCAAGGGGGCCTTGAAGGTTTTGCCCACCCCTCGGTCATTAATAACCATGCCAAAAACCGAGGTGTAAAAGTTCACCATTTTGTCGACATCCCAAACATAGATGCCGAAATGAGAAGGGGTGGGTTTGGTAACTTTCAGCATATGGGTTGTGAGTTCAAAAGGTTGATGAAGTTAGACGCGGTTCTTTTGCATCAAGGCAAAAGCGGCCAGCACATTGGTCTGCGTGCTCGCAATGTGTTCGCTGAGCATTTGGGCGGCGGTGGCCGCATCGCGCCGCACCACGGCCTTCATCAGGGCGCGGTGCTCGGCATCTTTCTTTTTGAGCACGGTTCGGTTGCGTGCGGCAAAGTGCCGGTAGCGTTCGGCTTGGTCAAACAGGCTCATGCTCCAGGCCAATTGCCGCTCAGAAGGGCAAGCTGCAATCAGCGACATGTGAAAGTCTCGGTGGCGTTGGCTCCATTCGGCATCCAACACGACGGGCCCTTGTGGCAGGCGGGATTCGATTTTTTCGAGGCGGTGAAAGCTCGCCACAATGTTTGCTTCCCAAACGTCATCACCGCGTTGGATCGATTCGTGCAGCGCGGTCACATCGAGCAGCAGGCGCATTTTGGTGATGTCGGCCAGATCGTCTGGCGATATGGCGGCCACCCTGAAGCCGCGACGCTCGTCCGCCTTGACCAGTCCCTCTTGCACCAAACGGTTCAGGGCTTCGCGCAGCGGGCTGCTGGAAAAACCATATTGCTGCTGCAGGGCATCCACTTTGAGTTTGGTTTCTGGCACATGGCGGCCGGACAAAACGTCCAGGCGCAAAGCCTGGAAGGCTTGCTCAGAGACGGTGGTGCTGGAGGCTATTTCTTGCATGATTTGCAGATTGTGCACAAAAATTACCACGAACGCACCCACACAAACCCTAATCAAATGGGTGGCTGAGTGAACGTTGAAAGCCCAAAGAGGACGTTGTTGCCGAGCGTTACAAGCCCGGGTGGCAACCACCGCAGCGGTTTCGATGCAGAAGCTAGCAAACCGGCGTAACGTCGCTCCGTTGCTGGATTCTTGAATTTCTTTCAGCGCTCATGGGCACACATCTGGGCACACAAGTTTGGAAAACAGCTCAAAGGTCAAAAACAACAACCTCAGGCGCCACCCCCCAACGAACTGGCAGCACAGACGTGCCTACGCCCTTGGACACAAACAGGCGACAGCCTGGCATATCGTAAAAGCCCGTCACGAAACGACCACTGCCCACAGGCCTGAAAGGTGCCCACCCCCAAAAAGCAATCTGGCCACCGTGGGTGTGCCCAGACATGCATAAGTCAAACCGACTTCCTTTCATCCGCTGGCCTACTTCGGCTTTGTCGAAAAAACCTGGTGAGTGTTGAACCAATAGGGTCACATCCGCATCCTCGCGCCGCGAAAGCAGTTGCAGATCCGGGTGGCCAGCGGTGAAGTCGTCCAGACCGACCACCTCCACGACCCGGTCTTGGTGCTTGAATGCCCATTTCCCGTTGAGCAAGAACCGCCCATCTGGCCGTGAATCAAAGAGCTTGCGCAAGCCATCGAAATCCATCTCGCTCCAGTGTTCCCAGTTGCCCGGTACGGCTACGGTGCGCACTGGTCCGAGCGCTGCCAAGAATGCCGCCAGAACTGGCAGGGCATCCTTCTTATCTACCATGTCGCCGGACAGTACCAAGAGGTCAGGTCGCAGTGCCTGTAATTGCTGAATAACCTTTTGTTCATTTGCCCCAATCGATTGCAGATGGAGGTCTGAAAGTTGAACCACCCGCAGACCTGGACGATGCAGATCTGCTCGAAGATCGTATCGATTCACCTCCAGCCTTGCAGGCTCTACAAATGTAGCCATGCCCAGCAAGGTCAGTAATGCAAGAGTCGAGATGATCCAAAAACGAGTGGGCATGAGACTTTGTTCATTCGGTGAAACAGGACGCATTGACGCCCACGATGATGCGGGATACGATACCCAAATATAGAACAGTATCTGCCTCAAAATTTCGGTCAAGCATGAGCGCTGTATGACCCGAAAATTCCCATGAACTTCCATAAAAAGACGCTGCTAGGTTACTTATTGACGAACCTGGTTCTCATTGTTTTCGGGTACCTCCAGCTTTATGCAACGGACACCGCCGCGATGACAGACCAAGACTTGATCACTCATGGCTCGGCCAAAACATTCTGGCCCGTAATTTCTCTTTTCCTGACAGGAATCGTTGCAGTTGCCGTGTACGCCTTGCGTGGCTTGTGGTTGATGAGCGCTTGGCTGTATCGCCGGGTGATGTGAGCAATGGAAGTTCTGCTTCGTCCCGTACCCCACTTGGCCTATGAGCCAGTAGAGACCGACGCCATTTCCTGCACGTACGACATGGATGGCTTCACGCTCATGAACGCGGTACTGATCCAACACGGCCTGGATCGTGAGTACTTCCGAAAGTGTACGCACATGCATTCGGATGGCAAATTTAGGGTGATCTTGCATGGTGACGAAAAACCGTTGGTCATCACCACAACCAAGACCGAACGTTGGAACAGTGAGCCGAGCGCAACGCAGCGGGTCATTGATGCTGCAGATTCCGAGCGTTGCGAATCCCTCTGCATGACCCACTTTGCGTTCATCCTTGGAAATTTTCCAGAAGAGGCATTCACGCAGTGCATACAGCAGATAGTGCTGGCCACACGCTGTACAAACCTGCAGAAGGTCATAGTGGATGTAGATTCACGTCACTTTGACAGAGCAAAAGCTGTTCAAAAGCAAGGATTGCATCGACAAACCCTAGTGGACACCGTCAATCCAAAGCCACCACTCCAGCTGTACCTCATTCTGGGACTCGGTTCATCCGCAAAGGAGTTGATCCAAAGCTATAAGTCAGATTCATCCGGTCACAGTGCGAACCACAATTTTAGGTTTGAGGCCATGGGTGCTAGCGAATACTACCTAGACGGTTTTAATTTTGATCGCCAAGCTCTAAAAGCTCTTGTAGACGACGCTCAGAATGTGCTCTTTGTAGTTCACGCTGACAGTGGGAATGAGGGAGCCACGATGGTGACATTTGCGGCCGAATACGCGGTGAGCCAGAAGATTTCGGTCTATGTACTCCTGAGCAAGCCGTACAGCTGGCAGGGCAGCCGAAGGACGAAGGCGGCAAATGCGTTGGCTGAAAACCTGAGGGCCATCGGAGCGAAAGTCACCGCAGTGGATGCCGACCCACTGGAGACCATTGAATTTAACTCCGCTACGGAAGCATTCGCGGCGCTCGATGCAGCGATGGTGCAGGAATTGAACCGCTGGGCTGCGTCAGCGAAATAGATCGTTAAAGCCCCGCTGCCACCAGCAGGGTTGATGGCTTGACCTGCAGGGCTTCAGATATGCGGCACAGGTTCATCAGCGTCAGGTTGTGCTCGCCGCGCTCAATGCCGCCCATGTAGCTGCGGTCCAACGTGGCATCCGTTGCCTGTGACTCCTGCGACAAACCAGCTTGCTTCCTTGCTTCGCGTATAGCGGCTCCCAAGGACGCGAGTTCCCTGTTTCCGGCGAATTTTGGTGAAGGCTTGGCCATAACCATGATGGTCTGCCGTTGACGCCTTTGATACCACGGGATAAGATACCCAAATATTGGGAATCCCAAATGAGCACTTACACAAAATATATTTTCAGGAAAATTATGCCGACAAGAAAGATAAATAGGCTCTATCTTGTTTTGCTAATAACTTCATTCGTTTTCGGATTTTTCTACAATTCCGCCGAGCACTCCGATACATTTTATTCAAATTTAATCAGATCTCATAAAATAATCGAGGAGCTAAAATCGGGCAAGTGCGATGATTTGAACAATCAAGAATTTCATAAAAAATTAGAATCATCAGGGTTAGAATTTCATTACGAATTGACTGAAAAAAGGGTGGATTGTCGTGAATTCATCAATGCACCTTCGTTTTTGCAGGATCGGTCATTTCCACTGACGGAGATTTTAATAAATGAAGAATTCGAAAAGAAATTTAAATATTTCACACTGAAAAAAAACACCATCACGGGATTATATTTTTTTGCAATCACATTATTTTTGATAATTGCCATAAATTTCATTCGAAAAGTAATCACATGGATCATGAATGGTTCATAAAGCTCATTAGTTAAAGGATTCCAAATCTCCGCGCCAACCCAGTATGCGCACGATTGATGTGATCATTGTGTTCCTCACAAAACCGTTCAAACGTACCCCAGTGCATCCCCTTCGGTTTTTCTCCTAAACCGTTCAGTATCCCTGCTGCCCATCCCAATCTATTCCGCAAGATATCCGCTCTGCGAGCGGCACGGTCATATTCCACCTCCCGTTGGCATCGATACGCTAAGCCTTGACAGTGCCTACACGCATACATCCTGCCGCCGTATAGCACCGCCACGCGCCGCCCACAGCCCACGACAGGACATTGCCACCAAACCCGTTTTCCACCCATGTGACACGCCGTCCAGTCAAAACTCACCGGGTAACACATGTCTTCCCACTCTCTCCCGCGTTCGCGCTGTTTGTACTGAAGCCACACAAGGTCAACTTGCACGGTTAGGTTAATAGATGCAATCGTCACGCCGTTGCTTTGCCATTGCCATCGAAAGGCATTGCCGGGCTTAAGATGTCCACCACGCGCCAAGCATCGGACATCCAAGCGCCACAGCTCATCAGTAGTGGTCTTACCCCACTTACGGCCGCTACCAAAACCGCCCATCGTCAGTTCCCTTGCGCAAAAAGATTTTCCGAAATCATTTGGAAATTTTTTGCTGAAAACGCAGCAACTTTGAAGCCAGCACATCGCTGCATCAATTGCACCAGATCAAATCCAAACCTTTCCCGTGACACGGACGCCAGTAGCCAGTTGCCACATCGCCGGTGGCGAACGCCTTGCAGGTGGGCGCATTCCAGACACAGTCTCCGGTCATCGCCATCACGGTCCCGGATCACGAGAGTATCGGCCAGACGTTCGGCATCGTCATGGCTCAATCCCTTATCGGTGAACTGCGATAGTCGTGCCGTAAAGGTGCCCAGCTCGGTGGCGTTCATTACCTGGGTATACGGCCAACACCAGAGATCAGGGGCGGCCACTAGCGCTGGGGGCACAGGTTCGTTTGCAGTACATGGCATTTCTTGATGCCATGCGACGCTGACAGTTGCGACTCTTGCGACAGTTGAAGTCTTTACCCCCTCATGTGTCGCACCTGTCGCAACGGTCAACGTCGCAACCTCTCGGTTCTGTTTTTTGGCCCTAAGGGTTGCGAGTAGGCTCATGGTGCTGTTGCCTCCAGCAATGCCGGGTTGATTTCCACCAGCTTGCGCTTGCCCTCGGTGCGCTGCCTGATGTGGTGGTGGGCCTGCAACTCCCGCAGCGCAGCGTCCAAACGGTCTTTGCTGCGCACTGGCCCGAGTCGCTGAAGATCACGCGTTGCCAACGTGCCCCCTTGGGTCCGGCCAACCTCCACCGCCCAACGGATCATGCGCATGGCGTCTGCCATTTCAACCGGCACAGCAATTTCCCCAAAGAACCGCCGTGACTCTTGCAGGTGCCACGCGGCCACCATGCACCCGGCTTCCATCGCCTCCAGACCAATGGCACCGCCACCGCCATATTCAAAGATGTGGAACAGTGCCGCCAGCCGTGCCGCGTTGTCTGCCGACTTAGAAGCGACGTCCCGCACGTCCGCATAATCGCCCCCCGCGGCCAGCTGGATTTCCACTTCGTCGTGGTACACAACCCACATCGCCTTAGCCTCGGCACTCAGCGGGATCAGGCTCGGGGTCAGTGCGCCGCCGTCATCCATCGGTGTCGGCACGCTCAGAATTCGCTCGATCCGCTGGTGGTACGCGGCCAGCTTGGGCCACTGGTCTGGGGCATCCTTGAACAGGCGTTTGCCCTGGGTCGATTGCGGCCACGCCACCAGAAACCGAGCCAGAAACCCAGTGCCACGTGCCAGCCCCGCCGACTTGTCAAAGAACGATCGCAAGGTGGATTCTTGCACCTGCAACCCCACGGTCAACCGGGCACCACGCGCCACCCACGATTCGGACGTCCGACGGTCGGAACTGATTTCCTGCCCGCTCCACAGATCGTTCAGCCGAGCCATGTTGCGCATGGCACTGTCGCCGGTCATGCTGTGCCCGCCCAAAACTGTGCCGCCCTCGCTGGTCGTGATCGCAGCCGACGGCCACCGCTTCGCCAGCTGGTAGCCCAATTCCTCCGGGGTGATGTCGGAATAGATCAGCCGGGGCACCCGAGGTGGTTCAGGCTTTTCGGCTTGCAGGTCAACCAGATCGCGCTTGAGTGCGTCCGTCGGTTTGCCGTTTTTGCTCAGCTCCTTGATCTTCGCCACGACGCCTTCACGCTCGGCGTTCCAGGCGTCCATTGCGGCTTCATGGCTCTCGACCTGGGGACGCATCGCTTCCTCTTGTCCGCGCTGCCACTGCCGGATCGCAGGCATAAAGAAATCGTCGCAGGTGGTCTTACGCTCCCCGGAATCGGCCAGCACCAGGGTGAACAGACCAATCGGTCCGGTAAGTTTTTCGGCACGCTTGACGTCGTGCAGGGCTTGCGCGGCCATGCTCAAAGCAGACAGTGCCGAAGTAGCCACCATTGCCATAGGTGCCTGGGCAAACCCCTGCACTTCCAGAACCGCTTCGCGCATTGCGGTGGGCAACGCATCCAGCGGGTACGGCTCGGAGGTGATGCTGTCTATCAGAGGCAACGGCTCGGGCCATTGGTCGCCCACCGGATCGACCCCATCGGGGAAGGCCGGGAATGTCTCAGCCGTCTCGGGTTGCGCCCCATCTATGCACGCTCTCACCGCGTCCAATCCGGCCAACTGGTGCAGGTCGTTAAAGTCGGTCGCCTTCACGGGTCGATCAGCCGGGAACGTGGGCACAGCCACCCACCCGCCCACCGCCCGCGCCGCTTGCGTGGCCTTGGTCATACCGGGGTTGCCTGGGGTTTTCCAATCGTCATCAGCGGCCAGGATCAACCGCAGGGCCGGGTATTTTTGGTGCAGGGCCAGGGCAACCGATTCCAGGTTGCCCGCGTTGAAGGCCACCGCTACCGCGTACCCCGTGGCCTCATGGATGCTTGCGCCCGTGGCGTACCCCTCGCACACGATCAGCACGCCCTCAGGCTTGCCAATGGCGTGATAACAGCCCTTGATGCGCCCGCCCGGTTGAAAGCGTTTGCCGCCCTCAGGGTCGATCACTTGCAGACTGTGCAAGGTGCCCGCCGTGTCCCGCATGGAGATCAGCAGGGCCTCGCCTTCAAGCTTCACGCCGTGGTCTTGCACACCCTTGGCGGTTAGGTAAGGGTGTTCGGTTGCTGGGGTTGCGGCCTGCCAGCGTTGCAGCGCAAACTGCCCCGCTTGTTGTTGACATTGGGTCTTGTCAGCCTCACGTTGCTGGCGCATGGCTTCCACCTTTTGCCGGTGGGCTTCGCGCTCAACCGGTGTCATGGCCTCCGGGGTCTTGCTGCACCAATGTTGTGTCAGCCCCTCACGCCAGCAACCGAACGCGCCAGCCGGTACGCCGTCGGTGTGCACTACGTACCAGCCGGAATCATCACCGCGCCTCTCACTGCTGGGGAAACGGTGCAGCTTGCCATCGGCGTGAATTTCATCAGGCGGGGTCAGGCCAGCGGCCAGGATAGCTGCCCGAAATTGTTCGTTGGGGTCAGTCATCACGATCACAGCCCCCCCCGATCTGCGCCAAGAACAGCGCCGCATCGTGCAGGGTGGGCAGGTGCCGCACCAGCCTCCAATGTTCGGCCCAATACGTCACCTGCCCGTCTGCTGGATCGGTTCGGTGCAGTGTGTGTCCGCGCATAGCAAAAGCGGCCCGCAGGATTTCAAACGCTTTTCCTGGTCGCGATTCGGTGAGAAAATTAAGGTCGTTGATCGCGCCTGCCGTGGGATTGCCGTCCCCGGCGGGCTTTTCTTTTGGGGTAGTGTTGATCGACAAATCCCACCCCTCAAGCCTTGCGGCTTTTTTCAACTTGGGCGGTTAACCAAGCATCAATCTCTGCCTCAATCCAACCAACGGCTTTCGCACCAACAGATACCGGTTTCGGGAAGGTCGGATCGAAATCGCCAGGTCTCTTCGGATTCTTTCGCAGACGGGCATATATGCTTGAACGTGAAAGCCCAATGCGGGCTTCTACTTGCTTGCGCCGAATGATCGTCAGCGCAGATCGGTTGTGTGTGGCCATGTTCGCTACTCCGTAGCTTGAACCGGAAAATACCGGCATGGTCACGAACATTAAACACATCTTTCCCCTAAAACATGGGGTAGAGTTACTAAAGTTATTTCACCCCCATTTTCGAGCGCATTTCTTGTAAGCTGTAACCACTACATCAAGACTGCAACCTTCCGCTCGACTGACTAATTCCGCTGCTGTAATCTGTTTCGACAACTCATTGTTTGAGTAATGCTGCAAGCCAAAGGCTTTTGCTACTTCTTGGGTTGCTCGCCACATTTTGTAATCACGCTCCCAATTTCCGAATTCCTGCGGCCCGCGTTTGGTGGGACGTTTGCGCTTGCCCAGCAGTACATCAGCAGCAAATTTTGCAAGCCATTCGGGCATCCTTTCGTTTCGCGACAAAGCATCAGCAGCATGCGATAAAAGCACATCAAATTCCATTGCATTCGGTTTTTTTGAGGCTGCCTCCAGGGCGTTACCAATTCTCAAAAAATCCTGCTCTTGGGGGTTCGATGCTTGAATGTCATCTCTGAGGATGTTGCCACTCAAAAACCTCTTTGCGAACTCCAGCGCGGCTTCATTTGTTTTCGTCATATGTGATTCGCCCATCATTGACTGTGCTTTTACCTGCGGCCTCGGGGCTTATCACGATGCCGCGTAGGCTTTGCCAAATGGCCCGATGATCACTTTGCCGCGCCCGTTTTGAATCTGACCGTCCACAAAGTCGGCCCACCATTGCAACATCTCCCTCCGTTGGCCGGCATATTGCGCTCGGTTATAGACGCCCCGGATGCCCTTTGTTTCATGCGCGAGACACTTCTCAATCCAGTCTGAATTGAAGCCCGCTTCATGCAGGTGAGTTGATGCCGTACGCCGGAAATCGTGAATCACAAAGTCCCGTACGTCGACCGCCAGAGCCCGCACCGCAACATTCAGAGTGCTTTTGGCGATTGGCTGCTTCAGGCTGTGTGAACTGGGGAATACCCACTCAGAATCACTGGCCAGCGCTTTCAATTCCTCGAACATGGCCACTGCTTGCCGGGACAGTGAAACAAGGTGCGGCTTGTCCTTCTTCATGCGCTCACCTGGAATGGCCCACTCACCTTTTTCAAGATCAAGCTCTTCCCATTTGGCCTCGATCAGTTCCGACTTGCGCACCATGCACAGGATCAGTAGGTGCAATGCCAGCTTGTGCGCACGCTTCATGCTCGACTGGTAGATGGCACGCAACAGTTTGCCGACTTCCTCCGGGGGCAAGGCTACATCCCTGCTCCTGGCTTGGGCGATGAACTTCGCCTCAATGGCGGCAGCCGGGTTGAACTGGGTTTTCTCCCGCGCTATGGCATAGGCAAACAGCCGTTTCAGCACGTTTCGGGTTTGCAGCGCCATTTGGTCGGCCCCGCGATTCTTGATCTTGTCAGTAATTGCCAGAATGTCGGTCACGGTCACGTCGGTAATTTGCCTCGCGCCGATTGCCGGGATTACGTCCTTGTCGAGAATGCGCTTGATGTTGCGAGGATTGCTGTTTGCGGGTTCGACAATCTCGGCATACCAACGCAGGGTAAAGGCCTCCACCGTGTCGGCTTCCCTCGATGCATCCTCTTTGGCTTTTACCTTGGCCATGGCCTTCATGCACCAATTGCGGATGAAGAATTGAGCCAATTCTTTCGCCGCCGGGGGCAAATCCTTGGGTATGGAGTCGCCGCGCTTCAAGGCCATCGGGGAGAGTCCACGCCCGGCCAGTGCCTTGCAATCGTCCCGCCAGGTGCGGGCATCGACCAGTGAATAGGCTGGGTAGTTGCCAAGCGTAACCTTTTCTTGCTTGGTTCCACGCCCGCCGTTACGGTAGCGCATCCGCCAAACCTTCGCCCCGCCGGGCAGGACTTCTATGAACAGCCCGCCGTCGTCGGCTTCCTGATATGCCTTGCCCGCAGGTTTCAGGTTCCGCAGTTTCGTATCCGATAGCGCCATCATTCACCCCCTCGCAGTAGCGTATGCCCATGAAAACGGCTTGACCATGGGCACACGACCTGAAACGCTTATCGGCGAGGTATTCAAGCGACTTGCCCACCATGTGCTCCCAAGAAGAACGTGATTTCTCCACCACTTCAGAAGGGGTTTAGGGCACACACAGGCATCGCCATGGGCACACCGCAGTTCATCATGGGCACACATCTGGGCTCACATTCTTGCGGATTGCTGCGGAACATGCAAGACCAGAGTGGGACAAAAAACCTGCAGTGACGCAGGTTTACTAAAGTTTTGCGGAAGTCGGCGGATCGATCAGGAAGCCTTGCTATTTGCCGATGCAAAAGCTCGAAAAGATCACGCCCAGCAAATCATCGGCGCTGAACTCGCCCGTGATCTCGTTGAGCGCGTTTTGGCCCAAGCGCAGTTCTTCGGCCAACAGATCGAGGTTTTGCGCTTGCGCAGCCAAATGGGCATCGGCCACTTCCAGGTGTTCGCGTACGCGGTGCAGCGCCTGCACATGGCGTTCCCGGGCGATGAACAGGCCTTCGCTGGCTTGTTGCCAACCGGCTTGCTGTAGCAGTTGCTGGCGCAGGGCCTCTAGGCCTTCGCCAGTGCGGGCCGAGAGCGTCAAGCCTGTGCGAACTTGTTCAACGCTGGCCGCATCGGCTTTGTTCCAAACATCGATCACCGTCACGCTGGCAGGCAAGCGACTTTGCAGGGCGGTGGCAATGTCGGCATCGGCCATGTCGTAATCGGCTTGGCCCACTCGCGTCAGATCGTGCAAAAACAGCACCGCGTCGGCGTTGTCGATCTGACCCCAGGCGCGGGCAATGCCGATTTGCTCGACCTCGTCTACGCCTTCACCTTCGCGCAGCCCGGCGGTGTCGATCACATGCAGTGGCACGCCTTCGATTTGAATGGTTTGCTGCACCACATCGCGCGTGGTGCCCGCTATGGGCGTGACGATGGCCAGCTCGGCCCCGGCCAGCGCGTTGAGCAGCGAACTCTTGCCCGCATTGGGCTGGCCTGCAATCACCACCTTGATGCCTTCACGCAACAAGGCACCTTGTCGGGCTTTGCCCAGCACCGTGTCCAAGGCCGCTTGCAGACGGTTCAGCTGGCCCTGTGCATCGGCCTTTTGCAAAAAGTCGATCTCTTCTTCCGGGAAGTCCAGCGTGGCCTCGACCAACATGCGCAGGTGAATCAGCGCATCGCGCAGCAGATGGATCTCTTTGGAGAAATCACCCGCCAAAGAACGGCTGGCGCTGCGAGCCGCAGCTTCGGTGCTGGCATCGATCAGGTCGGCAATCGCTTCAGCCTGAGCCAAGTCGATCTTGTCGTTCAGAAATGCACGTTCGGAAAACTCGCCCGGTTGCGCCACGCGCAAACCTGCCAAGTGCGGCTGGCCTGTGGCGGGGTCCACCTTGGCCGCCGCTTGCAGGCAGCGCGCCACCAGCAGCTGCAAAACCACCGGACCACCGTGTGCCTGCAACTCCAGCACGTCTTCGCCTGTGAACGAGTGCGGGGCCACAAAATGCAGCGCTAAGCCGTGGTCGATCGGGCTGCCATCGGCATCGACAAAGGGCAAATACGTGGCCTCGCGCGGCTTGAGCGCGCGGCCGCACAGCGCGTGAATCAGTGACGCCAAATTGCGGCCCGAGACTCGCACAATGCCCACCGCACCGCGACCGGGTGCGGTGGCGATGGCGACGATGGGTTCTTGGTGTCTGGCGAGCATGGCGGTCTTGGACGGGGTGAAGCAAAAAAAGGCCGCTTGCGCGGCCCTTGGGGTGGGGTGGTTTTACTTGAACTTTGGCAAGTTGAACTGCGGCGGTACGCCCATGCGGGTGTTGATCATCCACTGCTGTGCAATCGACAAGATGTTGTTCGTGATCCAGTAGAGCACCAAGCCGGACGGGAAGAAGAAGAACATCACCGAGAAAATCAGCGGCATCATCCACATCAATTTGGCTTGCATCGGATCGGGTGGCGCGGGGTTCAATGCCGTTTGCAGCAAAGTCGTCAGCGTCATGATCAGCGGCAAGATGTAGTAAGGATCGGGCGCTGCCAAGTCCTGAATCCAGCCCAGCCATGGGGCATTGCGCATCTCCACGCTGGACAACAGCACCCAGTACAGCGCAATGAAAACAGGGATCTGAACCATGATCGGGAAGCAGCCGCCCATGGGGTTGACCTTCTCTTCACGGTAAATCTTCATCATCTCCTGCTGCATTTGCTGCGGGTTGTTTTTCAGGCGCTCACGCATTTCCATGATCTTGGGGTTGATGGCTTTCATCTTGGCCATGCTGGAGTAGGCCTTGGCGTTGAGCCAATAGAAAGCGATCTTGATCAACAGCACCAAGGCGACGATGGCCCAGCCCCAGTTTTGCAGCACGCTGTGCAGTTGGTCCAGCAGCCAGTACAAAGGCTTGGACAGCATGGCCAACCAGCCATAGTCTTTCACCAAGTCCAGGCCTGGCGACAGGGCTTCGAGCACTTTTTCTTCTTGTGGACCGCTGAACAGATGGTTGCTGAGGCTGCGGGTCTGGCCAGGGGCCAGCTCTGCAAACGGCGTGATCATGCCCACGGCGTACAGGTTGGTGTCGACCTTGCGGGCAAAGTTTTCGCGCTGAATGCCTTCAGGCAACAGCCAAGCGCTGGCAAAGTAGTGCTGCACCATGGCCACATAACCATTGGGAGAGGATTTTTCGAACTCGGTCTTGTTCTTTTCGATGTCGGAAAACTCCAACTTTTGGTATTTCTTGGCTTCGGTGTAAACAGCCGGTCCGGTGAAGGTGAAGTAAAACGCCGACTCGCCCTCAGGCTTGTTGCCGTCACGCACCAGCTGCATGTACAGCTGTGGCGACACCGGCACGCTGCCTTTGTTCACCACGTCGTGCTTGACGTTGATGACGTGGCTGCCGCGTTTGAAGGTGTAGGTTTTGACGAGCTGAACGCCGTTGATCTCGGCCGATTCAAAACGAACCGTCAATTCATCCAGGCCATCTTTGAGTTTGCGATCGCCACTGAAACTCATGGGGGTCTTGTGGGTTGGGAAGTCCCCGCCGATCAAACCGGTTTGCGCCATGTAAACGCGGTTGCTGCTTTGGTCCAGCAACACCATGTTCTTATGGGGGTCAACCAAGTCGCGGTGCTTGGTGAATTCGCTGCGCACCAAAGAGCCGCCTTCCGAATCAAAGCTCAGCTTGAGCACATCGGTTTCGATCTCGATTTTTTCACGCGCTGTGGCTGTAGCGCCAGATGCTGAAGTGGGCACCTGACCAGGCGATGCCGTCACGGCTGTCGTGGCCGTTGGCAATGCGTTGGCACCGTTGGTGGCCGAGGCGGGCGCGGAGCCTGCAGCGGGCGCAGGGGCTGGTGCGGCTATTTCAGGCTTGGGGAAAAATGTGGCTTTATTCCCATTGTGAAGCTGCCATTGGTCCCACAGCAGAACCAGGGAAAAACCAAAAATCACCCAAAGGATGGTGCGACGGATATCGTTCATGGGGTCTTCTTTGACGACGTAGGGGAAAACAAATCAGAGAACAAGCGGGGTGCTTGTGCGGGAACAGGGTCATGGCCACCCTTGCACCAAGGGCTGCAACGCACCAACCGGTGCATGGTCAGGTAACTGCCAGCCGCAGCGCCATGTGCCGACAAAGCGTCCAAAGCATAGGCGGAACACGTGGGCTCGAATCTGCACGAGGAGCCGAGCCAGGGGCTGAGCAGCAAGCGGTAGCCACGCACCACACCCATCAAAACGCGCTGAATGATCATGCTGCGGCCTTAGGGTGAAGAGGTTCTAGGGCGGCGCGTTCAAAAAGCTGTTCCAGCTCAAGGCGCACGGCCAACTTGAGTTGGTCAGAGCTGGCGCTGATGAACAGTTTGCGATCAAACGTGGTGCGCAGACGCACCACGTGCGCGGCTACAGGCAGTCGTTCGCCAAAGCGTTCACTCACGTTGTAGATCTGCCGTTTGATGGCGTTGCGGGTCACCGCTCGACGCGCCCAGCGCTTGGGCACCATGGCGCCCAGCCAAACGCCCGACAAGTCAAAAAGGGCCTGCTCCGGTGAGGGTGCAGGCCCGATATGTTCGGCGGGGGCCGATGGGTGGTCTGAGGGCTTGGGCAGGTTCAGGCGATGCAACGCGAAATGCGCTGTCCGCGAGACCGTACCACCCGCTAGGGCAGCCTGAAACTGTGGGCGTGTTTTTAAACGCTGCACGATGGCCATGCCCCGATTGCAACCGCCCGAAGTGGCGATGGGCCACGAGCAGACGGCTGAACAGTCATTAGACAGCCAGGCGCTTGCGGCCCTTGGCGCGGCGTGCATTGATCACAGCGCGGCCGCCACGGGTTTTCATGCGAACTAGAAAGCCGTGGGTACGGGCGCGACGTGTCTTAGATGGTTGGTAGGTGCGTTTCATAACTCTTCCTTTGTGCCCAATGCCATGGATCAGCTTTGGGCGAAACCCAAGATTATCGCAAACTTTCAGATCCACGGCAAACAAACTGTATTTTTGTCCATCAGGGTGTGTCCGGAGTGTTCAAGCTTGGATGTGGTTTATGATCCCCTTTCTTTTCGATTCAGCATGTGGATAAGCTCTTGATAAAGCCCGTCGTTCCGTGCATCCCGACCACTTCTGTCCACAATAAAAAAGTACGCAATGACCGAGGGAATGACCCCAGAATTTCAGGCCGATCCCAGCCCATCTTTGTGGCAAGCCTGCGTCGACGATTTGGCGCGTGAGTTGCCAGAGCAGCAATTCAACACCTGGATCAAACCCCTCTCGGCACAGGTATCCAAAGACCATCAGACGGTCACCATATATGTGGCCAACCGTTTCAAGCTGGACTGGATTCGTGCCCAATACGCGGGTCGTTTGTCCGCCTTGTTAGAAAGCCTGCAAGGCCATCCAGTCAAACTTGAGTTGGCGATCACTCAGCGCGAAAGCGGCGTCAGATCTGCGAAGGCTTCAACGCCTTCCTCTATGGACATGCCGGTGACTTTGACTGCAGTGGCCGACGAATCGGCCGCCAACCCCTTTCGCAGTCGCCTCAACAGCGCCTTGAATTTTGATAACTTGGTCGAAGGCACTGCCAACCGCATGGCACGTGCCGCGGCCATGCATGTCTCGGGCTCGCCGGGTCATCTGTACAACCCCTTGTTCATCTATGGCGGCGTGGGTTTGGGCAAGACCCACCTGATGCACGCCATCGGCAACAAACTGCTCGCAGACCGCCCCGAAGCCAAAGTTTTGTACATCCATGCTGAACAGTTTGTGTCGGATGTGGTTAAAGCCTACCAGCGCAAGACTTTTGATGAGTTCAAACACCACTACCACTCACTCGATTTGCTGCTGATCGACGACGTCCAGTTCTTTGCCAACAAAGACCGCACGCAAGAAGAGTTTTTCAACGCTTTCGAGGCCCTGTTGGCCAAAAAGTCGCACATCGTGATGACCAGCGACACCTACCCCAAGGGCCTGGCCGACATCCATGAGCGCTTGGTGTCGCGCTTTGACTCGGGCCTGACGGTGGCCATGGAGCCGCCCGAGCTGGAGATGCGCGTGGCGATTTTGATCAACAAAGCCATCAGCGAAGGCAGCGAGATGCCCGAAGAGGTGGCGTTTTTTGTGGCCAAAAATGTGCGCTCCAACGTGCGTGAGCTGGAGGGCGCGCTGCGCAAAATCCTGGCCTATTCGCGTTTCAACCAAAAAGACATCTCGATCCAGTTGGCCCGTGACGCCTTGCGCGATTTGCTGTCGATTCAAAACCGCCAGATCAGCGTGGAAAACATCCAGAAAACCGTGGCCGACTATTACAAGATCAAGGTCGCCGACATGTACAGCAAGAAGCGCCCGGCCAGCATCGCCCGCCCGCGCCAGATCGCCATGTACCTTGCCAAAGAAATGACCCAAAAAAGCCTGCCCGAGATCGGCGAGCTGTTTGGCGGGCGCGACCACACCACGGTGTTGCACGCTGTGCGCAAAATTGGTGCTGAACGTCAGCAAATGACCGAGTTGAACCAGCAACTTCACGTTTTGGAGCAGACCCTCAAGGGTTAAACCGCCATGACCCCGCTCCTCTGGCTTGTTTTCGGTGATTTGACCCCTTTGAAGCCCGTTTTCTGGGCAAAAAGCGGCGAAAATGCACCCTGTAGCGAAAATTTCGTCCAGATTTGAACTGCGACGATAAAAAACCACCAAAGGTAGACAAATGATCGTCCTGAAGGCCACCCAAGACAAATTGCTGTCGGTCCTGCAATCCGTGTCCGGCATTGTTGAGCGCCGTCACACATTGCCTGTACTGGCCAACGTGCTGATCCGCAAAACCGGTCACGCACTGCAACTGACCACCAGTGACCTCGAAATCCAGATCCGCACCACGGCAGAGATGGAAGGTGATCCAGGCGACTTCACCACCACCGTGGGCGCGCGCAAACTGATCGACATCTTGCGCACCATGCCTGCCGACCAGACCGTGAGCCTGGAATCGTCACAAGCCAAGCTGATCTTGAAGGGCGGCAAGTCCAAGTTCACCTTGCAGACTTTGCCGGCCGAAGACTTTCCGCTGGTGCAAGAAGCCGCCAGCTTTGGCCCCGTGTTCAGCGTGCCACAAAAGACCCTCAAGCAACTGCTGGGACAGGTCTCGTTTGCCATGGCCGTGCACGACATCCGTTACTACCTGAACGGCATTTTGTTTGTGGCCGAAGGCAACCGCCTGAGCCTGGTGGCCACCGACGGCCACCGCTTGGCGTTCACCGCCGCCACGCTCGACGTGGAAGTGCCCACCAAACAAGAAGTGATCTTGCCGCGCAAGACCGTGATCGAACTGCAGCGCCTGCTGTCAGACGCCGATGGCGCGATCGAAATGCAGTTTGCCAACAACCAAGCCAAGTTCAGTTTTGACGGCATGGAGTTTGTGACCAAGCTGGTCGAAGGCAAGTTCCCCGACTACAACCGTGTGATTCCCAAAGGCCACCGCAACAACCTGACGCTGGGCCGCCAAGCGCTCCTGTCTTGCTTGCAGCGAACCGCCATCTTGACCAGCGACAAGTTCAAAGGCGTGCGTTTGAATCTCGAGCCCGGTACCTTGCGTGTGGCTTCGACCAACGCCGAACAAGAAGAAGCCGTGGACGAACTCGACATCGATTACGGCGGCGACGCCATCGAAATTGGCTTCAACGTCACCTACATCATCGACGTGTTGGCCAACATGGGCCAGGACATGGTCCGCATCGATCTGGCCGACGGCAACAGCTCGGCGCTGATCACGATCCCCGAGAACGACAACTTCAAATACGTGGTGATGCCCATGCGCATTTAAGGCCCGCGCCCTACGCCCATAGACCTTATCGAAACCCGCGACCCTTCGCGGGTTTCGGCCATTCAAGCGACAGAGAAAATTGAACATGACCGACGACATCAACCCCAGCGAAGACGCTTTCACCACCGCGCAACCCAAGATCGACGCCCACCAAGCGGGCGCATCCGAAGGCTACGGCGAAGGCTCCATCCAGATTCTGGAAGGCCTGGAAGCCGTGCGCAAACGCCCCGGCATGTACATCGGCGACACGTCCGATGGCACCGGCTTGCACCATTTGGTGTTCGAGGTCGTCGACAACTCGATTGACGAAGCGCTGGCTGGCCACTGCGACGACATCGTGGTCACCATCCACTCCGACAACTCGATTTCCGTCACCGACAACGGCCGCGGCATCCCCACGGGCGTGAAGATGGACGACAAGCACGAGCCCAAGCGCAGTGCTTCCGAAATCGCTTTGACTGAGTTGCACGCAGGCGGCAAGTTCAACCAAAACAGCTACAAGGTCTCCGGCGGTTTACACGGCGTGGGTGTGTCTTGCGTGAATGCTTTGAGCAAATGGCTGCGCCTGACGGTGCGCCGCGAAGGCAAAGTGCACCAGATCGACTTTGCCAAAGGCTTTGTCCAAAACCGTTTGCTCGAAACCGTGGACGGCGTGGAAGTCTCGCCCATGCGCGTGACAGGTGCCACCGACAAGCGCGGCACCGAAGTGCACTTCTTGCCCGACGTGGAAATCTTCACGCAGAACACCGATTTCCATTACGAAATTTTGGCCAAGCGTTTGCGCGAACTGTCCTTCCTGAACAACGGCGTGCGCATTCGCCTCAAAGACGAGCGCAGCGGCAAAGAAGACGACTTCTCCGGCGCTGGTGGCGTCAAAGGCTTTGTCGACTTCATCAACGCCAACAAAAAGGTGCTGCACCCCAACGCTTTCCACGCCATGGGCGAGCGTCCTGCTGACAGTTACGGCGGCATCCCCGGCACCAGCATCGGTGTCGAAGTGGCCATGCAGTGGAACGACGGCTACAACGAGAACGTGCTGTGCTTCACCAACAACATCCCACAACGTGACGGCGGCACACACCTGACGGGCCTGCGTGCTGCGATGACCCGCGTGATTGCCAAGTACATCGAGAAAAACGAGATCGCCAAAAAGCAAAAAGTTGAAGTCAGCGGTGACGACATGCGCGAAGGCCTGTGCTGCGTGCTGAGCGTCAAAGTGCCCGAGCCCAAGTTCTCCAGCCAGACCAAAGACAAGCTGGTGTCGAGCGAGGTGCGCGCCCCGGTGGAAGACATCGTGGCCAAGGCCTTGACCGACTTTTTGGAAGAGCGCCCGAACGACGCCAAGATCATCTGCGGCAAGATTGTGGAAGCCGCCCGCGCCCGCGAAGCCGCCCGCAAAGCCCGCGAGATGACACGCCGCAAAGGCGTGCTCGACGGCATGGGCTTGCCCGGCAAACTGGCCGACTGCCAAGAAAAAGACCCGGCCCTGTGCGAAATCTACATCGTCGAGGGAGATTCGGCCGGCGGCTCGGCCAAGCAAGGCCGCGACCGTAAGTTCCAGGCCATCTTGCCCCTGCGCGGCAAGATCTTGAACGTGGAGAAAGCCCGCTACGAAAAGCTGCTCACCAGCAACGAAATCGTCACGCTCATCACGGCGCTTGGCACCGGCATTGGCAAAGCCAGCGCCGAATCGGGCAAGAGTGGCACCGACGACTTCAACGTCGACAAACTGCGCTACCACCGCATCATCATCATGACCGACGCCGACGTGGACGGCGCGCACATCCGCACATTGCTGCTCACCTTCTTCTACCGTCAAATGCCTGATTTGGTGGAGCGTGGCCACATCTACATTGCCCAGCCACCGCTCTACAAAGTCAAGGCCGGCAAAGAAGAGCTGTACCTCAAAGACGGCCCGGCGCTCGACGGTTTCTTGCTGCGCATCGCGCTCAAAGACGCCAGCATCAGCACCGGCGGCGCTGCGCCCCAAGTGCTGACGGGCGAAACCCTAGAAGCACTGGCCCGCAAACACCAAGTGGCCGAACAAGTCATCGCCCGCCTGTCCAATTTCATGGACGCCGAAGCCCTGCGCGCCATGGCCGATGGCGTGTCGCTCAACCTCGACAACATGGAGTTAGCCGCCGCCTGCGCCCCCGCGCTGCAAGCCAAGCTGCGTGAACTCAACACCACCGGCATCCCTGCCGAAGTGAGCGCCGAATTTGACGTGCGCACCGACAAACCCATTCTGCGCATCAGCCGCCGCCACCACGGCAACATCAAGAGCAGCATCATCACCCAAGACTTTGTGCACGGTGCCGACTATGGCGCGCTGGCCGAAGCGGCCGAGACCTTCCGCGGCTTGCTGGGCGAAGGTGCCAAAGCCAGCCGCGGTGAAGGCGAGCGTCAGAAAGAAGAAAAAGTGGGCGACTTCCGCCAGGCCATGCATTGGCTCATCAGCGAAGCCGAACGCACCACCAGCCGCCAGCGCTACAAAGGCTTGGGCGAAATGAACCCCGCTCAGCTGTGGGAAACCACCATGGACCCCACCGTGCGCCGCCTGCTGCGCGTGCAGATCGACGACGCCATCGAAGCCGACCGCGTGTTCACCATGCTCATGGGCGACGAGGTGGAGCCACGCCGCCACTTCATCGAGAGCAACGCGCTGCGGGCGGGGAACATCGATATTTGAGCCTCAAAGCACCGTCTTGCGCACCGCGTGTTCCCACAGCGCCATTTGTTTGGCGGCGAAGTCGGGCAGGCGCTGCGGGCTGAAGCGCCGTTCCACGCGCCACTGCGCGCTCAACTCTTCGGTGCTGGCGTACACGCCCGTCGATAAGCCCGCCAAATAAGCCGCGCCCAGAGCGGTGGTCTCGGTCACTTCGGGGCGCACCACATCCAGGCCCAGCAAGTCGGCCTGAAACTGCATGAGCAGGTTGTTGACGCACGCGCCGCCGTCCACGCGCAACTCTTGCACCGGGGCCACGCCCGCCTGCGCCAAATCGCGGCCCATGGCTTGCAACAAAGCCGCGCTTTGAAAGGCGATGCTCTCCAGGGCCGCACGCGCAATGTGCGCCACAGTGCTACCACGCGTCAGGCCCGTGATGGAGCCGCGTGCATCCGGCCTCCAATAGGGCGCACCCAGCCCGGTGAAGGCAGGCACCACCATCACGCCGCCCGAATCGGGCACGCTTTCGGCCAAGGCTTGCACCTCGCTGCTGTGGCGAATGGCGCCCAGGCCATCGCGCAGCCACTGCACCACGGCACCGCCCACAAACACGCTGCCCTCCAAAGCAAACTGCGGCGCGCTCTTGGGTTGTGCCGTCACCTTTACCGCCACTTGTGCCGCGCTGGTGGTGATCAAACCATTTTGCGAATGCATGGCCGTGTGGCCCGTGTGCATGAGCATGAAGCAGCCAGTGCCATAAGTGTTTTTGGCCATGCCCGCGCCAAAGCAAGCTTGGCCAAACAGGGCGCTTTGTTGGTCGCCCGCCACCCCGCCGATCGTGATGGCATGGCCCAGCAGCTCGGGGCGCATCTGGCCATACACCGCGCTAGAGGCGTGCACCGTGGGCATCATGGCGTGCGGGATGCGCAAGGCCGCCAGCAACTCGGTGTCCCATTGGTGGGTGTGGATGTTGAAGAGCATCGTGCGCGAGGCGTTGCTCACATCGGTGGCGTGCACCGCGCCACCGCTCAGCTGCCACATCAGCCAGCTGTCCACCGTGCCAAACAGCAATTCGCCGCGCTCGGCTTGGGCGCGGGCGTTGGGCACGTTGTCCAACAGCCATTGCAGTTTGGTGCCAGAAAAATACGCGTCCACCAGCAAGCCGGTTTTGGCCTGGATCGTGTCCGCCAGCCCTTGTTCACGCAGGGCCGCGCAAGCCGGCTCGGTGCGGCGGTCTTGCCACACGATGGCGTTGTGAATCGGCTGGCCCGAGCCTTTGCGCCACACCACCGTGGTTTCGCGTTGGTTGGTGATGCCCAGCGCCGACACTTGGGCTGCGCTGATGCCGCTCTTGGCCAGCGCCTCAACGGCCGTGGCCAGCTGGGTTTGCCAAATCTGCATCGGGTCGTGCTCCACCCAGCCGGGCTGGGGGTAGATCTGCGTGATCTCTTGCTGCGCCATGGCCATGATCTGACCCTGAGCGTTGAACACGATGCTGCGCGAACTGGACGTGCCTTGGTCGAGGGCGAGAAGGTAAGTCATGGGCGTATCGAACCATAATCTGTGGGATCCAGCCACTTTAATCCATGCAGACCCCACCCCCACTTGCACCACCCCTGCCCACCCGCCGAGCTGACCTCGTGGCGCAGTTGCAGGCTGACACCGTCTATGACCTGGCCGTTGTGGGTGGTGGCGCCACGGGCTTGGGTTTGGCCTTGGATGCGGCCTCGCGCGGTTACCGCGTGGTCTTGGTGGAATCCGATGACTTTGCCAAAGGCACCTCGTCGCGGTCGACCAAGTTGGTGCACGGTGGCGTGCGCTATTTGGCCCAAGGCCAGCTCGACCTGGTGCGCGAAGCCCTGCACGAGCGCAGCACCTTGCTGCGCAACGCCCCGCACCTGGCCCAAGCGCTGCCCTTTGTCATGCCCACCTATGCGTGGTGGGAAAAGCCGTTCTACGGCATCGGCCTCAAGGTGTACGACGCCTTGGCCGGCGCATCCGGCTTGGGGCGCACCGAGTTTTTGTCGCGCCAAGACACGCTGGCCTGCTTGCCAACGGTGCAAGCTGCGGGATTGCGTGGTGGCGTGAAGTATTGGGACGGGCAGTTCAACGATGCCAAGCTGGCGCTGGCGCTGGCGCGCAGCGCAGCGAGCCAAGGGGCCTTGCTGCTCAACCGCATGCGGGCCGAACGCCTGCTCTACACCGAAGGCCAAGTGACTGGCTTGCAATGCACCGACACCCTCACCAGCCAAACACACGAAATTCAGGCGCGTTGCGTGGTCAATGCCACGGGCGTGTGGGTGGATGCGCTGCGCGAGCAAGACGGCAGCACGCAAGCCATGGTGGCCCCCAGTCAGGGCGTGCACCTGGTAGTGGACAAAAGTTTTTGGCCCAACCCAGAGGCCCTGATGGTGCCCAAAACCGCCGATGGCCGCGTGCTGTTTGCCGTGCCTTGGTTGGGCCAAGTGATCTTGGGCACCACCGACACACCGCGTGACGATTTGGCCCGCGAGCCGTTGGCTTTTGAAGCCGAAATCGACTTCATCTTGCAAGAGTCTGCGCGCTATTTGAAGCGCGCACCGGGGCGCCCAGATGTCAAAAGCATTTGGGTCGGTTTGCGTCCCTTGGTCAAACCGCCGCAAAGCGATGGCGACAACACCAAAGCCCTGAGCCGCGAACACACCGTGGTCGTCAGCCGTTCGGGCCTGGTCACGGTGACCGGCGGCAAATGGACCACCTACCGCGCGATGGCCGAAGACGTGCTGCAAAAGTGTGTGGACCACGCACGCCTGCTGCCACGCGGACCGGCACAAACCGCGCACCTGCCTTTGTTCGGTGCGGTGGGGGCGGTGGGGGCGGAGGCTGGCCCCGCGGTCTCCTTGGGCGAGGCCGAAGGTGCACACAGCTATGGCAACGAACAAACCTGGCTGGCCCAACTGCCCGGCGCCAACCACTGGTTGACCCCGAGCCTGAGCGAAGCCATGGTGCGCTTTGCGGCCCGCTACGAATACGCACTGAGCGTGGAAGACGTGTTGGCCCGCCGATCCCGATTGCTGTTTTTAGATGCCCGACTGGCCGCGCAAACAGCGCCTGCCGTGGGCGATATTTTGCAGTCCGAAACCGGACTCGACCCCGATGTGCAGGGCTTTTTGAAGCTGGCTGCGCAATACCGCTTGGACTGAATCAACCGAAACTACGCCCTAGAAATCAAAGCGCACCGCCAGCCTTCATGGAGGGCAACGCGCTGCGGGCGGGCAATATCGATATTTGATCGATCCGAAACCACATGTCGTCAAAACCCTATTTTGGCGACATGATAGGGGTGACGTGTACTCGCCAAGAACATGAGGCTACTCTCATGTTTGAAAAATTGAATTATTGCGACACGTTTGCTTGACGTGTCGCTCATGAGAACATATTCTTCGAACATGTTTCAATAATTTAATTTCAAGTACATGTACGACATCGAAACCGTTTGGCGGCCAGACCGGGCGCACAACCACTTACCGACACTGCCTCCGGGGCACGACCTGGAAAGCAAAGCAGTGCTGCGTGCCTGCATTACGGCCCGCGCTGCATTGGCCGAGCTGAAACAAGCCGCCGAGCTGATCCCCAACCAGACCATGCTTATCAACACGATTCCGCTATTGGAGGCCAAAGACAGCTCGGAAATCGAAAATATCGTCACCACCACCGACCAGCTGTTTCAACACGTTGATGGTGATGGGCAAGCCGATCACGCCACCAAAGAAGCCTTGCGTTACCGAACCGCACTGCACCATGGCTATCGGTCACTCCAATCCAGGCCACTGTGCACGGCCACGGCGGTTGAAGTGTGTCGCACCCTCAAAGGTGCAGACATGGATATCCGGCGTACACCCGGTACCCAACTGGCCAACGACCGAACGGGCGAAGTGATCTACACACCGCCGGAAGGGGAAGACCGGTTGCGAACCCTGCTGGCCAACTGGGAACGCTTTCTGCACAACGAAACCGAACTGGACCCATTGATACGAATGGCTGTTGGGCATTACCAATTTGAAGCCATTCACCCCTTCACGGACGGCAACGGACGCACAGGCCGTGTCATCAACATCCTCTTTCTGATCCAGCAAGAGTTGTTGAACCTGCCCATCCTCTATTTGAGTCGGCACATCATCGCGAACAAAGCCGACTATTACCGCCTTTTGCTGGAAGTCACGCGGGACCAAGCTTGGGAGCCTTGGGTCTTGTTCATGCTCAAAGCGGTGGAAGAAACATCGCGATGGACCACAGGAAAGATTGCGGCAATCCGGCAATTGGCTGAACACACCACCGAACACATTCGCCTGAGCTTGCCCAAAATCTACAGCCGCGAGCTGGTGGATGTGATCTTTGAACAGCCCTACTGCCGAATTGGCAACCTCGTGGACAAGAAGATTGGGCAACGGCAAGCCGCATCGCGGTATTTGAAAGAGCTCGTGGCCTTGGGTGTGCTGCGCGAAATGACCTATGGGAAAGAAAAGCTCTTCATCCACCCCAAACTGATGCAATTGCTCAGCCGGGACAGCAACGAGTTTCAAGCGTACTAGGAGCCTGGGCGGCAGAAGGTTTTGATCTGTCGCGCAAAGTGATGTGTTGCGATCGGCCTGCTTAATATTTCAGCAAAACACCCCAGCGAGCCGCAAGAGGACGTCACGGCCCTTTGTTTGGGCTGCTTTTAGCGCTATCTGAGCCCGTTTTGCCCCTCATGCCATCCTCATGGCGCCCATTCTTCGCAGATTGAGCGCCATGCACACGAGCTTGAACTCGGCCTTTGCCTTTTCCAGTCCCCGCATGCTGAATTGTCTGAAGCCCAGCACGCTCTTGATCCACCCGTTGGGCGGCTCGGCGATCCACTTGCGCTTGCGATACGCCGCTTTGCCTTGCTCAGTTTGGAGCTTGGCTCGCATGGCCAGCGTGTGCGGGTAGCGCTGTGCATCAGCCGGTTGGGTTTGCTGCTTGCCTTCGCGCCCCAAAGCGATGACCAATTCGGTCTGCGGCAGCGTTTTCGAAAGTTCTGCCATGACGGCTTCGCTGCGGTAGCCCGCATCGGCCAGAACCTGCTTGGCCTGTTGCCCAGTATGAGCCTTGAGCGCATCGAGCACTTTGGGCAATTGATGCACGTCCGAGCTGGTGTTGACCACTTCGGCGGCAACGATGATGTGAGCAGTCTCATCGACTGCAGTCTGGGCGTTAAAGCAGTAGTCAAACCCGCCGCCTGCGCGCTTCATGATGCGTGACTGAGGATCGGTAAAGTTGTCCTGGGCTTTGGCTGGGGGCACGCCGAAATCGCGCTGGTAAGGCCCGCCCCCCTTGGGCTTGCCATCTGGGCCCCTCGGGCGGCGATCATCATCTTGACTGCGGCCGCGCTGCGTATCGGCCTGGCGCTGACGCTCTTCAAGCCGTGCCTTGGCCGCCTCAATGGCTGCCAGACGCGCTTGGCGCCGTTCAATCTCAGCCGGTATGTCCAGCTCGGGCTCATCGCGCTCGGCCTGATCCGCAGCAGCGGCCCTCTTCATGAGATCGGCAATCTGCGCCTTGAGTTCGACCTCAGCGATCTGCATGCGCCCATAGCTCATGGCCTTGTGACGGCTGGCATTGGCCTTGATCTTCGTGCCGTCAATGGCCACGGTACCGAGCTTGACCAGCCCCATCTCACGGGCCAGGCGCACCACCTGCGTAAACAGTTCGGTGAACTCGGCCAGGTGCAGCGCACGAAAGTCCCGGATCGTGCGATGCGCCGGAAAGTTATCGGCCGCCAGGACCCGAAAGGCAATGTCCTCGTGCAGCTTCTTGGCAATCTTGCGCGAGCTGAACACGCCCGTGGCGTAGGCGTAGACCAGCACCTTGACCATCATGGCCGGATGAAACGGCTGGTTGCGTGAGCCACCACCTGCATAGCGGGCATGGAAGGCCTTCAGCTCGAGGCTGTCGACCGTGTCACTGATGAAGTACGCCAGATGACCGGCCGGCAGCCACTCCTGCAAGGCACAGGGCAAGAGCTG
>NZ_JBBAPF010000006.1:92745-111573 GCF_040400975.1 Limnohabitans sp. | reverse complement strand
AGCTGGAGCGAACCGGCAGGCAAGATGCCCGATTGCTCCACCAAGCGCACCATGGCTTCGGTCAAGTAGCTGGTCGATGATGCGGGTTTGCCGATGCAAGGCATGCCCGCCAAAAAGCTGGGGGCGAACTTTTCAAGCAAGCCCCAGATGGGGAAGTTGAAGGCGTTGATGTGCACCGCAATGCCGCCGCGCGGCACCAGGATGTGCGTGCCCGCAAAGCCGCCTTTTTTGCCCAAAGGGAACGCCGGGCCTTCGTGGATCAGGTTGCCGCTGGGCAGCTCGTTGCTGCCCATGCCCGAATACGCAAACAAAGTGCCCGCGCCGCCTTCGATATCCACCCAGCTGTCGGCGCGGGTGGCGCCCGTGTGGGCCGAGATGGCGTAGAGCTTTTCCTTGTGCTCACCCAGGTACTTTGCCAGGGCTTTGAGGCGCTGGGCACGTTCTTGAAAGTCCAGCTTGAGCAAATTGGGCAAGCCCACGGTGCGGGCGTGATGCACCGCGGCGCCAAAGTCGATGGCTTCGGCGTGGGTTTGGTACAAGGCTTGGCCATTGAGGGCGCTGCGCAAGGCTTGCGCGCCTTGTTGGCCGATCCACTGGCCACCGATGAAACTTTGCAGGACTTGGGACATGGGTCAACGCTTTCTGAGAAGTTCAAATCCGGTCTGCTTGAATTAACCAACCGGACGGTCGGCTAATTCTAGTCGCTTTGAGTGTCGGCGACCTGTCCAATTTCCTCTAGGGTTTTCAATCGACAAAAACAATCTGACAAGGTTTTGCAAAATTAATATGCATGCATATAATCTCCTCACTTTTCAAATTCATCGGCTGGAGCCTCCATGAGCACTGCGCCCACTCAACTTCCCGTCATCGTCGCTGGTGGCGGTATTGGCGGCTTGGCCGCTGCCCTTGCACTGGTGCGTCAAGGCTTTCAAGTCACCGTGCTGGAACAAGCCCCCGAGATTGGTGAGATCGGCGCGGGCATCCAAATTGGCCCCAACGGCTTTCATGCGTTTGATGCGTTGGGCATTGGTGACAAGGCCAGGGGCCGCGCCGTCTACACCGACTTCATGGTGATGCACGACGCGATCGACGAATACCAAGTCGGTAAGATCCCCACCGACGAAAAATTTCGCCAACGCTTTGGCAATCCTTATGCCGTGATCCACCGCGCCGATGTGCATTTGTCACTGCTCGAAGCGGCGCAAGAAACCGGTCAAGTGCAGTTCCACACCAGCACCCGCGCAGTGCGCATCGAGCAAGACGAGCACAGCGTGACCGTGTGGGACCAAAACGGCAAGACCTTCCAGGGCTGCGCGCTGATCGGGGCCGATGGCGTCAAATCGGTGGTGCGCGAGCAGTTTGTGGGCGACCCGGCCCGCGTCACGGGCCATGTGGTGTACCGCGCTGTGGTCGAGAAAAAAGACTTTCCGCAAGACCTGCAGTGGAACGCCGCCGCCATTTGGGTGGGCCCCAACTGCCACCTGGTGCACTACCCGCTGCGCGGCGGTGAGCAATACAACGTGGTGGTCACCTTCCACAGCCGCGAGCAAGAAGAATGGGGCGTCAAAGACGGCAGCAAAGAAGAAGTGCAAAGCTACTTTCAAGGCATCAGCCCCAAGGCGCGCCAATTGATCGACCTGCCCAAGACCTGGAAGCGCTGGGCCACCGCCGACCGCGAGCCGATTGGCCAGTGGACCTATGGCCGAGTGACCTTGCTGGGCGACGCAGCCCACCCCACCACCCAATACATGGCACAAGGCGCCTGCATGGCGATGGAAGACGCTGTGACCTTGGGTGAAGCGCTGCGCGTGCACCAGAACGACTGGCCGCAAGCACTGGACATGTACCAACGTGCCCGCGTGGCCCGAACCGCCCGCATCGTGCTCTCGAGCCGCGAGATGGGCCGCATCTACCACGCCAAAGGTGTGGAGCGCTTGGTGCGCAATGACTTGTGGCGCGGCCGCAGCCCCGAGCGCTTTTATGATGCGATGGCCTGGCTGTATGGCTGGAACGTGGGCAACTGCCTCGACGCCGCACAGCACAACTGAATAAAACGGAGACACACTCATGAATGACCTCGGCCGCATCGAAGACCTGCCCGCAGACTATGTGCAAGACCTGCGCAACGTGAACCTGGTGCCCCTGTGGCCCAGCCTGCGCGGTGTGCTGCCGCCCAAGGTGCCCACCCGCCAAACCCAGCCCACCTGCTGGGCTTACCAAGACATCAAGCCGCTGCTGCTCAAAGCGGGCGAGTTGACCCCGATTGAAAAAGCCGAACGCCGCGTGCTGGTGCTGGCCAACCCCGGCCATGGTCTGGACAAAATGCAGGCCTCAGCCGCCATGTATTTGGGCATGCAACTGCTCATGCCCGGCGAATGGGCCCCCAGCCACCGCCACACCCCCAACGCGGTGCGCATGGTGGTGGAAGGCGAAGGCGCCTGGACCACGGTGGACGGCGCGAAATGCCCCATGAGCCGGGGCGACTTGATCTTGACCCCCACGGGCCTGTGGCACGAACACGGCCACGACGGCACCGAGCCCGTGATCTGGCTCGATGTGCTGGACTTGCCCCTGGTCTATTACATGGAAGCCAGCTACCACATCAACGGCGACCGCCAGACCGTGGTGCCCGGCCAAGGCGACAAGCAATACGCCCGTGGCGGCGTGGTGCCCTCACATGTGTTTGAGCGCAGCAAGAAGGCTTACCCCATGCTGCGCTACGCCTGGAAAGACGCCAAGGCCGCGCTCGAATCGCTGGCCTCAGACGACGCGGGGCTGGAGCAGGTGCAAGTGACCTACACCAACCCCGAAACCGGGGGCGACGCTGAAAACATCCTGGGCTTTTACGCCCTGATGCTGCGCCCCGGCCAAACCCTGCGACTGCCAGCACGCTCCCCCGCGCAGGTGTTCCATGTGATTGAAGGCCAAGTTCAAGCACAGATCGTGGCCAGCACCTTCACCCTGCTTGAGGCCGACACCTGCTGCGCGCCCGGCTACGAAGCTGTGACGCTGACCAACCTGAACGCCAACCAAGCCGCTTTCATCTTCATCGCCGACGAATCGCCCTTGCACCGCAAACTGGGTGTGTACGAAAACCGCGGTTGATTTTTCTTTCAATGGAACCCATGACTTCTTACCTCTTCTCCCCTCCCGCAGTCCCTTCCCTGCCCGTGCGTGGCAAAACCGAACGCTTTCCGGTCAACCGCATCTTCTGCGTGGGCCGCAACTACCATGCACACGCCGTGGAAATGGGCCGCCCTGTCGACAAGAGCGTCGAGCAGGCGTTCTACTTCACCAAGTCGCCACAGACTTTGGTCGAAAGTGGCGCAACCGTTGATTACCCGCCCCGCACCAACAACTACCACTTTGAGATGGAGCTGGTGTTGGCCATTGGCAAAGCAGGTTTTCGCGTGAGCGAAGCCAACGCGTACGAGCTGGTCTATGGCTACGGCGCAGGCCTCGACATGACTCGGCGTGACCTGCAGCTGGTGGCGCGCGACAAAGGCCGCCCTTGGGACACGGGCAAGGACATCGAGCAAGGCTCGGTCTGCTCCGAGATCGTGCCCATGCCCGGCGTGGTGATCGAAAACGGCGCGATTGCCCTCGAAGTCAACGGCATCACCAAGCAGTCGTCCAACGTGGACAAGCTGATCTGGAACATCCGCGAAATCATCGCCGACCTGTCCACCTACTACCACCTGCAGCCTGGTGACCTGATCTACACCGGCACACCCGAAGGCGTTGGCGCGGTGGTGACCGGTGACAAAATCACGGGCCGCGTTGAAGGCGTGGCCGAACTTTCATTGACCATCGGCGCTGCGGCGTAAACCCATGAAGCTCTACAGTTTTTTCCGAAGCGGCACCTCGCACCGCCTGCGCATTGCGCTGAACCTCAAAGGCATCGCCACCGACTATGCGGCGGTGGACCTGCGTGTCGATGAACAGCAAGGCGAAGCCTTCAAGTCGGTCAACCCCCAGCAAATGGTGCCCGCACTCGACACCGGTAAGCAGGTGCTGATCCAATCGCCGGCCATCATCGAATGGTTGGAAGAAAAACACCCCACGCCCGCCCTGCTGCCTGCAGGCGCGGACGACCGCGCCCATGTGCGCGCGCTGGCGGCCATGGTGGGTTGTGACATCCACCCCCTCAACAACCGCCGCGTGTTGCAAACGCTGCGCAAACAATTCGGCGCCAAAGAAGACGCCATCAATGCCTGGTGCGCCAGCTGGATCAGCTCAGGCTTTGACGCCTACGAAGCCCTGATCGCAGCCGATTCACGGCGTGGCCGCTTCAGTTTCGGCGACACCCCGACGCTGGCCGATGTGTACCTGGCCCCCCAGGTTGAAAGCGCTCGCCGCTTCAATGTGGACCTGACGCAATGGCCACACATCATGGCGGTGGAAAAAGCGTGCATGGAACTGGAGGCCTTTCAAAAAGCTGCGCCGGGACAGCAGCCTGACGCGGGCTGATCGACACACACAAAAGCAAGGGCCCTTCGGGGCCCTTGCTTTTGTGGGTGCGTTGGGAAGCTATTTCTGCTTTGCAGCGATAGCAGACATTGGCGCTTTCAAAACCGAATGACACAAATTGGCAAAAACTGACAGCCGTAAAAGCCGATTTGATGGTCTGGTCATGACCACAAGAACCGACACCCCATCACCAGGGGCACAACCCAAAGTGTCGAATGAACAGACACTTTACGGCATGACCCAGCAAGCGTTTAACCCTGTAGAAAGAGAATTTTCAGATCAAACCGGAAGGGATGACTGATCTGATTCGCTCATTTTTCTGAGCCTCGGTTTTTGGCGAGGTGGGGATTTGGACATGATCATCGGATGTGGTTTGGCAAAAGAGTCACAGGCCGATCAACTAGAAAATGGCGGTTGACGGAAAAGCATAATGAATCTCAATGCCTCGAAGGAGCTTGGCTGTTATCTTGACCGTCAACCCTGTCAAGGAACTCGCCAATTCGACGTTCCAGATCCCGATAGTGGGGATTGAATGTCGCACGTGCACCGGCCTCACCGACAGGTGGCGACTGACCTCCGACACCGTACCAGACCCGCTGCGCTTGCTTGCACGCTCGAACCTGCTCTTCCGTACGAAATGGCGGGCTGCCGCAATTACGGTAAGTGCCTGACTCACCATAGTGCGGATTCTCTGGAGAGATGTGGACAGCGAGATGGGAAATTCCAACCACTCGCAGTGTGGTGTCCGATGCCGAGAGCCAGACCGTCCGATCGCTCGCTGTCGTCTGCGGAGGGTTGGAAAAGTAGTTGATAAGCAAACTGCGCGCATTCAGGGCATTTGCGTCAAAAAATTGTCGATTCCAGGCCACATCGACCACTTCATCATCTTCACTCTGCACTACCAGCCAAGGTGTCTGGATCGGTCCTCGTTGGCGAATACGGGCTTCCATCGTTCCCAAAACGGCCACGGTGGAAGCAATCCCTCGCGTCGGCATCGCGCCATAACGCGCGAAATCTTCGCGTGGACCCAGGTCTAACCAGGGACGAAACGTGGCAATCCATCTTGCTTGCCGAGCCAGAAAGTTGGAACGGATGCGATACGCCGGCGCCAAGCCAATCACCGCATCCACATTGCCTGGCGACTTGGCGGCGGCGGTCAGCGCCAGGGCTGCGCCCAAGGAGAAGCCTGCGACCACGACGAAAGGGCTCTCGGCACGCGCTTGCCGCAGAGCCACTTCAACATGAGACAACCAATCGTGGTGATCGACGACCATCAGATCTGCCGGACGTGTCCCATGCCCGGGTAGCAACAGTGCACGCGCTTCGAAACACTGTTTTGCGAGTGTCTCCGCGAGATCCCGCATGGCAAATGCCGTGTCAGAGAGGCCATGGATAAGGACAGCGATGCCTCGGGGTACGCCCTTCTTGCATCCCTGGTCTGGCGGCAGCTTGAAGGGCAGCACCTTGCCTAGTTCTGCATCGGCCATCGATGCAACAAAACGCAAACGATGCGTGCGCAGTTCTTGGCTCACATCCCTTATATAGGTCTCGAAATCGGCGACAGGGGCAAAAGCGGCGGGTTCACGCCATCCACTGCTCACCAGCTCAGGGCGTGGCGGCACGTCACCTGTGGATGAGCATCCAAGCAAAAGCATCGACAAGATTGTTGCAAACAGAGGCCGACGCATGGCGACCTCTTTCTTTAGGCGCAGCATCTTCTTACGATTGTGGTGGAGTTCAATATTGAATATGGCAGAGCCTGATGTCTCAGGTTTTCAGCAGCGAATCCAAACTTCGGCGCGGACTCGGCCCGCCAGGTTCCGTCGCGAATCCCACACGCGAGAGCATCTGCAGCGTTTGACCCGCTGAACCAAGGCCCAGGGTTTGGTGCAGCGCTTCCCTCGGCCCGCGCATCTCCGGGAACTCCTGCAGGGCCTGAGACAACGGGTGCATGTCCACACCCGCAGCCGTGGCCAGCAAGTGGGCTCGCACATAGGCACGTCCCGAGGCCACCTGCGTCGGCCGTGTGTTGTCTGGGCTGGCCAACCACAGGAAGCCACTGGCAGTTTCAGAGGGTACCCAGCGGTCCATCACCCGCTGCAGTGAACTGCTGCCCTTGGCGGGCACTTCCATTGGGTCAAAGAGCCCAACTGTGTGCAGCGCCCGAACCATCGGGTTGTTGAGGCTAATGCCATCGGGGTTTTTTGCAATGGCGCTGGGCCCGATGCGCATCACGCGAGCCGATTCGAGCCAGGTGCGGGCCGTGGTCGCCTCGATCTCGTAGGCCTCGCGCATGATGCGGCGAATCGGATCCATAGCAGCTGAACCGGAAGCAACACCGCTGCGCAAGCCGAAGCGGCTGGCCGTCTCGACCCAGTGGCGTACCAGCGTGTCAGGCAGCGCACGATCATTTGCATAGGCAGACTTGCGCGTGTGCCGGCGCACGATCTGGGCGAACAAGGGGTCAGCCGGTGCACTGCCCTGTTCGCCCAGAAAAAGAGTTGCCACGCGGCTGCCCTTGGGCAATTCTTGGTCGGCGACTGCGCCGTCCGGGAAAAGCTCAACCTTGACTGCAACGCCCCGCTGGGCGGCCGCGATCACGGCCAACTCAATGAAGGTGCCGAAGCCAATCAGGATCTGTCGCCCAAAGGGATCGGTCTCAGGCAGCACCCGCTCAGCATCGCAGTTCAAGTGGATGCGTCCGGCTTCACGCAGATCGGCGATCCAAGGCTGGAGGTTGTGCGGATTAGGTGCCAACAGTGCGTGGGCGAGCATGAAGCGACGCAGGTCGGTCTCTCGATCAGGGCTGCGCCAGGGTCGGATGGCAGCTTCTGGGAGTTCTTTGCTGCAGCCGACCAACGAAGCGGTGGCCGCGAGTACTGCACCGCCTCCCACAAGACGTATGAAGGAACGGCGGCTGGGGGTGGCTGAAGCGCCGCTATCCATAGGCTTCAACGATGAATTCGTGTCATTTATCAACTCCATTTTCATCTCCACATTGATGGTCATTCAATGGACACACTTCAAAAAAATTTCTGTCGGGGGATTGTGTAGAGCGTTCAGCATCTACACAATTGCCTATGGTTCTATATCTGAATTTCACTCATGAATAGCTTGTTTGACTGGTCGCTGGTTCGCTCATTTCTTGCCGTACTTGATCAGGGCAGTCTTCTTGGCGCTTCACGCCAGCTGCAATCCAGCCAGCCCACCATCGGTCGACATGTGGCCGAGCTTGAATCCCAGCTTGGACTGGTTCTGTTCGAACGCACCGGCAGGGGCTTGCTACCTACCGAGGCTGCGCTTCGCTTGGCCGAATCTGCGCGAACCATGCAACTTGGGGCTGATGCACTCGTGCGCAGTGTCGTCGGGGCTGATCAAGCTGTATCCGGAACGGTTCGCATCACGGCGAGCCAGCCTATGTCCTGTTATGTATTGCCACCTTTGCTGGCCCGAATGCGCCTGTCACTGCCCGAGATCCAAATAGAACTGGTCGCCAGCAATGCCGTTAGCAACCTCCTGCGGCGAGAGGCAGATATTGCGGTCAGGATGGTGCAGCCCGAGCAGGCCACGGTGATTGCTCGGCGGGTCGGCATGGTGGCTTTAAGGGCCTGCGCCCACCAGGATTACCTGCGTCGGCGTGGTGTTCCGCGACATCCGGCCGATCTTCTCTCTCATGACTTGATTGGCGGAGACCGCAACGAGGATACCCTCAAGGGCTTTGCCTCCGGCGGCATACCTGCAACGCGTGAACACTTTGCATTTAGGACAGACGACTTGATTGTCGTATGGGAAGCCATAAGAGCCGGGCTTGGCATTGGCTTTGTCAGCCAACAACAGATACGAACTGATCCATCGGTCATACCGCTGCTGCCGAAACTAAAAATTCAACCCATTCCGGTTTGGCTGGCGGTCCATAAGGAGGTTCGAACCAATAAGCGAATCAGAGCGGTCTATGACTATTTGGCCGACGCTTTACCTCGTGCGATCTGAAGCCACTCGTTCAACCAATCCACCATTCGTTCAAAAATGCTGGCTTTACGCCAGAAGCTTTCCGTACATTCAATCTTTGTCGGTATGCGCTTGCGCACGAGGGCCATCCTGACAGTTGATCAACTCAGTGACTTGGAAAGGCATTACATGAAATTTCTCCGCTCTTTTTCAGCTTTGGCGGCATCATCTTTGATGTTCGGCATGGCAGGGACATCCTGGGCCCAGACTGAGCCCCGAGGCTTCTATGCGACGGTCTACGCTCAAACCAGCAACCTCGGTTCGACTACCTTTAATGAAATAGGTAATGCGGGCTTGGGCTCTGGGTTAAAGGCCAGCTTTGGGACAGGATTGGGTCTCGGCGGCGATATCGGGTTTCGTTACGGCAATGGCTGGGCATCGGAGCTTGAATGGAACTGGCGCCGTCATGACCTCAAGTCGCTCAATCGCGGCGCAACCACGCTCGCATCCAGCGGCGACTTTGCTTCCAATATCATCTTTGTCAACGGCCTTAGGCGCTTTATTGGCCCAACTGGCAGCTGGACACCCTACGTGGGTGCGGGTCTGGGGTGGGTTCAGGAGATCGATTTCGATATCCCTTCTGGCGGTACAGAGCGCGCATGGTCCAAGAGTGGAAAAGCCGCCGTGCAGCTGATCGGTGGTACTGAGATTCCTCTGGGAGATACCTGGAGGCTGACCGCTGACGTTCGCGTATTGCGAATTGGCAACGTTGAATTGCCAGCAGAAGAAGGGGTCACGGGTCGACTGACGCAGCCGCGCTACAACCCTGTTTCTGTTCAAGTGGGATTGCGACGGTTATTTTGACCTTCGCGAGCTTGTAGGCTCTTAGATGCGGTTGGCATTTCTTGGTACCGCGCTCGGTCACCAAATCGCGCCACCGCATCCGCCTTTCGGCGTCGGCTGACCGGCACTTCACGGCCATCGCTCAACTCACAAATGGCAGCTTCACCGCGACGCCCTAAGGACCGCACATGCCTGGCATGCACCCACCATGAGCGATGAACCCGCATCCCGGCACTGCCTTCTTCGTCTTCCACTTCTTGCAAACTGCCCAGCACCAGCGCTGCGCCCCGAGTGGTCCAGACGCGCAAGTATTGAAGCTCAGACTTGACGGCTATTACATCGTCACCCAGCTCTGTGGGTAACGCTGCGCGCCAATGACGAATGCTCGCATCAACGACTTTGAGTTCTTGCGACAGGGCTACCAGCGGTTCATCGACTGAACGGTTGATTTTTTGAACCAATGACGGCAACAAACCCTGCAACCGAGGCCAAGAGATCAACGCCCATGCCGCAATAACTGGACCTGAAATTTCAAGCCATTCATCGACCAGCACAGCCCAGCCAAATGCTCGCTTACCGCTACTGATTTCATCGGTGTCAATCGTTTCAGCAAATCCCAAAACTTGCTGCATCAATCCCTCACCGATCAGCCAGTAGATCGGTGCCAGCACGACAGAACCACATAGGCCACTCATCGCAACGAGCGACCACAAAGGCATTCGGCCCTTTGTATCGACTCTGCTCAACAGGTACAACATCGTCTGAAGAATGGCCAAGCCGACTCCAATTTGGAGTACCCAGAAGAGCGCCATCCATAGCCAAGGGGCCATGAAACCAGCATCTGGCGTCAACGCCATTACCAATGCCCAGAGAGCCAATCCCGTGCCCCCCAAGTAACGGGCAATTGACACGCTGTTGGGTGTATCAACTGATGTTTGCATGTCGTGACTCTAACAACTCATAGATGAAATCCCAGGTTTTGAAAGCGAGAAAAAGGGAAATTTGCTTTCATCACCATCTTTCTATAGATGGGCGCAGGACCAGCTCGAAAGTCCACGCATCGCGCGGCTGGCTGTGCAACCACCAGTAGGCCTGGGCGATGTGGTCCGGGTTCAGGATGCCATCCGGTCCGAAATCGGCCACGCGCTGCGCAAAATGCTCACGCGCGAAGGCGGTGTCGATCAGACCATCAATGACCACATGCGCCACATGCAAGCCCTGTGGGCCAAACTCTCGCGCCATCGACTGGGCCAGCGCACGTAGCGCAGCCTTGCCACCAGCGAAGGCCGCAAAACCCGCCGCTCCCCGCAGGCTGGCTGTGGCACCTGTAAAAAGAATGGTTCCACGCCCACGTGGCAACATCACCCGCGCTGCCTCGCGGCCCGCCAAAAAGCCCGCCAAGGCACACATCTCCCAGACTTTGAAGTACTTCTGCGCCGTTGTCTCGAGGACTGGGAAGCGGACATTGCCGCCCGCGTTGAATACCAACACGTCGATCGGCCCGATATCGGCTTCAATATGCTGGAAGAATTTGACCACCTCGTCCTCGCGCCGTGCGTCGAGTCCAAAAGCGAGAGCCCGACCACCCTGGGCGGTGATCTGGTCGACCAGCGGTTACAAGGCCACCTCTGTGCGTCGCGCCACGCATACGGTGTAGCCCTCCTTGGCGAAACGCCGGGCCACCGCTGAACCCGTGGCGTTACCGGCGCCGATCACACAACAGACTCCATTTCCGGACATGGTGTTCTCCTGGGTCAAGGCCTTATGCCCGGGCAGTGGGTCTGGCCGAGACCTGTGCAAACCAGCGAGACAGGTGGGCCATCTCCGGCGGGATGCGCAAGCCCACCGCTTTGCCCAGGACGCAAGCACACTGCGCGACGATGTCGGCCAGGGTGTAGTCATCGCCAGCGATGTGGCTGCGCTCAGCCAACTCGCCATCCAGCCAGGCCATGGTCTGCAGCGCCCGATTGCGGGCCCAGCCGGCGACTTCGGGCACCTGCTCGACGCGCCCGCGGTAGAAGTCGCTGCTGTGCACAAATGCAAGCGCGATCGGCTGTGACAGTTCGTGATCCATGCGTAGCGTCCACATCTCGATGTGGGCCGAGCCCTGAGGTGTCTGCCCCATCAATGGTGGCTGCGGGTGCAAGGCCTCCAAATAACGACAAATCGCCAGGGACTCGGCAATGGCGCTGCCATCGTCGAGTTCGAGCACGGGCAGCTTGCCCAGGGGATTGAGCCTGAGAAAGTCCGGCAGGGCATTGGCCCCACCCGCGGCATCCACCTCACGTCGCTCGATCGAAATGCCTTTTTCAGCCATGAAGATGCGCACGCGACGGGGGTGCATGCCAGCGCTCAGGTCGTGAAGAATCATGTCAGGGTCTCCTGTCTCAGTCATTTATATTTCATGGCACAGATCACACGTTCAGCCACCTCGCTGGCGAGCTCCGAGACAGAAATGAGAGCTGCTGGAACGCGTCCGCTGCGCAAAGTGGCTGCGCCGTGGACTGCACTCCACGCGAACAGCGCATCACGCTCACTCGGCTGAGTGGGAACAACCCCCTTCAAATACAAGCCCAGCAAAGCTGCGGGAAGATATTCATAGCTGTCGATGTCTCCTTGTGAATCAATTGTTTCTCGGTAAGCCTGAGCCTGTGCACCAAAGATCAGCCGCCACAAGGCAGGCTCGTCATCTGCAAACTGCAGATAAGCTTGGGCTAAGCGAAACAGCCGCAGACGAGCCTCTTGAGCGTCCGATGGTGGCACCGCAATGTCAAAAGCGGCTGCAAACCGCTGCCTGAGACGGTCGAACCCACTGCGCGCAACCTCGAACAAAAGATCCTCACGGCTGTCAAAGTGGCGGTATGCGGCTGCAGCCGATACACCAAGAGATGCGGCGAGCTGGCGCAACGACAGTCCTTCGATGTCCGGTGCAGAAAGCGCGGCATCGATCAGCTCCTGCCGGAGATTGCCGTGATGAAAGCTTCGCGGTCGGGCATCGGATGGACTTTCGCACAGAGGCTCAGCAAGCAATTCATCTTTTTGCATAAGGTTATGTTATCGCTGTTTACTTTGATCGGCAATGTCGGCAAAATATTTTTGTCATTAGGCTATTAAGGAGTCTGACCATGCGAATGTCTCATCGCCTGCTTCGCAATCTGCATCTTGCGACAACGCCTATTCTGGGCGCCTTCGTATACGCCAGTCCACTTCGAGAAAATCCGGTCTTTGTTGCCATCGTGCAGTGGGGCGTATTTCCATTGGTGGCCAGTGCGGGCTTGGTGATGTGGATCCGGCCTTGGTTAGCCAGGCGTGCAGCCGAAGCCGATCGTTCATGACACGCCGGAAATTCCTCACCCGCTCCCTTGGCATCGCAACCGCTGCATCCGGCTTAAGCTTTGCCAGCACTGTAGGATGGTCGATGGCTTCGCCCGAGCAGGGCCATCGTGTTGTGGACCTTGATCTCTTCGATGCCAGCCGACAAAGGCCTGTTCCATCTCGTCTGCATCTACCCCTCCATAAAAGCGCTTCTAGACCAATACCATTGGTCGTGTTCTCGCATGGCCTCGGGGGGTCGCGTACGGGCTATAGCTACCTCGCCCGCCACTGGGCCAATGCCGGTATGGCCAGTCTGCATCCGCAGCATGTCGGCAGTGACAACAGTGTGTGGCGCGGAAACCCATTGGAGTTATTACAACGCCTACAGACAGCGGCACGCGAGTCTGAAGCCCTAGCTAGGGTTCTGGACCTGCGTTTTGTCCTGAACCAAGTTCTGGCCTCAGATCAGGGTCAGTTGTTCGATGTGTCGAAAATAGCAGTCGCCGGTCACTCGTATGGCGCAAACACGGCCATGCTGGTTGCCGGGGCAAAGGTAGAAACCGGCAGTGCCACCTTGCGTGACCTTCGGGACAGGCGCATGCAGGCCGCCATCTTGATTTCGGCGCCACCTTTGCTGGGGCAGGGACCAGCAGAACAAGTCCTCGGTAGCGTCAGTGTGCCGACACTGCACATCACCAGTTTGGAAGACACCATCAACTTACCCGGCTACAGCAGTACAGTCAATGACCGGATCGATATCTTTGACGCCATGACCCAATCGCCCAGAGCCCTGGCGGTGTACAACACTGGCGGACACAGCATCTTCACCGACCGCACCACGCGCAGCGGACCGGAGGCCAGCTCCCGAATCAAAGGCGCCACTCAAGAGCTTTCCACAATTTTCTTACGACAGTCGCTGCACTTTGGACTTATTCAACTCAATACTGAACACCGGTCTGAACATCCAGCTATGAAACCCAAACATGCTGAACTGCTGGATAACCAAAAAACCGAGGATGGAATAACGCAATGGGCCTACCGCCATAAAAATCTACTCGATCGATTGGTCACCAGAGAAACGTAAGCGTTTTACGAATCCGTCATGAATGTGAAAAATTCCGAAGTCTCTAAGACAAAACGGTGTTTGATTTGGCTTTTAGAGGTGGTTGATCGCAGATTCGAACTGCACCTCAAGGCAAAACTCGGCTTGATTAGCGGGAATGTCAGATGAGGATTCGCTTGTTTGCCAATGTCCGAAATGAGCCGGCTTATGCTGGTCACATGTTCGCTGCGATGGTCCGCTTCCAGCCTTAACCAGACCCCCATAACCAAAACCAGCCACTTGCTTGGTCAGTGATCGAGCATGGTTCCTCGGGTCGAGCCCGAGGGTGTCAGATCATGCGATTACTCGGCCCAAGCCAAGTACGTCCGATCAATCAGCCAAACACCTCGGTGTCCACCTCGCTGTTGGCCTGCGCGCTGTAGCGGTTACCGGCCACCGTGTTCTGGTTGATGAGGGCGTCCAGGCGCGCCATCAAACCGGCATCAAGCTGCACATCCACCGCTGCCAGATCGTCCAGCAGGTGGTCCACCGAGGTGGTGCCAGGAATGGGAATGATGTCTTCGCCCTGGTGCAGCAACCAAGCCAGTGCCAGCTGCGAAGGGCTGCAACCGGCCTCTTGTGCGAGCGCATGGTAGGCGGGCAAGAGCTTCAAATTGGCGGCATAGTTCTCGGGCGCAAAGCGCGGCATGCCTCGGCGGATGTCTTTGGCATCAAAAGCGCTCACGTCCAAAGCCGCGCCGCACAAAAAGCCCCGCGCCACCGGGCTAAAAGCCACAAATGCCACGCCCAAATCGCGGCAGGCCTGCAGCACCGCGATCTCTGGGTTGCGCGTCCACAGCGAATATTCGGTTTGCACAGCCGCAATCGGGTGAACCGCATGCGCCTTGCGCAAGGTGCCAGCCGACACCTCCGACAAGCCAATGGTCTGAATCTTGCCTTGGCGAACCAAATCACTCAAAGCGCCCACGCTGTCTTCGATCGGCACTTTCTTGTCCCAACGGTGCAGGTAATATAGATCGATCACATCGGTCTGCAAACGGCGCAGTGCATCCTCACAGGTCTTTTTGATCGTCTCGGGCCGGCCGTCGATCACGCGCACTTTGCTGCCATCGCTTTGCTCAACGCCCTGCATGCCGCATTTGCTGGCCAATGTGAACTTCTGCCGATGCGGCTTCATCACCTGGCCCACCAGGGTTTCGTTGGTGCCAAAGCCATACAAAGCGGCGGTGTCAAAAAAAGTCACGCCTTGGTCCAAGGCAGTGAGCAGCACGCGTTCGGCTTGCTGGGCCGAAACAGGTGCGCCATACGCGTGGCTGAGGTTCATGCAGCCCAGGCCGATGGCGCTGACGTCGAAGGAGGCAATGGATCTGTTTTTCATGCCTCTATCTTAGACGCTTGGAGACCCCCCGCCATCCCGCCTGCACGAAGACAGAACCGGGTCTTCAAGCCTTGAAAGCGCCCAATGCAGGCCTGGCCGTGGCACCGAACTGCCAAGCCGAAACCTGCGGCACTTCCTGATGCACTGGGCTCTGTTGATCTGAACCCATATCGATCAAGACCATCCGGTTCTCCTCACCCGACTCGTCCGCCGTGGCATCAATGCGCAATGTCATCGCCGCTCGGTGTGCTGTCGCTGGCAGGTTCACCACACAAAACCGTCGACATTGCCCACTCAACACTTCCCAATGAAACGCCATGAAAATATTTCGCGACGCTTCATCCAAGAAGCCAATGAAAGGCTTGTGTTGACATTGCGAACGTTGAATATCAAGAATGATCGCCGCAGACAAGTTGGTTTGTGTCACCAGGCCCTGCACGTTCAAAGTCACAAAGCCCACGGGTGCAAAGTCATAGACATCCACATACTTTTGCAAATCCTGCTGTCCATCGTGCACCGGCTCCGTATCCATGTGCATGACGTATTGAGCGCCGTTGTAACGGGGTCGTTCAGACAACAGGCCCAAACGATGCACATATTGCGCTGAATCGTCCTGGATACGCCCATAGCACTCGCAAACCGAACGAAGCAGACCTGAACGGTCTTGGATCGAAATTTTTCCACGGCTGTTTTGGATCCAACCTGCAGACTGAAATTTCCCAGCCGCCTGTGTGACCGACTCTCGACGAACACCCAACATATTCGAAATGGTCTCGTGGGTCACCGCCAACTCATGGCTGTCCAGCCCGTCCGAGTTCCGAAGCATCCATTGGCTCAGTCGTTCGCTCACGGAATGGTGGCGACTGCACACAATGCTCTGGGCCATTTGCATCATCAAAGACTGCGCATAACTCATGGCCAACTGCTGCAGTTGATGGCCATCACGCAGTAATGACAAAAAGCGATCGGCCGACATGCGATAAGCCTGACCTGCACACTGAACCTGAACACTGGTCTCCATAGATGTCGCACCCAAAACAAGCGGTACACCGATGAAGCCATTGCGGTCTGTCAACGCCACCTCAACCGTCTCGCCGTCCATGGTGCTGGACAACAAGGAGACCGTGCAAGTGGTGGGAAAGTAAACATGCTGCAATGCGCGGTCACCCTCATAAATGACCTGTCCAGCGCTCAGGTTGACCGCCTCCAAGCTGCCCTTCAGGGCGTCATAGTTGTCCTCGGACAATGCCGCAAGAATCAGATTGCGACGAGAATTTCCATGCCAAATGTCATGCATGGGCTGGGATTGCGCACAGAGATTTTTGACCGCCTCATCCGGGTCGCCGATCAAGGCTTGCAATTCATGGTCACTCACCAATCGGGTTGGGAGAGTCTTGGCGTTATGCAATGAGTTCCACACGATTTGCTCCATTTCGAGAAGCCGCCGCAACCATTGCAGCAAGGCCATGGACTCATGCTCCAAGAATCATCGAAGCAAGTCGATTGATCCAAGGGTTTGTTTGTGGTGCCCATACGGTCTATACACAAACGGGTAGTGCCAGAAGTCGTGCCTTCAAGCAACTCAATCGATACCTATCACTGGAATAGGCATACAGGTCAATCAAAACAAGCACTTTGCTAGATGGCTTATCACCCGACGTGACAGCACGATGGTTGGGCTGCAAATCAGAAGTTTGCAGCTCCCTTTTGGGAAGCAAATCAACACATGTCGCCCATGCAAATGGTTGGCAACTGGAGTTCACCATGGCTAAGAAAACCACTTCCTCGAAAAGTACTTCTCAGGAAAGATTCAACGATGACAGCGGCAATGTATCGAACACGCTGTACGGTCAGGTCAATGCATTGAGCGGTCAAGACAACGCCGCAAGCTGGTCTCACAGCAGGGCCAGCAAGCAAGCTGTGTCGACAGATACGGCAAGCCAAGAGTCGACTGCAAGCAGTTCTGTCCAATTGACAGGCACAGCACTGGCCGCCCCACTGCCAACGCCCAACGTCAACAAGGTGTACCAACACTGGGCCGATGGCGATGCTGCGCAGGGCACATCGGCAGAATGGAACAACAACATCCTGACCGACAGCAAATCGAATTACTTCGAGGGCGAGGTCGTTCCCCACGTCTTTTATTACAAAGCGAGCAACAGCCAACCGCTGGTCAACGGTCAGAGCTACTCCTTCAATGTGACCTACAACCATTACCAGGCCAACACCAACGCCGGTGGCTTTTTGTTCATGACCTCGCCCGATGTGGACCGCGACCCCAGCAACTTTGCAGGCGCCTCGACATCCAACGACGGCAGCTTTACCAACGGCGGCGGCATGCAGGGCAGCTTCCAAACCGTCAATGCCAACATCACCGGTGTGACTGACGTCACTTACATCAACCGGGGGGCTGGCACGATGGATGGCCAAGTCACCATCACCTTCACCTACACCGGCCCCACCACACAAAACGGTGGTGCCGAAGTGCAATACGGCCTGATGATCGCCGCGCCCGGCGCTTTGTCCTCACAAGGCTTTGGCCCGACTCTGGGTGCCACCGCCTGGAGCGGTGGATCGCTGCAGACCACCGTGGACATCGGCGGCAAAGGGGCCACATCCATCCAGCTCATGCCCTCGGCCATCATCGATGGCGAAATCAGCGGCATGAAGTTCAATGACATGGACGGCAACGGCGCGCGGGATGCCGATGGCATCGACAATCTTGCAGGCACAGCCGACGACGAAGTCGGTTTGGCCAGCTGGACCATCTTCTTGGACAAGGATGCCGATGGCATGCTGGACGCTGGCGAGCGCTCCACCATCACAGATGCACAAGGCCGTTACAGCTTCTCGGTCACACCCGATGCCGATCCAACGGACCTTGATAACGATGCCTATGTGGTGCGTGAAGTCCAGCAAACGGGTTGGGTGCAAACCTCACCCAACCCCCTAGGCATTGTGATCACTGCCATGTCCCCCAAAGTCATGGATGTGGATTTTGGCAACCAGCAGCTGATGCCAGCGCTCAACATTGTCAAAGATGCCACAGTCCCCGGCGGTACCGCCAACGTGGCGGGTGAAGTCATCAGCTACACCATCACCGTGCAAAACACCGGCAACCAGATGCTGACAGGTGTGACGGTGACTGACCCGATGATCAGCGACTTGAGTTTGGTGGCCAACTCCGCGTCCTCCGATAATGAACTGGATGTGGGCGAAACCTGGACTTGGACTGGCACCCATGTGGTGACGCAAGCCGAGATCGATGCTGGCGGCTATATCCTCAACCTGGCCACTGCCGATTCGACCCAGACCGGCCCCGACACCGACGATGCTTCGATTGCCGTAGAGCAGGCCCCCAGCCTGAACATCGTCAAGGAAGCTTCTGTCGCAGGTGGCACCGCCAACGCTGCAGGCGAAGTCATCAACTACGCCATCAGCGTGCAAAACACCGGCAACCAGACGCTCACTGGCGTCACCGTGGCCGATCCGTTCATCAGCAACCTCGCCCTGGTCGCTGACGCCGCTTCTGCCGATGGCGAGCTGGATGTGGGCGAGACCTGGTCCTACACCGCCAGCCATGTCGTCACGCAAGCCGAGATTGACGCGGGCAACCCCATCGTCAACTTGGCCACTGCTGACTCTGTGCAGTCAGGCCCTGATACCGACGATGCTTCAATCCGTGTGGAACAGGCCCCCGCCCTCAACATCGTCAAAGACGCCTCTGTCGCTGGCGGCACTGCCAACGCTGCAGGTGAAGTCATCAACTACGCCATCAGCGTGCAAAACACCGGCAACCAAACGCTCACCG
>NZ_JBBAPF010000006.1:0-92645 GCF_040400975.1 Limnohabitans sp. | reverse complement strand
GAAGTCATCAACTACGCCATCAGCGTGCAAAACACCGGCAACCAAACGCTCACCGGTGTGGTCGTCTCTGACCCGTTCATCAGTAACCTCGCGCTGGTCGCTGACGCCGCTTCTGCCGATGGCGAACTGGATGTGGGTGAGACCTGGTCTTACACCGCCAGCCATGTCGTCACGCAAGCCGAGATTGACGCAGGTGCGCCCATCGTCAACTTGGCCACTGCTGACTCTGTGCAGTCAGGCCCTGATTCCGACGACGCTTCGATTGCCGTAGAGCAGGCACCCGCCCTCAACATCGTCAAAGAAGCTTCTGTCGCTGGCGGCACTGCCAACGCTGCAGGCGAAGTCATCAACTACGCCATCAGCGTGCAAAACACCGGCAACCAGACGCTCACCGGTGTGGTGGTGAGCGATCCCTTCATCGGAGCCCCCACCCTGGTCGTTGACGCCGCTTCTGAAGATGGCGAGCTGGATGTGGGTGAGACCTGGTCTTACACCGCCAGCCATGTCGTCACGCAAGCCGAGATTGACGCAGGTGCGCCCATCGTCAACTTGGCCACTGCCGACTCTGAGCAGACGGACCCTGATACCGACGATGCTTCTATCCGCGTGGAACAGGCCCCCGCCATTGCCGTGGACAAAGCCATTGCCAGCATCACCGGTGGCAACGGCAACATCGCTGCCGACGCCCCCGGCGATCAGCTCAACTACACCATCACGGTGTCCAACCCCGGCAACATGACCCTGACCGATGTGACCGTCACCGACGTCCTCACTGGGTTCAATGCGGCAGGTGTGACCTTGTCCCCCGGGCAAAGTCAGGTCTTCTTGACCAGCTACACGCTGACTCAGCTGGACCTGAACAGCAATGGCGGTGGCGATGGCTACATCGAGAACACCGCCACGGCCGACAGCGCACAAACGGGTCCCGTCAGCGATTTTGAGCCGATTCAGTTGCTGCCACGCCCTTCCTTGTCGCTGAACAAAGCCTTGGTGAGCGTGTCCGGCGGCAACGGCAACACCATCGTGGATGCTGCTGGCGACGTGCTGTTGTACAACGCCACTGTGGCCAACGAAGGCAACATCACCTTGACTGGCGTGTCGGTGCTGGACCCCTCCACCGGCCTGAACATCACGGGTGTGACCCTGTTACCCGGCGAAACAGCGGTGTTCAGCTCCACCTACACCCTGACCCAAGCCGATGTGGACAGCAACGGCGATGGCGACGGCTACCACGACAACACAGCCACGGCCGATTCGGATCAGACTGCTTCGCTGTCGGACACCGAATCCAGCCCATTGCTGCGCTCCATCGGATTGGGTGTCAACAAGAGCGTCACGGGCGTGACCGGTGGCAACAACAACGGCTTTGCGGACCAGGCCGGTGAGCTGCTGAACTACTCCATCAACGTGTTCAATGCGGGCACGGTCACCCTGACCAATGTCACCGTCTTTGATGACTTGACAGGACTGAGCCAGACGATTGCCTCCTTGGCCCCCGGCGCCAACCAGAACTACCTGACCAGCTACACGCTGACCCAGGCCGATCTGGACAGCAACGGTGGCGGCGATGGTTACATCGAGAACTCCACCACGGTGGATTCGGACCAGACCCTGGCCACGCAGGACAACGAGACAGTGCAACTGATCCGCACCCCGGTGCTGTTCTTGGACAAGGCCTACCTCAATGTCACCGGCGGCAATGGCAACAACCTGGTCGATGCCGTGGGCGATGTGCTGAACTACCGCATTGTGGTGGCCAACCCGAGCAACGTGACCTTGACCGGAGTATCTGTCAATGAACCGCTGACCGGCCTGACGGCAACGGGTCTGACCCTAATCCCCGGCCAAACCCAGACCTACCTGACCAGCTACACGCTGACCCAGGCCGATCTGGACAACAACGGCGGCGGTGATGGTTACATCGACAACATTGCCATCGCCGACTCGGCCCAGACCACACCCATCAGTGACATTGAATCGGTCCCGATCCTGCGCACCATCGGCATGGCGTTTGACAAGCGCATTGTGAACATCGATGGAGGCAACGGAAACTCCCTCGCCGATGCCGCAGGTGACGTCTTGAACTATGTCTTTACCGTCAAGAACGAGGGCAGCGTGACCTTGACCAACCTGACGGTGGTGGATGACCTGACCGGCATGAGCGAGTCGCTGGCCTCGCTTGCACCTGGCGCCACGGTGGTCTACAACTCCAGCTATGTGCTGACCCAGGCCGATCTGGACAGCAATGCCGGAGGGGATGGGGTGCTCACCAACACCGCCACTGCAGACACCAGCGAAACACCTGCTTTTGTGGACTCGGAAAGCGTCACGGTGGTCTACCAACCTGGCATTGATCTGACCAAGTATGTGTCGGTGGACAACGGCGCCACTTGGCTGGATGCGAACAGCGAAACCGGCCCGCTGCTCTCTTCCAGCTCGGGCATCGATCCGCAGTTCCGATACACCGTGAGCAACACCGGCAACATCTCGCTTGGAGACGTTACCTTGACCGATGCGGTGTACGACCTGAACGGCGCTGCGGCGGGCACCGCTTATTCGTTCGGAAGTTTGGCTGTGGGTACCTCCGCAGAGTTCATCTTCATCGGTGCTGCATGGGCCGAGGGTCAGCAGTCCGGAGATGCCGCAGTGGCAGTGGCCGGCATGCCTTTGGTGCTGGACATCGACAACGCCTACTACCTGGGTGTGTGAGTTGACACATTGAACAACATGAACCCCTGACACCGACAAGGGGAACGCATGTTCCACGGGCAAGCCTCACGGCTTGTCCGTTTTTTTTCATGCTTACTGCTTTTTCGGTAGCGCCACTATCGGTTTGAAGGGATGTGCGGCATCCACTGATTTCACTAAGCTGGAAAAAAGCCATGGTGACGACATCTCTCACGCTGACTTGCAAGCCATTCAATATAAAAACAGGAGTTTTATGCGCCCATTGAAAAAAGGCATCGTTTGTTTGGCTGCACTCTGGTTGCCCATGGGATGCTGGTCGCAAAGTCTTCAAGAGGCCGTATTGATGGCTTTGGAGCATTACCCCAGCATCGCAGCATCACGCTATAAAACCGAAGCTGCGAGATCAGACATCACCAGAGCCAAAGGCGCACATTGGCCACAACTTTCATGGTCCGGGACCTATAACGACTACCGCAGCGATGGTCTGCCCAACCGCTGGATCCAGACGCCGGTGCTGAGCCTGAATCTGTGGTCTGGCGGCCGCATTCAATCCGATGTGGAACGCTCGCAAGCCCAAGCCAAAGCCAGTCAAAAGCAGGAATACATCAACCGTGACGATGTGGCACTGATCACCAGCGAGGCCTATTTGCAATGGGCGCATCAAAAACGGGTTTATCTATTGGCGACGGAAAACCTGGGGGCCCATGAAAAAATTCTGAATGATTTCAAAATCATCACCCAAGTCGACCCAGGCCGCCGCATCGATCTGAACCAAGCACAGGTGCGTTTTGACAACGCCAAGTTGAGCATGATCAGAAGCGAGATCGAACTGCGTGTGGCGGCTGAGCGCCTCGCACGGATGATCATGGCGCCTGCCCCCGCCGAGCCCAGTGGCCTTGAATTTTCCCCCGCCATCCCTTACCAAACCTTGGCTCAGGCACAGGCTGAACTCAATGATCAGCATCCGGTGATCGGCAGGCTGCTGGCGCAACGTGAGGCTGCTCAGGCCAGTGTGCGTTATGCCCAGGCACAAGGCTTGCCCACCGTCAACATCTCCCATGCGAAATCAACCATACCCGGATTGGCCCAAGGCCAGTTCGTCACGCAGCTTCAATTGAACGTGCCCTTGATCGACGGCGGCACCGCGCGTGGTGCAGTGGGCGTGGCCATGGCCAATCTCCAATCACTGGATGCGGACCTGGTGGAAGCACGACTGACTCTCAATGAACAACTGGCTTCATCTTGGGCCAGTTGGCAACTGTCTGGGCAACGTGCCGACATGGGAAGAGAACAAACACGCACCGCGCAAAGTCTGGCTTTGGGCTATGAACAGCAGTTCCGTGTAGGACGTCGCTCTTTGCTGGATTTGTTGAACATTCAGAGTGATCTCTACACCTACAAAAGCAATGCGGCCAACGCCCTGAATGAATCGCGCCTGTCACAGGTGCGGATCTTGGCCAATCTGGGACAACTGGCCAACGCCTACTCAGTTGCAGCTTCTGCAGTCGCGCCGTTGGCACTGCATCAGACCACCGATAGCCATCCCCCGTCCACCAACACCACCCCTGTGCTCCGTGTTCAGGCCATGACACCCGCTGAACCTGAGTCAACGCCCCCCTCAAATCTGGAGTAATCGATGGACGCCATTTCGTTTCAAGCACCCGGTGCCAAAAGTCTGTTCAGTGAACCGACCATGCCCTCAGCCAGCGTCACCCCCCACGAACGTGACCCCTTGCTGGTTTGTCTGGCCTTGACCGCCAAACGGATTGACCGCGAGGTGCATCTCTCGGCGCTGCGGGCCGGTTTTGCGTTGGATGAGGAAGGGCGAATTCCCATGAATGCCTACCCCGATCTGGCCCGATTGCACGGCATGATCGCCGTCTGGTCACGCACTGAACTGCATCAGTTACCCAGTTATGTGCTACCGGTCATCGTCCCTTTCGTGGATGGTCGGGCAGCCGTGCTGGTGTCCGTGGCCGGGCAAACGGTCAAAGTCCTGATGGCAGACACCGGCATGACCGAAATCGCCATGTCCATGGACGAGTTGCAACGCTTGGCCTATGGTGAAATTTTGGTGGTCAAACCCGCTCAACAAACATCGGCCCATCAGTTGGTGCCCTTCAGTGGTGAAGCTCTGGGCTGGTTCTGGAACACGGTGCGGCGCTTCAAAGGGTTTTACATCGAGTCCATCATGGCCGCCGTGGTGGCCAATGTGCTCACGCTGGCCACCATTTTCTTTGCCATGAACGTGTACGACCGTGTGGTGCCTACACAGGCCTACACCTCGCTTTGGACCCTGGCCATTGGCACCACCGTGGCGATTTTGCTGGAATTCGGTACGCGCTGGCTCAAGGCGCGACTGGTCGATCTGGCAGGCCGTAAGGCTGACTTGAGTCTGAACGCCATGCTGCTGCGCGAGATCATGACCATCCGACTGGAACACCGACCACAGTCGATCGGTATTTTTGCCAGCTCCATGCGTGACTTTGAATCCTTGAGAGATTTCATGTCATCGGCTTCGATGGTGTTGGTGGTCGACATGCCGTTCATCGTGTTGTTCATCCTCCTGATCGGCATCATTGGTGGCCCCCTGGCTTGGATACCCGCAGCAGCCGTACCGATTCTGGTGATCGTGGGCCTGTGGGCGCAAAAGCCCCTGATGCGGGCCATGCGCGAGAACATGAAGGAAAGTGGCGACAAGCAAAGCGTGTTGGTCGAATCGCTGCTCAATTTGGAAATGCTCAAGGCCCACAACGCCGAAAGCTATTTGCAAAGACGCTGGGAAAACGCCAATTTGGCAGCGACCGATTCGTACAAACAAACCCGCTCACTCACCAATTTGATGCTGGGCCTGACGGCCTCCATGCAACAGCTGGTGACGGTGGGCATGGTGGTTTATGGCGTGTACCTCATTGGCGACAACGCCCTCACCCTCGGTGGCCTGATTGCATCGGTCATTCTGGCGGGAAGGGCCATCTCGCCTTTGGGCAGCATCATGTCACTGGCCGCACGCTACCAGCAAGCTCGCAGCGCGCTGGACACGCTGGATGCCCTGATGAAAAGACCACGCGATCGCGATGGCGAACGCCGTTATGTGGTGCCGGAAAAAATCGTGGGCGACCTGCGTGCTGAAAATCTGGAATTTGCCTACCCAGGCGAACACCAGATCCCGGTGATCCGCAATCTGTCTGTTCATTTGGCAGCCGGCGAGCATGTGGCACTTTTGGGCCGAATAGGGAGCGGCAAAAGCACCTTGCTGCGCTTGCTCTCGGGCCTATACACACCGCTGGGCGGGCGTGTCTCGATCGACGGGGTAGACCTGCAGCAAATCGAACCTGCCGAGTTGCGCAGCCGACTGGGCTACGTCAGCCAAGAGGCGCAGCTTTTCCAGGGGTCCCTCCGCGACAACCTGGTGCTGTCGGACAGCTGGATCAGTGATGCCAGGATCATCGAGGTGCTGCAAAAACTGGACATGTACAGCTTGGTGGCCAGCCACCCCCGAGGTCTGGACATGCCCCTGACCGAGGCGGGCGGAGGCTTGTCAGGTGGTCAACGCCAGTTGCTGGCGATCGCCCGAATGATGCTGCGCGACCCGGCGCTGGTTTTTCTGGACGAGCCCACCTCCATGATGGACCAAACCACCGAAGCCAAAGTGATTGAGGTTTTGGGAACGTGGCTGAAGGGCCGCACCTTGGTGTTGTCAACCCATCGGCTGCAGTTACTGATTTGGGTTGAGCGCATCGCCCTGGTCGATCAGGGTCAGGTTCTGATCGAAGGTCCGCGTGACGAGGTTCTTAAGAAGCTCTCCACCGGGGTTCGCAAGAAACCCATGGCCGTCAAGCCTTCCCGCACAGCAGCCCAAACCGCTGCTGAAACGGCAACACCGAACCCGCCTGTGGCCCCCGCCGCTGTTTGAAGATTTCAGGAATCAAGATGTCCACCTTCCAAAAAAATCACAAGCCATCCCAATACGCCTCTGGATCGAGCATCGAAGACGACGAACGCCGCACCAGCCGCAAACTGGTGGCCATCATCGGGTTTGCGCTGATTGCTGCGCTGTTGTGGGCAGCGTCTTTCGACTTGGAGGAGATCACACGCGGTACGGGCAAGGTGATTCCTTCGAGCCGAGAGCAAGTGATCCAGAGCCTGGACTCCGGCGTGCTGGCCGAGTTGCTGGTGCGTGAGGGTGATGCGGTGGTCAAAGACCAGGTCTTGCTGCGCATCGATGATGCCCGCTCAGGGCCGATGTTTCGCGAGGCCAGAGAGAAATGGATCGCCCTTTCGGCGCAAGCGGCGCGGCTGCAGGCAGAAGCCTATGGCACGGCCATTCAATTTCCGAACCATGTGAAAAACCAAGCTTCGGTGGTGCGGCGAGAAACCCAAGCCTACCTCGCGCGCAAACAGGCTCTCAACGAAGAAATGGCGGCCATGCAGCAGTCCTTGTCGCAGCTGTCCAGAGAGCTCAGCCTGACCGAGCCCTTGGTTGAGCAAGGCGTGATGTCTGAAGTCGAGTTGCTGCGCCTCAAGCGTCAATATGCCGACATGCAATCGCGCATGGCCGAACGACGCAATCGTTACCTGACCGATGCCAGCAATGAGTGGGTAAGGGTGGAATCCGAGCTGTCACAAACACGGGAAAACACCCTTGCCCGCGAAGATGCGTTCAAGAAAACCGTGATCAAGGCACCGATGGACGGGATTGTGAAAAACGTTCAGCAAACGACCTTGGGCGCTGTCATCCAGAGCGGTCAAACCATTCTGGAGATCGTGCCTGTGCAAGACAACATGCTGGTGGAAGCTTATGTGAAACCCTCTGAAGTGGCCTTCCTCAGAGTGAACCAAGCCGCCGTGGTCAAGCTGAGTGCCTATGACTTCAACAAATATGGCGGTCTGGAGGCAGTGCTGGACCACATCAGCCCCGACACCTTGCGCGATGAAAACAAGCCCCGAAAACCAGGCAACGCGCCAGTCGATCTGGAAGAAGGTTATTACCGCATTCTGGTGCGCATCGTCGACCAACGCCTGGAGCGGCACGGCATGCAGATGAACGCCACGCCGGGCATGACCGCCACCGTGGAAATCAAGACCGGCCAGAAAACCGTGCTGGAGTATTTGCTCAGGCCTTTGCAAGCGATGACACAAGCCTTGCGCGAACGTTGAGTGCAGGAGCCCAGAGCATGAGCGGTATCGCAGGCCTGGTGGCCACCAGCAACATCGTTCCCCGACTGGTTCGGGGCTTACAGCATTTGGATCAAGCCGGTCACAACACCTGCGGCCTGGCGGTGTATGGCCAACAGAAATACAAAGATCTGCCCCCTGACCTGCACCGTCAACGCTGGACAACAGGGGTATCCCAATGGCAAGCCCAAGATGTCGACAATGCCTTGCAGCGCCTGCAAGGTCGTGCCGGCCTGGCCTACTCAGGCCAGCAGGCCCTGCTGGGCAGCCGGCTCATGCCCCAAGCCCTGCCCCACATCAGCCATGGCCCGCAAGCCACGCTCAACAGCCCGGCACGTGTGGCCGTGGTGCACCACGGCAGTCTGCACAACCAGCAAGCCTTGCGTGAGGTCTTGCTGGATCGAGGCTACCGTTTCAAAAGCCAGAGCGACACCGAAGTCATTGCCCACCTGATCGACGCCATCCACCAAGGGCAACCGGCACAAACCTTGCACCGGGCCATGGGCCTGCTGGCAGGGCCTGTGGCAATGGGCGTGATGTTCCATGGTCAACCCGAACGCTTGTTTGCCGTGCAACGTGATGCACCGCTTTATTGGAGCCAAGGTCCGGAACATGGGGGCTGGAGCAGCGAGAAATCAGCCCTGCTGCCAGGCGCATCTGCACTGAACTCTTTACGCACGGGCAATGTGCTTGAGATTTACCCGCACAAAGACGGTGTTTCGCACCACCTCCATGCCTGATGGGCGAGCCGAAAGGACGGATACGCACCGCCCTCACGGCACGCATGGCACGCATGGCACGAATGCCACGCATGAGACCTGAGGCCAGCCAGGGCTTGATCGCCCTGTCTGGCCACACACTGGCTCAATTGGCGTTAATAGGCTGTACAAGTCGGTTCTACAGTCGTTGGATTGACATGAACCACTGCCTGAGTCATGTACACCGCTGTGTTTTCAGGTGTGATGGCCGTGGTGCTGGCTTCGAGCTGAATCACCATGATCGTCGACACACTCACCTGGGGCAGGATCAAACCGACCGTTGGCTTGTCGGCCCCAGCCAGCACCACATCAGGCCCCTGAACGATGCGCCAGCGGTAATTGAAAGTAGGGTTGCTGGTGTCAATGCCTTGTGCCTGCAATGAAAGCGCCGCTCCGGGTTTGCAGACGCTTGCCACGGGTTGAATGGTCATGCCCTTCAAATAGCCTGTGACCGGGACCAAGGTGTTGATGTCTGGATTGGGCTGCACACGCAAAGCCCGCTTGTAAGTCACCCGTTGCCCGACCTCGTTGACACCCGCCAGCACCAACTCGTAATCCGCATCTGCGGTGATCATCTTGGCTTCGGCAGAGACCACCAGATTGCACCCCCAAGTGCTGCCACCCGAACCTGCCGGTGAACTGTTGGTGCCGGGCGTTGGCGTCAGCATGTCACTTTTTTCTGCGATGGCACAGTTTTCATTGGACAAGGACAGCACCGGGTTGTTGGCCGCCAAAGGCAACACGGACCAAGACATGGAAGTCAAACGGTACTTGACACTCTCCAGTGTGCCCGCCACCACCGTAGATTCTCCGGCCTTGAGCAGCACCTGAGAGCCGCTGTTGGCCGAGATGCCACCGCCGCCCTCGCCGCCACAGCCGAGCAACATGATCGCTGCGGACACTGCGACAGACACCGCCGATGTGGCACGCAAGGCGTGGGGCCACTTGTTTAATGCAAACACTGGACTCATCGATTTCTCTCTTTCATGGGGAAGGTTGAGGTGAGGAAGACACAACACCTGCATGCTCAAGGATCAGCGCGGGCCAGTCTGTATCGCACCGCACCATCGAACGACAAAAAGGATCACTTGAACAAACTCGGCTGCGAGATAACGCCGTAGTTGGGCCCCACACCACCAGAGAGAGGCGGCGGACATTGGTTGCTCATTTTGGCGAGGATGTAGGGGTTATTGCCACCAAAAGCGTTCAGGAACTGCATACAGGCAAAGCCAACGATCGTGGCCGAAGTCCCCGGGACCACATTGGCCAGTGTGGGCACCACCACAAACTCACACGTCTTATTGCCCGCTGCGCTGCATCTTTTGACATCGGTGTACAAGCTGTTTTTGACGCCCGTTTGAATCCAAGCCTTGTCGCCCACCGACATGCTGATCGGGTTGCCATCCTCAATCATTTTTTCGATGGCATTGGCCCCAGAGGCTTGAATGTTCAGTGATGTCCACTGTGCTGCTTCACAGTTTGCCCCAGGATATGAAGGGCCAAGTTGGAACTCAGGTACCTTGCCCGTCAGGGGGTCCACCAGCGGTGCTGGAGGCTGCGCACTCATGTTCCAAAATTTGTCATACAAGCATTTTGAAACGGCCAATGGGAACAATCCGCCTGGCTGGATGACGCCCGGACTGCTCACCCCCGCCACAGCCGTAACCTGCACTGGCTTGGCATACACGCCCCAGAAGCTGGCCAAAAAGGTACGCACCGGACCCAGGTTCTGCCCCTCGCTTTTGCCTACAGTCACCTGCACGGCAGGCGCATCGTTGGCACTCGGTGTCATGGGCAAACCTTGCAAACCCGTCGCCATCTGGGTCGTGTCCCAGTAACCGGTTTGCACCAGGCCGTTGGACAGTCCGTCACCTGCGGCTCGGTTGAGGGCGATGGCGCTGCTGGCCGTGTTGGCAGCACCCGACCAGTTCAGCACCGAGCCCCCGTTGGTGTAGAGCTTGCGAGCCCCGGCCAGCGCTGCTGCGTCGGCGTCGTTTTGCAACTCGTTGCGCACCACATGCAAATAAGCCAGGTCAACCGCCAAGGCCCCTGCTCCCAACAACACTGGCAAAGTCAGCGCCACCAGCACGCTGACCGCTCCTTTTTGAGATTTGGAAAACAGTTTGATTTTTTTCATCACCATGCCCTTTACTCGTAAACCATCACTGTGGTGGCCTGCAACACCATGGGCTGGCCCAGCCTCTGCAGCAGGCTGCCTAAACCAATGCCTTGAAAGGTGTAGCTCACCGTGACCTGTAGCGTGGGGTCACCGCCTAAGCTGCCCTTTTGAATGAGCACATTGGGTGGTGCCGGGTTGCTCCCAAAGCTGACCAGTGCCCCTTGGGCATATTGGCTGACGACCTGCCGAATTTGCGCATCGGTGAGTAAGGGGTTGCGTGCCACGATGCCCGCGCGTGCGCCTTCGCGACTGGCGTTGGTGATCACCGCTTTGTCGTAAAAAGCCAGGCTCGCATCGATGCCGCCCACCAGCAGGGCCAGCAAGATGGGCAGGATGAGTGCGAACTCGACCACGGCCGCACCGCGCTGCTGGGCTTGTTTTTTGTCGCCTTGTCGTCCTGCAGCGCGAAGGTCAGAGGCAGCGCCTGCAAAGCTCGAATGCATCCTCGTTTTTTGAAACCCTCGGGCCTTGCGTGCGGGGTCCTGAAACCAAGTCATGGGCGATCTCCTGAAATGGGCCCGGATGGGGCAAATGCAAAAACCCCACCTTAAAGATGCGCGCGGCTTGTTTCGGTGCGCTGGCGCACGGCGATCGCTGCATGAACACGAAACCCACACTTTGGTGCTTTAACGCACTGTGCAAAGCGCATTGATTTTTTAAAGTGACCTGGCGGTTTGAAAACATTCCAACCGCTGCAAAGCCCCAAAGCCACTGCACGAAAACAACCCTGTTGCGTGCAGTTCGAAGACGGGCTTGAAGCTCACCTCAACTTTTCAAATCTGGAGTTAGCAAATGAAAAACTTTTCTCAATCTTTCAAGACATTCTGGGCCGACGAAGATGGTGCGACTGCCATCGAATACGGCCTGCTTGCTTCGTTGATCGCATTGGCGATTACTGTGGGAGCAGGTGCTCTGGGTGGATCGTTGAACAACTTGTTCAACGATATCGCAGACAGGCTTACCCCGGCGGCGTAAATCGTCCAGGTTCACCCTAGCTCCTGCACCCCATGCCCCTCAGCCTTTTTGACTGGACACATCTGGCCGCACTGGCCGCCATGCTTTTGGCGGCCATGTGGCACGACACCGCAACGCGCCGCATACCCAACACGCTGGTGTTGTGGGGCAGCTTGACCGCCATCGGGCTGTCACTGTCGTCCCATGGCATTGGCCTGGGTTCGGCGCTTGCGGGGGGCTTGGTGGGTTTTTTAGGCTTTCTGGTGTTCTACCTCTTGCGGGCCGTGGGCGCTGGCGACGTGAAGTTGGCTGCCGCCACAGGCCTGTTTGTGGGGTTCCCCGACATGCTGTGGGTCAACCTGCTCATCTTGCTGACCGGGGGCTTGCTGTCCATCGCTTGGGCGCTGTTCAGCGGCCAACTGGGCCAGACCCTGCACAACCTGAGCACCGGTTTCACACAACTTTGGCTCAGCCGCCAACACGGGCCAAGCGCTGAGCGCACAGCCTTTCCGGTGGGCACAACACGCCTGCCTTACGCCTTGGCAATTGGCGCGGGCACTGCGGTGCATGTGCTCAAGCTCTGGCCTTTTTCGTGAATTTTTTTGCCTTGCAAGGACTTCCTTCCATGAGAAACATTCGTCCCTTGGGTGCGCTGCTGCTGGCCTTGGTGTTGGGCTTGGCGGCCGCCGCTTATGCCGCCAGTTGGTTGCAACAGCAAAGCGCTTCCAACACCTTGCAAGTGATCGTGGCCCAGCGCGATTTGCAAATGGGCACCCGGCTTCAACCGGACATGCTGCAAACCCTGGCCTGGCCCAAAGCGGCCGCCATTCAGGACCCCTTGACCACGCTCGACCAAGCGGTGGGCCGCGTCATCCACATGCCGGTGCTGCGCGGCGAGCCTTTGCTGCAAAGCAAGCTCGCGCCTGTGGGTGAGAAAGGGGGCTTGTCCTCGGTGCTCGCGCCCGGGCAACGCGCGGTCACCGTGAAGGTCAATGAAATCGTGGGTGTGGCCGGTTTTGCGCTGCCTGGCAATTTTGTAGACGTGATGGTCAACACGCCCGACAGCCAGAACCAGCCGGTCTCCAAAATCGTGATTGAACGCATCCAGGTGCTGGCGGTGGCGCAAGACGTGTCCACCAACGAGAGCAAACCCCGCGTGGTCAATGCCGTGACCTTGCAAGTCAGCCCGCAACAGGCCGAACAAATTGACTTGGCACGCAGCGTGGGCACCCTGTCGTTGGTGCTGCGCAGTCACAGCGACAACATCCCTGTGCAAACGGCCGGTGCGCGCAAACTGGACTTGCTGCCCCAAGTGGCCGCTGCGGTGGTTGTCGCCACAGCAGCCAAAACCGTGCCGCCGCGCTCGCGTGCTGCCAGGCCTGCCCCCCCCTCCACACCCACCGCCGAACCTGCAGCACCACCGGCGCCAGAACCTGCCCGGTTTGAGGTGATCAGAGGCCTGTCTGTGTCACAAGAGTGAGCCCATCGTGAATTGATCTCATGCAGCCAACACCCCACGCTCACTCGCCAGCAGCCCGGAGCCAGTCCATTCGCAACAACAAAGAGAGTCCCATGCCAGACATCCTGCCCCTCACACTGTCCCTCGCCCTGTCCATCGCCTTTGTGTGGCCCCAAGCCTCACGCGCGGCCCCTCTCGCCACCACCTCTGCTGCTGCGGCCAAAAGCACCCCTGCCAAGGCCGCCACAAGCAGCGCGGCCAAATCGTCCAGCAAGCCCGAGGTACAAACCCAAGGCCCGGTGATCATGGCCCCGCCCCTGCGCCTGACGGCCGGAAAATCTATGTTGCTGCAGCTGTCCGAAAACGCTGAACGTCTGTCCGTGGGTAACCCCGATGTGGCCGATGTGGTGCTCATCAACCCGCGCGAGATTTACCTGCTGGGCAAAAAATCCGGTCACACCAACCTGCTGGTCTGGACCGCCACGGGCAGCACCACCTTGCGCGACATCAGCGTGGGTGCCGACACCGAAAGCCTGCACGCCAAACTGCGCGAGTACGTGCCCAGTGCCGAAAACCTGCGCGTGGACAGTGTGGCCGACACCCTGGTGCTGAGCGGGCGCGTGAGCGACGGCATGAAAGTCCAGCGCCTCATGACCCTGACCGAGGCCTTCAATGGCAACAAGAAAGTCATCAACCTGCTGCGCGTGCACGGCACGCAACAAGTCATGCTCGAAGTCAAGGTGGCCGAGGTCTCCAGAAAATTGCTGGATGAATTAGGGATAGATCTGAACCTGACACGGACCATAGGGAGCACTTCGGTCAACTTGCTGGCCGATTTTTTGAGTTCCGGCTCGACCGCACTGACTGCTGCACGGGCCAACGGCCTGAGCACCATCACCTTGACGGCTGAAATGAAGAAAGACCTGGTCAAGGTCCTGGCAGAGCCCACCATCACGGCAGTGAGTGGGCAAGAAGGCGCATTTTTGGCAGGGGGCAAGATTTTTATTCCGGTGCCCAGGACCCGTGATGCCACTGGCGCCATCCAGCTGGTGGAAAAAGAATTTGGGGTGAAGCTGAAATTTTTGCCGACCGTGCTGGAAGACGGCTTGATCAATTTGCAGGTTTCGCCCGAGGTATCGGAACTGTCACCGCTGGGTGCCACCGTGCGCGACCTGAACGGCCAAAGCACTTTGCTTCCCCTGATCACGGTCCGCAGCGCTTCCACCACAGTGCAGCTGCGTGATGGCGAAAGCTTTGCCATTGGCGGACTGGTCAAGAGCAATGCAACCCAGACCATCAAGGCCTTACCGATTCTGGGCGAACTGCCCATCTTGGGCCCGCTGTTTCGCAGCACGGCTTTTCAGACCGACAAATCCGAGCTGCTGTTTGTCGTAACGCCGCGCCTGGCCCGCGTTTTGCCGCCCAACTACGCGCTGCCCACCGACAGCTACATCCCACCCAAGCGCAGCGAGTACTTCTGGAAAGGTCAACTCGAAGGCACACCGCCCGCGCACATGCCCGCGCCCGCCAGCCCACCCATGCCCGATACCCTGCCCGATACCCTGCCCAAGACTGTGCCCGAAACACGGCCTGAACCTGCACACAAACCCGCGGCCGAAGTCACACCCGAGGTCACACCTGACGATGCGTCCACACCTGCAGCTCAGTCTGAACCCGCGACTGAAACCACAGCTTCATCCACCTCTTGAGCCCGGAGAACCTCGCCATGAACTTCATGATCCTGCCCCTTCGCTGCTTGAGCATCGTCGGTCTGAGCCTGGCCCTGACCGCCTGCGACACCCCACCCACGATGGTGGACCAACACTTTGGCCTGGCCGTGCAACGGGCCCAGGCCCAACAAAGCCAGCTAGAACCCGGCGCGCAACAGCCCGTGGCCATGCGCTGCCCACACGAGCGCTCTGAGCCGAACTGCCCTGCCCATCATCCGCACGGTGGAATGGGCCAAGGCATGTCCCACGGCATGGGGCCGGGCATGGGCAGGGGGGCCGGTCCCCACGCCACCCACGCCACCCCCTTGGCCAACGACAAGCTGCGCAACAAGACGGACACCGATGGCGTATCGGCTCTGTCTGCTGTCACGCGCTACCAGCAAAGCTTTCAAACCCCGCCTGCACCAGCACCTGTCTTCAACATCGGCTTGGGCGCGGCCACCGCTCCCTGAAAGGTTTGCCATGTCCATCCATGTGATTGCCTCCAACGAAACCCTACTGACCACGCTGCGCAGCACATTGCAACAAAACGCCCTGCCTTTGGCCAGTGCCGTACTGTGCCCACCAGGCACTCGGCTGCTTGCGCCACTGCAGGCATTGGACAATGCGCCACCGGGCAGCATCGTGCTGCTGGACAGCCCCATCAGCCCGGACCACATCGCCAGCGATGACCTGGTCGCGCTCGAAGGCTGGCTGAGGCAGCGGCCCCAATTGAACGTGCTGCTGCTGAGCGAAGACAACAGCAAAGCCCTGCTGATGCGGGCCATGCGTGCGGGCGTGCGCGAAGTCTTGCCGCTGCCGCTCAACCCGGCCGATCTGGCGCAGACCCTGCAGCGCTGGAGCGATCGCCCCGCTGCCCCGGCAGGTCAAGGCAGCGGCATGGCCACAACGCTGGCCCCCAAGGCGCAAGAGCGCCCGGGCCGAATGGTGGCTTTTATGGGTTGCAAAGGGGGCAATGGCACCAGCTTTGTAGCGGCCAATATGGCCCACATCATGGCCAGCGAATTTGGCAAAAAATGCGCCTTTGTCGACCTCGACCTGCAGTGCGGCGATGCCTCTTTTTACTTGGGAAGCGGGGCCAACAAGCACAGCCTGAGCGACCTGACGCGGCAAATTGACCGGCTCGATGTGCAGCTGCTGGCCAGTTGCCTGCACGCCGTCACGCCCCAACTGAACCTGCTGGCCGCACCCCACTCGCTGGAAAACGCCATGGCCATCAGTGCGCAAGACATCGAGAAAGTCCTCAACCTGGTTCGCGACCAGCACGAGCATGTGGTGGTCGACCTGCCCCGCAACCTGAATGCCTTGACGCTCAAGGTGTTGGACATGGCCGATGTGGTCTACATCGTCATGCAAAGCCAAACCCCGGATGTACGCGACGCGCAGCGGCTGGTCAACATGTTGCGCGCCTTGGGACTGAACGAAGCCAAGCTTCGCCTGCTGGTCAACCGCTACAAACCCAGAGGCTGGGTGAGCCTGAGCGAATTGGAGAAGACCGTCGGCCTGAAGGTCCAGCAAAGCATTCCCAGTGGCCCTGAGTGGGTGGACGAGTCACTGCACATCGGTCAGCCGCTGTCGGTGGTGAACGACCACAACGCTGTGATCCAAGCCCTGCGTGAGGCCACAGGTGTGCTGCTGGAGAGCACGCCCCTGAAAAACCGCCACTGGATGCAGCGCTGGATCGACCAGACTGCCTGAACAGCACGTCTGAAACATTGTGTTGTTGACCCACAGGAGAGATGCTTGAACCCCAACCTGCGCTACCAATTTGAAACGCCCAGCCCTGCCACTTCGCTGTTGGGCGCCGAGCATCTGCAGCCCGTGCATATGCCCGATATCCGACCTCTGATGCCCTCGCCTGGGCCTATCTCAACCGTCGCCCCAGCCCAGAGCACCAAGACACCCGGCCCGCGGATGGACGACATCAAGACCCGGATCCACCAGGAAATCCTGTCGCTGATGGACTGGCAGCGCATGGAGAGCATGCCCCCCGAGCGCCTGCGCACCGAGCTCAAGGCGCTGACCGAAGAACTCATCACCACCCACAAACTGGCGCTCAACGAAACCGAGCGACGTCACATCATCCAAGTCATCCAAGATGAGATGCTGGGCCTGGGCCCGATCGAGTCCTTGTTGTCCGACCCCACGGTCTCGGACATTCTCGTCAACGGACCGTTTCAGGTCTATGCCGAACGGCACGGCAAGATCGTGCACACCGATGTGCAGTTTGACAATGAGGCCCATTTGCTGCGGGTGATCGACCGAATCGTTTCGCGCATCGGGCGGCGCGTGGATGAGATGAGCCCCATGGTCGATGCGCGACTGCCCGACGGCTCACGCGTGAACGCGGTCATCCCGCCCCTGGCCATCGACGGACCTTTGCTGTCGATCCGCCGTTTTGCGGTGGTGCCTTTCAGCGTGCAGGACCTCATCAGCATGGGGACGCTGACCGACGGCATGGCCGAGCTGATCCAGGGTCTGGTGCGGGCACGACTGAATGTGCTGGTCTCGGGTGGCACAGGCAGCGGCAAGACCACACTGCTGAACGTGATGTCGGCCAGCATTCCGGCCAATGAACGCATCATCACCATCGAAGACGCGGCTGAACTGCAGCTGCAGCAACCTCATGTGGTGCGCATGGAGACGCGCCCCCCCAACATCGAGGGCAAGGGCGAAATCTCGCAGCGCGATCTGCTGCGCAACAGCCTGCGCATGCGACCCGACCGCATCATCATGGGCGAGGTGCGCGGCGGCGAAGTGCTGGACATGCTTCAGGCCATGAACACCGGGCACGACGGCTCAATGACCACCATCCACGCCAATTCGGCACGCGATGCGCTCACCCGGCTCGAACACATGCTGGGCATGGCCGGTCTCAAAGCCGAGTCACGCGCCATGCGCCAGCAAATTGCCGCAGCCCTGTCGGTCGTGATCCAGGTCTCGCGCCTGTCGGACGGGCAACGCAAGATCACCAGCTTGCAAGAGATCACGGGCATTGAAGGTGACATCATCAGCATGCAAGAGATTTTCCGGTTCGAGCAAACCGGCCTGAACCCCGACGGCCGCGTGCAAGGCCAGTTTGTGGCCACTGGCATCCGCCCCAAATTTGCGCAACGCTTGGTCACACGCGGCATCGCGCTCAGCGACAAACTGTTCGAACCGACCCAAGGCTGGAGCTGAGCCATGAACACACCCTCTTGGATCTTTGCCGCGCTGGCATCCCTGAGCATCGGCGCTCTGGTTTGGAGCCTGTATGGGCTGTGGCGGCAACACTTGGACCCACGTCAAAAAGCCCTGGCGCAAAGGCTGCAAGTGGCCACGCTCAAAGACCCCATAGATGAGGCAGAGCCCACGCTCAAACTGCGTCCCAAGCGAATGCTCAGCCAATGGGAATGGGCCGAGCGCGGGCTGCAAACTTTTCCTGGTGTGGCGGCATTCGACTATTTTTTGCTGCAAACGGGTCTGGCGCTCAGCCTGGCGCAGGCCTTGTCACTGGCCGCAGGCCTGGTCTTGCTGGCCTTGGCACTGGGGGCCAGCCTCGGCTGGCCCGTGCTGCTGAGCCTGGTGGTGGCGATGATGGGACCGATGCTTTTGATCGCCTTCTTGCAACACCGCCGCTCGGTGCGAATGGCCCTGATCAGCCAAGCCCTTCCCGATGCACTGGACCTGATGGCACGCTCCATGCAAGCCGGCCACGCCTTTGCCAGTGCCCTACAGGTGGCGGCCAAAGACTGTTCGCCCCCGCTCTCGCACGAGTTGCGTGCGGTGTTCGAAGAAATCAACTTCGGCATCAGCGTCACGCAAGCGCTGCAAGGCTTGTCCATGCGGGTGGCCAGCGACGATGTGCGCTACTTTGTGGTGGCTGTGATCATCCAAAGCGAGACCGGAGGCAACCTGGCCGAGATATTGAAAAACACCGCCCAACTGATCCGCGAACGCCAAAAAATCGCGGGCATCGTGCGCGTGCTCTCGGCCGAAGGTCGCATCTCGGCCATCATCTTGTCACTGCTGCCCTTTGCACTGGCCGCCGGCATGAGCCTGCTCAACCCCGGCTTCATGTCGCGCCTGTGGACCGACCCGATGGGCTTGCAACTGGTCTACATCTCGCTGACCCTGATGGCCTTCGGCATCTTGTGGATGTGGCGTCTGATCCAGATCCGCGTTTGACTTTTCTCTAACCTCCCAAGCCCAGACCTCCATGACCTCTGCCACCCTGATTTTTGCGGCGCTCGTGTTCGCCCTGATCCTCACGCTGAGCTTGGCTGTGCTCAGCCGCTGGCTGCCCGACCCTGGGCGCCAGCGCTTGGAAAGTCTGACCAGCCCCAATAACCCAAACAGCGGCCAAACCACACGCACCAACGCCTGGCATCGGGCCCAAGCCAGGCTGTTGTCGGCCCTGCTGTGGCTGGGGCCCTGGACGACAGGCCTGTCGGGCGGCGAAGGTGACACGCCCTCTGCGCTGCGCCTTCGCTTTGCAAATGCAGGCTGGCGCTCGCCCGTGGCGCTGCAGATTTATTTCATCAGCAAAACCGTGCTGACCCTGATGCTGCCCATCTTGGCTTGGGGCTTGCTGAATGCCCAGGGCTGGCCCGCCAACACCATGCTGCGGATGGCCCTTGTGGTCGCAGCTGCGGCTGTCGGTTACTACCTGCCCGACGTGGTGCTCAGACTGCGCATCCAGCGCAGACAACTGGAGCTGCTGCATGCCTTTCCGGACGCGCTGGACTTGCTGCGCCTGTGCGTGCAAGCCGGCCTGGGGCTGGACGCTGCCATCGAACGTGTAGGCCGCGAAATGCGCAACGCCCGTCCCATCTTGTCGGAAGAATTTGCCCTCACCGGGCTGGCCCTGCGGGGCGGGTCTTCGCGGGCCGAAGCGCTGCGCAACCTGTCGCAGCGCGTGGGCCTCAAAGACATCGACGCCATGGTGTCGATGCTCATCCAGGCCGACCGCTTTGGCACCAGCGTGTCCGAATCGCTGGCGGTTTATGCCGAAAGCTTGCGCACCCAGCGCCGCCTGCGAGCCGAAGAAGCCGCTGCCAAACTCCCCGTCAAACTGCTGATTCCCCTGATTTTTTGCATCTTCCCCTCTCTGCTCACCGTGCTGCTGGGCCCGGTGGTGGTCACCCTGGCGCGGCACTTTGTGAAGGTGGGTTGAGGGGCGGCGCTGAGCGTCTGTGATGAAGTCCTGCGACTGACACATCGGATTTGCATGCGCGAACTGGCGCGTGCCGGATACTGTTGGAGCGATAAGGCCCAGTTAACATCACGGCCTCAAGCTTCAAGCCGCAATCCAATCCCGCCCCGCACATGAACGACCAACCCACTGTCTCGCCCAAACGCCATGGCCTCTCTCGCGTTTGGCACGCTTTGATTTACTCCATCGAGGGTTTGCGGGCCGGCTGGAGCGAGCCCGCTTTCAGGCAAGAAGCCATCTTGGCGGTGTTGGTCTTGCCTGGCGCTTGGTACTTGGGTCAAAGCTGGGCCGAGACGGTGTTGTTGATCGGCGTGGTTGTGGCTGTGCTGGTGGTCGAGTTGCTCAACACCGGCATCGAGGCGGCCATTGACCGGGTGGGGCCCGAGTGGCATGCCCAGTCCAAACGCGCCAAGGACACCGCCAGCGCTGCTGTTTTGCTCAGCTTGCTGCTGTGTGGCGGTATCTGGCTGAGTGCTTTGTGGCGTTGGTTTTTTGCTTGAGTTCAAGCGATCAAGGCGCTCAGGCCGCTGGCCCTTTACAGGCCGCAAAAAAATCCAGCTCGGTTTTTTGCCAACGGGTTTTGACTTGGGCCAACGACAGCACCGAATGGAAGTAGTGGTCGTGTGACAAGGCTTGGTTGGCCTGTTTTTGCAGGCAAGCGCCATCCCAGCCTCTTTGTGATTGGAAAGACTTGGACAACCAAAGCGCCATGGGCACATGGGTTTGTTCTGGCGGCGCCATCATGTAGGGCATGCCATGCAAGTACAAACCTTTTTCGCCCAAAGACTCGCCGTGGTCTGACACATAGAGCATGGCCGTTGGGCGTGTCTGGGTTTTCAACCAACGCACGGTTTGTCCTAAAAAATGGTCGGTGTAGTGCACTGCGTTGTCGTAGGCGTTGACAATCTCTTGCGCCGGGCAATCTTGCAGCACGTTGGTGCGGCATTCGGGTTGGTACAGCTTCATGTCGGCCGGCGTGCGCTTGTAATAGGCTGGGCCGTGGTTACCCATCTGGTGCAGCACCACCACAGTCCCCACTTGGGCCTTGCCCGGAGGGCGTGTTTTCTCGAGTTCGGCCAAGCGCTCAGGCAAGACACGCAGCAAAATTTCGTCATAGCATTCGCCATCTGGGCACAGCTTGGGGTCTTTCAAGGTCAAGGTGCTGGAATTTGGCACGCGATCGCACACCCCTTTGCAACCGGATTGGTTGTCCAGCCACAGCACCTGCATGCCTGCACGCTGCAACACATCCAAGAGGTTTTCATAAGGGATGTCGTTTTTGGCCTGGGCCTCTCGCCCCAAATGCGAAAACATGCAGGGCACAGAGACTTGGGTGTTGGTTCCGCAAGACCTCACGTTTGAAAAATACGTCAACTCACCGCTGGTTTGCAGCTGCCGCAGCTGGGGGGTGGTGTCGCGCGCGTAGCCCGCCAAGCCAAAATTGGCTGCCCGCACGGTCTCGCCCACCACCAGCACGATCAAAGGCGGCGCGCCAGCCGCGCCCAAAGAGACCACGGCCGCATCTTCACCCATCGGCTGCAAAGACATGCGTGCCTGGGTGGTCTGCCCCACCAGCAAGCGACCGCTGGCATAAACCGTGTTGAAAGGGTTGACCATGTAGCGCAAGGATTTGTGGTTGCGCATGGTGGAAGCCAAATCCTGGAACGAGGCCCAGATGACCGCCATCATCAGCACCAAAGCCAGCAATGCCAAGCCCAGCTGGCGGCCGAGCAGGCGCATGGCAGGCCACTCTTGGACAGGCTGACGCCACCACCAAACGCCTGGCAGCACCACGCCCAGCATCAACACCACCCCCATCGACCCCGACAACAAATCTCGCACTTCGCGCACATCGGTCTGCACCGTGTTGGCCATCATGCTGGGGTCGATGACCACCCCATAGGCGGACATGAAGTAACTGTTCGCAGCCGCCACCATGAGCAAGGCCACACCCACAGGTTTGCGCCAACGGGGCCACACCAGCAAACACAGGAGCACGGTGGTGGCAGTGAAAACAATCACCCCCATGGCCAACAGACCCAAGCCTGTGCGCAAGCCATGGCTGTCCGTCAAAGCCCACAGCGTGCGCCATAAGGGCACATTGCCCAAGGTGGTCAACCAAAGCGCCAATACCAGCAACAAAACCAAGGGATGCCAAGGACGATGAAAGGCTTTGGAAAAAGGACGAAAAAAGGCAGGGAAAGCGGTGAAATAAGCGGGCATGGGCATCACAAAGCGAACACAAGCCGCCATGTTGAGCGCCCAGTCTTATCTCAACATTAAGTCCTGTCGGTTCGGTTCGTCACAGCAGGCCAAACCAAGGCAAATCGTTTGCCAAAGGGTGGGGTGCCTGTATCGCGAATGAACTGCGCACCCTGGCTTTGTGCAATGCGCTCCACCAAGGTCAAGCCAATCCCCAAGCCAGCTTGGGGTGCATGGCCTGCCATCGGGGCGCTGGCTGGCGTCCCCAACATGGCCCCATCGCTGACCACATCGCTGACCACATCGCTGCCATCGTCACTGACCGACAGGCGCACCTGCCCTTGCCCATCTTGTGCAATGCGCACTTCGACATAGGTTCCCGACGGGTTGTGTCGCAAAGCGTTGTCCACCAAATTGCGCAAGGCCAAGGCCAACAAGGTGGACTGACCGCTGACCGTCAAAGCATGGGCAGGTGCCTCTAGTGCGATGTCTTGCCCCAAAGCATGGGCCAAGGCCACGTGTTCGGCCACCACGCCTTGCGCCAAGGCGCACAGATCGACCGGCTCTGACTGTTCCTCACTCAAGCTGTGCGCGCGAGCCAAATCCAAGAGCTGGGACAAAATGCGCCCCGCTTGGAGGGCGCCCTGCTCGACCGCTTGAAGTGCCTGAGCCTGCTCGGATGGCAAAGCGGCATCGCGGGCCAAGCGAGCCTGCAGCACCAAAGCCGTCAAAGGCGTGCGCAGTTCGTGCGCCACATCGGCTGCAAAACGCCGCTCGCGCGCAATCTCCTCTTGCAAGCGTTGCACCAAGTGGTTGATGGCCTGCACCGTGACGCCCAACTCTTGAAAGGGCTGCAGTGGCATCAGGGTTTGGCCCGCGTCGACATCCAAAGCTGAAATTTTGCTGGACAAATGCTTCAAGGGCAGCAAGCCGCGCCGCATGGCCGAAGCCAAGACCAAGGCCACCATGGGCAAAAACAACAAGGCTGGCAGCAAGATGTGTTCGGCGATGTCTGCTGCCAGTGCTTCGCGCCGCGACGGGTCTAAAAACACCGCCACACGCCGCACGACGGGCCTGTCGGCTTGGGCGTTTGCACTTGGGGGGGACACTTTGCCTGCCCTCGATTCAGCCACATAGACGCGCCATTCCTGTGTCTGCCCTTGCTCAGTCAGATACAGGGTTTGGTGCCCCAAAACCAGTGGCGATGGCCATTGGGCCTGCATGCCATGCGAGTCCCACACCAAACGATCGTCCTGCCACATCAAGACGTGAAGGTCTGGGACGTAAGCTTTGTCGGTGTGTCCGTGCAGGCCAGCTGGCAGCTCTGTGGGCTGTGGTTTAGGCTCAGATAGCGACGGCGACCCAACTGGCACCAGCGCCGAATCTGACCAAGGCTGCGCCAACAACATCTGGGCGGTGGAGACCAGCAGACCGTCGCTGATTTCTTCCGCTTCGAGATGCCCGGTGGAATAAGACAAACCCGCCAACAACAGCCACAGAGCCACCACCGCCCCCAAAGCCCAAGCCCACAAATACCGCCACAGGGATCGGGCTTGCACGGTCCCGGTGCGGCCTGGCTGAGCTGTCGGATGCGCCATCAAGCCCCCCCTTGTGTGTCCGGGTTGGGCACAAAATAGCCGACACCGCGCACCGTCTTGACCAGGCCATCGCCCAACTTGCGGCGCAGGTGGTGCATGTGCACCTCCAAGGCGTTGCTGTCCAGCACCTCGTCAAAACCATAGAGCGCTTGCTCCAGCCTTTGGCGCGAAAGCACCTGCCCACTGCCCCGCAGCAGCGCCAACAGCAGGGCATATTCTTTGGCGCGCAGCGCGACAGGTTCACCATTTTTCAGGACGCTGTGGGCCGCCGGATCCAGCACCAAATCGCCATGGCGCAGCAAAGGGGATGCGCGGCCTTCGCTGCGGCGCAGGGCCGCACGCATCCTGGCCAAAAGCTCCTCGGGCTCAAAAGGCTTGACCACGTAGTCGTCCGCGCCTTCGTCCAACCCGGCCACACGGTCGGGCAAGGCATCGCGGGCGGTCATGATCAGCACGGGGGTCGCACTGCCAGCGCGGCGCTCTTGCCTCAGCCAAGCCAATCCATCACCGTCTGGCAGGTTCAAGTCGAGCAGCACCAGATCAAAAGGCTCCACACGCACCGCTGCCGTGGCCAAGGCCAGCGTGGGGGTCACATCCACCGCGTAGCCATTGGCTTTCAAGCTGGCGGCCAAGCCGGTGGCAATGCCCACATCGTCTTCCACAATCAAAACCCGCATGGCTTGGCTTTCTTGGAAATGCACATGTTGTTGGTGAGTGGTGATTGTGTCAGGAGTTGTGTTCATGACCACAGGCTGACAGGTCCCACTTAAGGCAGGCTTAATCCGATCGACTTTTAATGGAATCAAGCCTCTTTTTCGACCGTTCAAACCGCCATGCATCTCCCAAGTCCATCGCCCGCAAAGGGTCTCGACAGCTTTCCACCCCTTCTCCATACACAAAGGCATGAAACGTTGACCCCCTCTCGATCGAGGCCCTTGGGCTTGTGGATCTGGGTCGTTTGTTTGGGGCTGACATTGGGCTGGGATGCCTACGGGGCAGACTTGCGCGTGATGGCTTGGCTGGGAGATGCACAAGGCTTTGCCTTGCGCGACCATTGGTGGCTGAGCACCGTCTTGCATGAAGGTGCCAAACGCTTGGCTGTGGTGGTTTACATCGGTTTGCTCTGGATGGCGGTCTCACCTTGGGGCCCGTGGCGTCAGGTGCCTCGTCTGCAAAGGCTGGAGATCGTCATCGGCATCAGCTTGAGTTTGTTGTTGATCTCCAGCTTGAAACGCATCAGCTTGACCAGTTGCCCGTGGGAACTGCAATCCTTTGGTGGTGTTGCCACCTACATCTCGCACTGGTCATGGGGCACCAGCGATGGTGGCGGTGGGCATTGCTTTCCGGGTGGGCACGCCTCCAGTGCGATGGCCTTTGTGGCCATGAGCTTGCCGTGGCTGGCATCTGAGCAAGCCCAAGAGCAGCGCAAGGGCTGGATCTGGCTGGGAGCCATTGTGCTGATGGGGCTTTTTTTAGGGGCGGCACAAACCCTGCGTGGTGCCCATTACCCCAGCCACACCGCTTGGACGGCCTTGATTTGCGCCGCAACGGCTTGGGCCAATCACCAAGTTTTCCGACGTCTCAAGCAGTCAAACCCGAGACTCCCGACTTGAACCTGCTTAGCTACAGTCATCGACTGGATAAAACTGGAGACAACATGACCACCATCGGCATGATCGGCATCGGCATGATGGGCCACGGCATCGCCAGCAACTTGCTCAAGCACGGGCAAAGCCTGACGGTGCTGGAGCACCCCGGCAACCAGCCGCTGGACGCCCTGCTGGCCTCAGGCGCGCGCACCTGCACCACACCCCAAGCCTTGGCGGCGCAATCGGATGTGATCATCTTGTGCGTCACCGGCACACCCCAGGTCGAGGCGGTGCTGCTGGGTGAGGACGGCGTCTTGAAGGGCCTGCGGCCCGGCACCATCGTCATCGACTGCTCCACCGCCGTGCCCGCTTCGACTGAAAAAGTCGCAGCTCTGGTGATCGCCCAAGGCGGTCAGTTTCTCGATTCGCCCATGACGCGCACCCCCAAGGAAGCCGCCGAAGGTCGCCTGAACCTGCTGGTGGGTGGCGACGCGGCTTTGTTTGAACGCTGCAAACCCATCCTCGCTTGCTTTGCCGAGAACATCGTGCACACCGGCCCGATTGGCTCGGGCCACCGCATGAAGCTCTTGCACAACTACGTGTCGCTGGGCACCGTGACGCTGCTGGCCGAGGCCGCGGCTTGCGCCCAACGGGCAGGGGTGGACGCCCACACCTTTGTGGAAGTGCTGTCCAAAGGCGGTGGATGGGGCGCGGCGCTGGATCGCCTGAAACCCATGCTGACGGCGGACGACACCTCGGGCCTGCGCTTCAGCATGAGCAATGCGCTCAAGGACCTGAGTTACTACCACCAGATGGCCAGCGACACGCAGGCCGAGCGCACGGTGGCCGAGGCCATCAAAAACACGCTGCAAACGGCTTGCCATGAAGGCGACCCGCAAGCCCTGGTGCCCGAGTTGGTCACGCTGTTGGCCAAGCGGCAGCGGCACTGAGGCCAGGTCAGGTCAGCCATCCCAAGCGGTCTAACCCCACAAATCGCCCTGCTTTATGGCACCAACACCAAGTCCTTGACGGTGGTGCTGCCCGCCAACCCCAAGTCCAGCACAGGGGTGGTGCTTTGCGAGGTGTAGCCCGTGGCCGTTCCATTGATGTTGTAGCGTCCAGCCACCATGCTGTCGGTGGTGAACACCAAGGGCGATCCCGACACATAAGGCGCCTTGACGGCAGCAGCCAAGGGCAAGGCCAGCGTGTACTCGGCCGTGACAGGGTCCACGCCCATGGATGCCACCTGCACAGACTGGCCCGTGCTGAGCGTCTGGCTGGCCGAGACCCGCGCATCGGTGAGCAGCGCACTGCTGCCATTGCTGACCACACCCGCGACCGTGGCCATGGCCGAGGCGCTGGGCACGATCGGGGTTTGAGCCGTGTTGAGCCTGGTCACGCCCACAGCCAAAGACACCGGCACGTTGGTGATGGCTGCTGTGGTCAGGTTTTGCCCGGCTACCACCACGGTGTAGCTGGTGTTCTCGGGCAAATACGCCAAGGTGAATTTGCCCGTGACGGGGTTGGGCACGGTGGCACGCACATTGTTGTTCGGATCGCGTGTAGACACCACCACGCCGGATGCCACAGCAGGGTCCACAAAACCTTCGATGGCCGTGGTCAGCCGCGGGATGACCGACACCACGGGCTTGAGGTTGTAACGCCCGGAAGCACCGGCCTTGACGATGGAGCGGCACGCATCAAAGTCCAGCACCATGTCGGCCACCTGCCCGCTTTGCACATCAAAACGCGCTTGCAGCTTGAAGCCGCTTTGCTGTGCGCTGGGCGTGGTCAAAGGGATTTCGATGTTGCTGCCCGAGAGCACCAGCGCGTTGGCCAAAGGGTTGGCCGGGTTGGTGCTGGCCGGGTTGTCGGCCAGCACCAGCCGCAGTTGCTGGTAGTTGCCCGCAGGCAAGGGCATGCTGCCCAGCTCTTGCAACACGCCGTTGGTGAGCGACAGCAAATCGATGCGCTGGGTGGGGATGCTCAACTCGCGCCAGCCCAGCAGCTCGGTGCCATCGGCCGCCGCGCTTTGGTGCACACGGATTTTGTTCACCGTGACATACACATGGTCATAGCCGCAGGCCGGTGCATCGGTCATGGCCAGATTGAGTGTGCCAGTGGGTGTGCCGCCACCGCCGCCGCTGCCACCGCAGGCCACCAAACCCGCGGTGGCCAGGGCCAGACCTGACCAGACCCAGGGTTGGAGACTTCGAAACTTCTGCTGCATGCCCATGGTGTGTTCCTGATTCAAAACAATGTCCTGCATCGTCTTGCGTTTCAGGCCCTTGGGCCATCCCACCAAAGGTGTGTTTGGGGTCGATCGGTGGATATAGACCCAAGGGTATGGGAGGAAGTTCAGCAGGTCCTGCGACCAAGCCCTTGAGGGGCCAAGGCGGTGGCGGCGCTTTATCCGCCTGCCTTGGCGGCTTTGGATTTTTGGCGCTTGGCCACTTCGGCCTGCATGGCCTGCAAAGTTTTGGCATCCGGGGTTTTCCAGTTGCCGCCGGACTGGTTGACCATGTGGTTCACGGCTTCGGCGAAGGCCTCCAGCGTCAGGTCAGGTTGCCCGCCTTTGGCGGGCATGCCCCGAATGCCCACATAACCATGTGCGGTGAGGGTGACTTGACCTTCACGAATCAGCGGCGCCCATTGGGCTTTGTTGCCCAATTGCGGCGCCTTGGGAAAAGCCTGCCCGTGGCAACTGGCACAAACAGCTTTGTAAGTGCCCTCGCCCGAGGCCCAGGCAGGCACTGTGGCCACCGTCATGCCCACCATCCAACAAAGCGCCAATTTATTCATGGATTCCTTCTTTCATGCCAAGGCCCAGCTGGGCCACCACCAAACACCAGATTTTGAAAAGGCCTCAGGTCAGAGGGACCGTCAGCTGCGCGATGACCTCTGCCGTATCAGGGCGCACGCCCCGCCACCAGGCGAAGGCCTCGGCCGCTTGCTCGGCCAACATGCCCACGCCATCGGCCAGGTGGGTCACGCCCGCTTGCTGCGCCAGCTTCAAAAAAGGCGTCAGGCCTTTGCCATAGGTCAGGTCGTAAGCCAAGCAGCCTGGCGCAAACACGCTGGCGGGCAAGGGCGGCAACTCGGCCGTGAGGCTGGATGAGCTGGCGTTGAGCACCACGTCAAACATCTGCCCCTGCAAGTCGGCATAGCCCAGCCCCTGCACTGGCACTTGGCCCGACTGGTGCTGCTGCGCGAGCGCCGCCAGCTCTAGCGCCTTGGCCACGGTGCGGTTGACGATCACGAGTTCAGCAGGCTGCTCTGCCAAGAGCGGCAGCAAAGCGCCTCGCGTGGCACCACCCGCTCCCAAAACCAACACACGCCGCCCTTGCAGCGGGCATTGCAGGTTGTGCACCAGATCACGCACCAGCCCAACCCCGTCAAAGTTTTCCGCAAAGACCTGGTCGCCCTCGAACTTCATGGCGTTCACAGCACCGGCCATCTGCGCGCTGGGCGCGAGGTGGGTGGCGTAAGCAAAAGCGTCCAGTTTGAAAGGCGCGGTCACGTTCATGCCCCGCCCGCCACTGGCGCGAAACGCGTCCACCGTGGCCGCAAATTCGCCCAAGGGGCCCAGTAACTTGCCGTAGTCGATGTCTTGCCCCGTGACCTGCGCAAAAGTACTGTGGATGAGCGGCGACTTGCTTTGCTCGATGGGGTTGCCGATCACGGCGTAGCGGTCTGTCATGCGGGAAGTTCCTGGCCAATCAGGCGGTGATCTTATCGCTTGAAAGGGCAGCCATCAGTGTCGCCCCACCAGGCGAAACACCACCACCCCCAAGACCACCACACCGACAGCGGCGGCGCTGAAGGCATAGGCCAGCCAGCCCATGTCGACGCTTTGCGCCATGAGCAGCACCCCGGTGGACTGGCCAAAAAACAGCGAACTGGCAAACAAAGTGACGGCAGTGCCCCGAGCGGCTGGCGCCATTTGGGTGGCTTGCACTTGCAAGGTGTTGTGCAGCATGTAAAAGCCCAGCCCTGCCATGCCGCAGGCCAACATGCCCATCCAGGGCAAAGTACCCCACGCCAGTAAAAGCATGCCCGAGGCTACCAAACCAGCCCCTGTTTTGACCAAGCCGCGCTCACCCAACCAGGCCAACCAAGGCCGCGCCATTTGGCTGTAGAGCAAACCGCCCACGCCGTACAGCATCATCACCGAGCCTGCGGCCACCACACTCAAGCCATAGTGCTGGTGTAAGTGCGTGGGCATGAAAGCCATGGTGCCAAACACCAAGGCGCCCTCAGACGCCGTGACACCCAGCACCCAACGCACACGCGGCATGGCCAACAACTGCCCGGTGGTGCGAAAAGAGGCCCACACACCCGGCGCATCCGCTGACACGCGCAAGGCCTGACCCCGCAGCAGCTTGAGCAGCAGCCCAGCTGCCATCGCGAACAAGATGGCCAAGACCACAAAGGCACCGCGCCAGCCCAGGGTGTCGGCGGTGAAACCGCCAAACCACAAGCCACCCATCATGCCGATCACCGTGGCACTCATGAGTTTGGCCAAAGTTTCCTGACGCCGTTCATAAGGCACGCGGTCTCCCACCCAAGCCATGGACAGAGGAATCACCCCTGCTGCCGCTGCCCCCATGAAACCGCGCATGATGACCAACATGGGCAAGCTGACCGACAAGGCCGTGATGGCACTGAACAGCGCACAAGCCAAAACCGCCAGCGATACCACACGCAGTTTGCCAAAGCGCTCCCCCATGGGGCCGTAAATCAATTGAGAAAGGCCGTAAACCACGGCGTAAGCCGACACCACGGCCGAAGCGTCGCCGGTGCTGACTTGGAACTCCTCGCTGAGCACCACCAGCATCGGGTCGCAGATGCGCATCGACGCCATGCTGGCAAAGCCCGCCAGCCCCAACAATTGCAGGTGCTGGCGTTCTTGCGCAGGCGTCAGTGTGGTCATGCTCAGGCCAATTGCTGCTCCAGATCGTGCAAGACCTGGTAGCAAGGCAAGACCTGCGCGATGCTCGAATTGGGCTCGCGGCCCTCACGGATCGCGGCAAAGAATTCGCGGTCTTGCAGCTCGATGCCGTTCATCGACACATCCACTTTGGAGACGTCGATCTTTTCTTCCTTGCCCGTAAACAAGTCGTCGTAACGCGCCAGATAGGTGCCGGTGTCGCCGATGTAGCGAAAGTAGGTGCCCAACGGGCCGTCGTTGTTGAAACTGAGGCTCAGCGTGCAGATCGCGCCGTTGGCGGCTTTGAGCTGGATGCTCATGTCCATGGCGATGCCCAAAGTGGGGTGGATCGGGCCTTGCACCGCGTTGGCTTTGACGATGGGGCTGCCGCACTGGTAGGCGAACAGGTCCACCGTGTGCGCGGCATGGTGCCACAGCAGGTGGTCGGTCCAGCTGCGGGCCTGGCCCAACGCATTCATGTTGGTGCGGCGAAAGAAATAAGTCTGCACATCCATTTGCTGGATGTTGAACTCGCCAGCCTTGATCTTGTGGTTCACCCACTGGTGGCTGGGGTTGAAGCGCCGGGTGTGGCCCACCATGGCCACCAGGCCGGTTTCCTTTTGCACACGCAGGACTTCTTGGCCTTCTTTGTAAACGTCGCACAGCGGAATTTCCACCTGCACATGCTTGCCTGCCTTCAGGCACGCCAAGGTCTGGCTGGCGTGCATTTGCGTGGGCGTGCACAAAATCACGGCGTCGACTTCTTTCAAGGCCAGCGACTCGTTCAGGTCGGTGGTGACGTGCCCAATGCCGTACCTGTCTGCCACCTCTTTGGTTTTGGCGAACTCGCGGCCGATCAGCGAGACGACCTCCACGCCGTCGATGTTTTGGATGCCGTCCAGGTGTTTGATGCCGAAGGCACCTGCGCCTGCAAGGGCGACTTTGGTGGTTTTGCTCATGTTTTTTCCTCTCAAACGTTTTCCAGAATAAGGTGGCCCACCGCCGTATTGCTGGCGGGCACATGGTAGAAGCGGTGCTTGACAGTGGGCGACGGGCCTGTGGCTTTGCCATCGTTGACATCGGCCATGGCACCCCGGGCGATCAGCCACATGACCAATTCGATACCTTCGCTGCCCGCTTCGCGCACGTAATTGATGTGCGGCGTGGCCGCACAGGCCGCCGGATCCTTGATCAACTGGTCGAGCCAGGCGTTGTCCCACTCACGGTTGATGAGGCCCGCACGCGCGCCCTGCAACTGATGGCTCATGCCGCCTGTGCCCCAGATGTGCACGTTGAGGTCTTCGTCGTAGCTCTCCACCGCCTTGCGGATAGCCTGACCCAAATTGAAGCAGCGCTGGCCGCTGGGCACGGGGTACTGCACCACATTCACGGCCAACGGGATCACGGGGCAAGGCCAGGCGCCTTTCACCGGGTCTTTTTCGCCGCACATCAGCGACAGGGGAACGGTGAGGCCGTGGTCCACGTCCATCTTGTTGACGATGGTCAGGTCAAAGTCTTGCTGAATGACCGATTGGGCGATGTGCGAGGCCAGTTCGGGGTGACCTTTGACCACAGGCACCGGGCGCGGTCCCCAGCCTTCGTCGGCGGGTTGGTACTCGGCAGCGGTGCCGATGGCAAAGGTGGGAATCAGGTCAGAACTGAAAGCCGTGGCATGGTCGTTGAACACCAAGATGATCACGTCCGGCTTGTTGTCCTTCATCCACTGCTTGGAGAAGTCGTAGCCCGCGAACACGGGCTTCCAATAGTCTTCCTTTGTCTTGCCCAGGTCCATGGCTGCGCCAATGGCGGGCACATGCGAGGTGTAGACGGATGCGGTGATTTTGGCCATGTCTTGTTCTCTCAAAACAATTGGGATCTGACCCCAATTAAAAGAATTGGGGTCAGACCCCATTAAGGTTTTTGGCCCGCTGCGCCTTGCGGCTGGTTGTGGGCTTGGGCGCTGCCGTTTTCGCCGATGTAGCGGTTGCCTTCCACGCTGCGACCGCCTGCAATCATCATGTTGCGGTATTCCTCTTCGGTCATGCCGGTCATGGAGCCGGCCATCTGCTGGAAGCTCTTGCCGTCGGTCGCGCCGATTTTGGCGAGGAAATAAATGTTGCCGCCCGTGCGCATGCACCAGTTCAGGTCTCGCGCCAACACGGCCTGCTTTTGCTCTTCGGTCATTGGCCACTCGTTCAGGTAAGCGCGCTCGTCAGCCTTGAAGCGCTCGCGATTTTCGGCCTTCATCAGCGACATGCAAAACTGGTTGAGCCAATAGCCTTTGCGCGATTGCTCGGCGTCAAAGATGATCGTGCCGGGCACGTCTTTGTAGGGCTTTTCGAGTGCCATGTTCAGCCTTTCACTTCTTCTGGCCAATACAGGCGCATCGGGTTGTCCACCAGCAGTTTCTTTTGCAACTCGGCCGTGGGCGCAATGTGCGGGATGAAGTCAACCAAGAGCCCATCATCGGGCATGTGGTCTTTCAAGTTGGGGTGCGGCCAATCGGTGCCCCAAAGCACGCGGTCGGGAAACTCCTCCACGATGCGCTTGGCAAAGGGGATCACGTCGGCGTATGCGTTTTGCTCGCCATTCAAAGCCTTGGGGCCAGTCACAGACAAGCGCTCGGGGCAAGACACTTTGCTCCACACATTGGTGTGTTCGCGCATGAACTTCTGGAACAGCGCAAACTGCGGGCCGTCTACCGGCAGCGACACAGCGGGGCGGCCCATGTGGTCCACCACCACGGTGGTGGGCAGCGAGGTGAAGAAATCCCACAACTCAGGCAGGTCAACGGCCTCGAAATAAATGACCACATGCCAGCCCCATTTCTGGATGCGGCCCGCGATCTCCATCAGCTCGTCCTTGGGCGTGAAGTCCACCAAGCGTTTGACGAAGTTGAAACGCACGCCCCGCACACCGGCATCGTGCATGGCCTGAATTTCCTCGTCGGTGACGCTGCGCTTGACGGTGGCCACGCCGCGCGCTTTGCCACCACTGCTCAGGCACGCGTCCACCATGGCGCGGTTGTCCGCGCCGTGGCAAGTGGCCTGCACGATCACATTGCGCGCAAAACCCAGGTGGTCACGCAATGCAAAAAGCTGCTGCTTGCTGGCATCACACGGTGTGTATTTGCGCTCGGGTGCGTAAGGAAATTCAGCACCCGGGCCAAACACGTGGCAGTGCGCATCGACCGCGCCTGCGGGCAATTGGAATGTGGGCTTGGATGGGCCGGTGTACCAGTCCATCCAGCCAGGGGTTTTGGTGAAGTCACCAGTGGTCGGTTTACTCATCTCTATCCTTGTTCATGGCTTATGCAGACCCCATCACACATCGGCTGATGCCATAGCATCAGCGGACAATGAATTCAAGGTTTGCGCAGAATCAGTGGTTGACCGATGCGTTGCCGATCGATGTCTTCCGGGTGAAAAGGCAATTGAGGCCAGCGCTTTTCGGCGTACATCCTCAACTGATCGGTTTGGTGGGGCGAACCCGCATGGGTGCTCTGCCCGTAGGTCAACAGAGCTTGAGCAACGGGACCACGATCGTCAAACGTCACGGTTTGAACATAGCTGGTGCCGTAATCGATGCGAATCCCGTCTTTGCTCAAACCGGGTCGGGCGCGATCACCCACATTGTTCAGCACACCTTCAATGTCATCTCCGCCATGCAATGGAATGTTTTCATTGGAAAAAACAACCCGCTGAACTTGCCCCAATGGCGTGTCCAAGGCAAAGCCCGCATCGCGCATCTTTTTCACTGCTGCGTCCAAGGCGCCCCAGACACGGGTTGCGGTGGCCGCATCGCTCATGCGCAGGCCAGCAGGGGTGGCAAGGACCCGCGCTTTGTCAAAGGGCTCGCGGTACACATTGGGGATCTGACTGGCAGCACGCCAAAACTCACGGAACAGAGGCGCCCCTTTGGCATCGGCATTGTTGAGCATTCCCGCATCATGAAAAAGCTTGAGCGCAGCACAGCCTTCTCTGGCCTCTGCAGTCGGCGCTTGCCCACAGGCTGCCAACAAATCCGGAAGCACCATGCGGGCCAGCAAATTGCGGTTTTCAAACAACTGGGCTTGCATGCCGGCGAGACTGATCTTGCCTTTTCCGAGCATTTCTGGAATTTCAATCAGCTCTGAACGCGTACGCGAACGCCGAACAACATCGTCGCCCACCATGACGGAGACAGGTCCCCATTTGTGTTCTGGGTGGGTATAAAAAAAGCTGTCGTTGCTGTTGTGCACCCAATCTTGGCGCACAAGCACAGGCATGCGCGAAGGCGCAATCAGGCCCGGCACAGGCGATGCGCTGTCGCGCTTCCAGTTGCACTCGCTGCGAGACCCATCCAGCACCACCAAGTTGGCGGCGGTCAACAAAGCTGCTGCCGGACGGCTGGGCGCACAGCGTTGCAAATCGGCCAACTCGAGATCCGGCACACCACTGACATCTGCAAACATCGCGTCGCCCGCCCGGTCTGCAGCAATGGTGTTGACGAAGGGCGTGCCCATCAAATTCATGGCGCTGCGCATCTCGGCCACATTGCGGGCTTTCGCAAATTGGAGGTACATGTCCGTTGAGCGGACGCTGCCCGCGTTGGCGTATTGAATCGCGTAGGCTCGTTCTGCGGTCCAATTCAAACCTGCTCGGGGCATCACCAAGACCGGGCCAAAGCGGCTGCTCCAAATCGTTTGCTCCCGCCCACCCACCATGACCTTCTTGGCCACCATGGGCTCCTCTTTGCCGTCGATCACATAAGTCGTCGGCTTGCCTGGCGCCAGCTTCAATTCGTGCAGAGTAAAGCGCTTGCCGGTCGACACGGTGTGTGACCAAGCCAGGTCTTTATTGAAACCAATTTGAACGGCGGCCGTCCAGCCGAGCGCAGCGCCCATGACGTCCAACTGACCTGGAATCGTCAGGTGCATTTGATAAAAACGACTTGGGCCCACCCAGGGGTAGTGTGGGTTACCCATCAGCATGCCCCGCCCATTGGCAGTGGTCTGCTTTCCGAAAGCCCAAGCGTTTGATCCGAGGGGAGAGTCGAGCAGGCCTGCCTCGCGCAATTGATCCCGCGCACCCTGTGCATAGGCCAGCAAAGTGTCGTCTGAAGGTTTGGGTAAAGGAGCTGCTTGCGCAGTGCGTGCCGGTGGCGCTGCTGCGGCAATCGCATCGGCCAAGGCGCCTGCACCCGCTTGCACTTGAATGGCCTCGGTGGCGCGATAAATGTCCGACAGCGTCATCGGCGTGACCCAAGGCTTGCCATTGCACTCGGCTGGAAGCTTGCCTGCTTGATCTTGAAGAAAGCGATTGAAACCGGCCACATAACCACGCGCCATCGCACGGTTGTTGTCACTGGACCGATCCCAGACTGCCTTGAGCTTGGCATCGTCCATGTGCGCCTGCACAAAGGCGTCAATGGCCGCGTTGGGTAAGGTTCGAACCCCCAGCACGCCTGTGGCGCTTGGACCAAAATGCTGCGAACGTTGACCCCGGACAGTCGCCATCATGTCAGCGCTCAAGCACACATTGTCTTGCGCATGCGCGTAGGCGATGCCATAAGACAGCATTTCCATGTTCGCGGCAGTGACGTGCGGGATTCCATGCGTCGTCCGCACAATCTGCACATTGTCAGAAGTTGGTGCAAATCCAGCACCACGCAAAGGCAGGTTCGTACAAGCCGACAGGCCAACAATCGCCACCACCGTGGCTGCAAGCAAAAACAGGGGCTTCTTATTCAATGGATTCTCCTCAGGCTATGGCGCTTGGGATGGTTATCGCGCCGAATGACACACAGCTTCCCAGTGATCTCTTAATCGATGTACTTCAGACCCGCCGCCGCCAAAGGCTCGCGCATCTTGTACATGTCCAGACCCAGCACGCCCGAGGCCAGCTTGGCGCGTTTTTCGCCTTCGTTGGCTTCACGCGCTTGCGCAGCCGCCAGCGTTTTGGCGGCCAGTGCCTGGGGCACACACACCACACCGTCGTCGTCGGCCACGATCACGTCACCGGGGTGGACGATCATGCCCGCGCACACCACCGGAATGTTGACCGAGCCGATGGTGGACTTGATGCAACCCTTGCTGCTGATGGCTTTGCTCCAAGCTGGAAAATTCATCTTCTGCAGCTCCTTCACATCGCGCACACCGGCGTCGATGACCAAAGCGCGTGCGCCACGGGCCTGAAAGGACGTGGCCAGCAGGTCACCAAAGTAACCGTCGGTGCAATCGGCCGTGATGGCCGCGACCACGATGTCACCGGGCTGAATTTGCTCGGCCACCACATGCATCATCCAGTTGTCACCGGGGTGCAGCAGCACCGTGACGGCCGTGCCCGACACTTGCGCACCGGGGTAGATGGGGCGCATGTAAGGCTTCATGAGGCCCACACGGCCCATGGCCTCGTGCACCGTGGCCGAGCCGAGGGCGCCCAGGCCGTCAGCAGCTGCGCGGTCTGCGCGGGTGATGTTGCGGTAAACAACGCCGAGTTCGTACATGGTTTTCTCCTGAATTTCGAATCAATGGCTCACAGACCTTTGGCGGTCAACTGATCGTCCAGCCGCTTGAACACGCGGCGGGCGTTGCCTTCGTAGACCATGTAACGCTCTTGGTCGTTCAGGTTGGCCGTGGCTTGCACATAGCGCTTGGTGTCGTCAAAGTAGTGGCCAGTTTCGGGATCGATGCCGCGCACCGCGCCGATCATTTCGGACGCAAACAAGATGTTCTTGACCGGGATCACCTTGGTCAGCAGATCGATGCCGGGCTGGTGGTACACGCAGGTGTCAAAGAAGATGTTGTTGAGCAGATGCTCGGTCAGCAAAGGCTTTTTGAGTTCTTGCGCCAAGCCACGGAAACGGCCCCAGTGGTAAGGCACCGCACCGCCGCCGTGCGGAATCAAAAACTTGAGTGTCGGGAAGTCCTTGAACAGATCGCTGGTCAGGCACTGCATGAAAGCGGTGGTATCGGCGTTCAGGTAGTGCGCGCCCGTGGTGTGAAAGCAGCTGTTGCAGCTGGTGCTCACGTGGATCATGGCGGGTATGTCGTACTCCACCATCTTTTCGTAAATCGGGTACCAGGCTTTGTCGGACAGCGGTGGCGAAGTCCAGTGGCCGCCCGAGGGGTCGGGGTTCAGGTTGATGCCGACGTTGCCGTATTGCTCGACGCACTTGACCAGTTCAGGAATGCAAGTGGCCGGGTCCACACCGGGAGACTGGGGCAGCATGGCCGCAGGCACGAAGTGGTCGGGGAAGAGTTGGCTCACGCGGTAGCACAGCTCATTGCAAATCGCGGCCCAAGTGGACGAGACATTGAAGTCGCCAATGTGGTGGGCCATGAAGCTGGCGCGGGGGCTGAAGATGGTGATGTCCGAGCCGCGCTCTTTCATCTTGGCCAGCTGGTTGGTCTCGATGCTCTCGCGCAACTCGTCGTCGCTGATTTTCAGCTCAGACACTTTGGGGCTGACGCTGGGGTCTTTGATGCCGGCAATTTGCCTGTTGCGCCAGTCTTCCAGTGCCTTGGGGGCGGTGGTGTAGTGGCCGTGCACGTCGATGATCAAGGGTTTGGTTTGGCTCATGGGCAATCCTGATGGGGCAAAGGGTTGACGCAGATTGTGCAGGTTCACCCCGACAACGCCCAGCCCCCGGCACATCTACCAGCTAGAACATATGGGCATAACCAGTACTTAGATATGACAAAATAAGATCGACCTAAAGCCCCCCCAGATTCCCATGGACCTCAAACAGCTCGAATATTTTGTGCGCGTGGCCGAACTGGGCAGCTTCACCCGGGCGGCTCAGGCCCTGAACATCGCCCAGCCCGCGCTCAGCCGCCAGGTGCGCCTGCTCGAAGTCGAGCTGCGGCAAAACCTGCTGGTGCGCAACGGGCGCGGTGCCACCCCCACCCAAGCCGGGCTGCTGCTGCTGGAACACGGCCGGGGCATCCTGCACCAGGTCGAGCGGGCGCGAGAAGAACTGGGCAGGGTGCGCACGGGCCTGACGGGGCGCGTGGCTTTGGGCCTGCCGCCCAGCGTGGCGCGGGTGCTGACGGTGCCTTTGACCCGGGCTTTTCGCACCAGGATGCCCGAAGCGCAACTGTCCATCAGCGAAGGCCTGTCGAGCGCCATGCAGGAAAACCTGCAAAACGGCCGCCTGGACATCGCTGTGCTCTACAACCCCAGCCTGGTGGCGGGCATTGAGCACACCCCGCTGGTGCAAGAAGAATTGCTGCTGGTCCAAGCAAGACCACCGGGTCTGCAAGAAGACCCACCACCCCCGCCCATCGCCCTGAAAGACGTGGCCCATTTGCCGCTGGTGATTCCCACACGCCCCAATGCCATCCGCATGCATGTCGAATCAGAAATGGCGGCCATCGGCTCACGCCCCATCATTGCGCTGGAAATCGATGGCGTGAGCGCCATCTTGGACTTGGTGGCCGACGGTGCGGGTTACGCCATCCTGCCGCGCAACGCCGTGATGCGCTCGGTGCGGCCTTCGGCGTTCTCAGTCCGGCCTTTGAAGCAACCAGCCCTGCACATCCAGCTGACCACGGCCATCAGCGCGCAACGCCCCAGCACTTTGACGCAGCAGGCCGCGCTGGCCTTGCTGACCGAGTTGGCCGTGCAATGGCTCAGCCCGCCTTGAAGCCATTCGCGATCACACAGGCTGGAGCTTCAACAGCCACAACAACGCACTGAGCGTGAAGAACGACAGCACCGTGGTCACCAACAAAGCAGCAGCGCTCACGGTACCGTGGCCGTGGCGCTGGTTCAAGATGGTGAAGATGCCCAGGATGGGCATGGCCCCGGTGAGCAAGGCAGCGGCCCGCAATGCCGGGTCTTCAATGGGCACCAGCCACGCCAGCACCGCCCACATGGCCAGCGGGTGCAACACCAGCTTGCCCAGCGCAATGGGCAGCACGGTCGCTTGCAAGCCCTGCGCCTGCAAGCCTACCAAGGAGCCGCCAATCACAAACAGCGCCAACACTGCACTGGACTGCGCAAACAAATCGATGGTGCGCCCGACAGGTGCGGGCATTTGCAGACCCGACAGCGAAAACGCAAAACCGGCCACCACGCCCCAAACCATGGGATTTTTGAGCACGCTTTGCAAAGTCTGGCGCAGCACGGTTTTCCACTGACCTGGCCGCCCTTGGGCATCGGCAATGGCCAAAAGCAAGGGCAACAACAGAAAATTCTCGACCACCATGTTGAGTGCGAGAGCCACCCCGGCCACGGGGCCAAACGACAACAAAATGATGGGGTAACCCACAAAGCCACTGTTCGGGCAAGACATGCCCATGGCCACCATGCTGCTGTAACTCAGGCTCTGGCCCAACACCCGCCTTGCCCACCAGAGGCCCAGGCTCACCATCACCAAAGACCCCAGCGCATAAGCGAGCAAATAGTTCAGGTTCAGGATCTCGGCCACGCTGCGCTGCGACAGTGCGTTGAACAGCAGCGCAGGCAAAGCCAGCTGCAGCGTGAAGCGCCCAAACACCTGAAGATCGGCCTTGGCAAACAAACCCTGCCGTGTGCAGACATAGCCCAGCGCAATCACCAGATAAATGGGGACGGTGATGCTCAGGATGTCCAGCAAAGCCGTCATCGACCTGCGCTTTCAGACGCCATGCCCGTCAAGCCCTCACAAGTCCAGCACCAGGCGCGCTGTTTGGCTGCGTGAGCAGCACACCATGATGACATCGCCCTTGGCCTGTTCTTCGGGGGTCAGGTACATGTCCCAGTGGTCAGGCGTGCCCGCGACCACTTTGGTCAAGCAAGTGCCGCAAATGCCTTCTGAACAAGAAAACGGCACGTCGTGCCCCGCGTCTTGCAGCACTTTCAAAATCGACTGGTCTTTGCCGACTTGCAGGGTCTGCCCGCTTTTTTGCAACTGCACTTCAAACGTGCCATCGGCAGCGATCGGGGTCTGGCTCAAATCTGGGGCGCTCATGCGGTCACTCCTGTGTTGTTTTCTTCGGCCAGCAAGCGGTCGATGATGCGGCGCGACTGCACACCGCCTGAGTCGATGTTGAGCATCAGAAGTTTGCGGTCAGGCCACTGGCTGATGTTGGCTTGTTGCAATTGCAGCATTTGCATGTCTTCGTGGAAGATGCCGCCCTGCCCCGCACGGATCTTGTCGGTCAGTTCAGCATCGTGCGGCTTGAACTGGCGTGCCATGCCCCAGTGGTACCAATGCGAGGTTTCGGTCTCGGGCGTGATGAAGTCCACCACCACGCTGTAGGCCTTGTGCTCGGGCGCGGCGTCAAAGCCGCCTTTGCCCGCCAGCGCCACGCCCACGTCGATCATGATGTGGGTCGGTGGTGTGAAGCGGCAAATTTGCCAGCGGTCGACCTTGGCCTTTGGGTCCAGCCCGTTGGCGCTCATGGCCATTTGCCAAAACGGCGGGGCCTGAATGCCTGGCATGTGTCGCTGCAAGATGACCTGGTCGCCCTCCACCTTGGTCTCGCAAGGTGTCTCGTCGATCTCGGGCTGGCCAATGCTGTTGGCGTGCACATAGGTCTCGTGGGTCAGGTCCATCAGGTTGTCGATCATCAGGCGGTAATCGGCCTTGACGTGGTACAGCCCGCCGCCATAAGCCCATGCCGGGTTGTCAAAAAACTCGAACACCGGCATCTTTGATTCATCGGCCTTGGAGGGGTCGCCGGGCCAGACCCAGACAAAGCCGTAGCGCTGGGTCACGGCATAAGCTTTGATGGCCGGGAAACCGCGCACGCGCTGTCCGGGCATGTGCACGGTTTTGCCTTCGCAGCCCATCTCCAGGCCGTGGTAGCCACACACCAACTTGCCATCGCACACCTTGCCCAGCGACAAAGGCGCGCCGCGGTGAGGGCAAAAATCTTCCACAGCGGCAACTCGGCCGTCCGGGCCTTTGAAAAAGACCATTTTTTCGTTGCAAATGGTGCGCCCCAGAGGCTGGATGCCCTTGGCCTCAAGTTCGGCCTCGGTGCAAGCCACGTACCAGGTGTTTTTGATGAACATGCTTTACCCCTTTTGACGAATGAGTTGAACACCGGGCGTGGCCGAGTGCTGTGGATGCTGGAGGGCCAGGCTCAGGTGCTGGCGAGCGATGCGCGAGTGCTCCCGCACCAAGGCTTCGGCGCGCCCTGCCTCGCGCTGGGCAATGGCTTGCAGCACTTGGCGGTGCTGGTGTTGGGCCACCACCAAAGTGTCGCGAACACCCGGCTTGTGGGCTTGCACGCCCACAAAACCGGAGGGCGAGGCAAACGGCCAACTGCAAGCCCGTTCGATTTCGCGTGCCAACACGCTGCTGTCGGCCATGGCTGGCAGCAATTGGTGAAATTGCGCGTTCAGGCGCACATAGCCCGAAAAAGCCTCATCGTCCAAACCCTCTTGTCGCAAGATGTGGTCAATTTGGTCCAAGCAGTGGCCCGCTTCGCTGAGCAAAGCGGGGGCGGCACCGCGCTCGGCCGCCAAGCGCGCCGCCAGCCCTTCCAGCGTGCCGCGCAGCTCGATGGCGTCGGAAACTTCCCGCTCCGAAAAAGTGCGCACCGCGTAGCCACCGTAGGGCAAGGCCAAAAGCAAACCCTCTTGACCCAGACGCATCAAGGCCGTCCGGATTGGCGTGCGTGACATGCCCAAGCGTTCGACCATCGCCAACTCGGTGATGCGTGTGCCCGCCGACAAGGTACCCGCCAAAATCAGCTCGCGCAGGCGTTGCTGGGCCTTGACGGCTTGCGAACTGCCTTCTTCAGCGCCGGGGCTGATCGCAGTCTTGTTGGCGGGAATGGGCATGCAAATCCAAAAACCAGATGAAACAGATGTGAAGCCCACAATGTATACACAAAAGCCAGAAAACCCTAGTTAAGAGCATAAAAACCATCAAAAAAAGCAATTTTGTATCCAACAAACCCTGAATGCTCTCAGAAAACGTGAATCAAAAGTCGCATGAAAAACCGCCCAGGTGCCCCAAAACGGGGCTTAGGGCGGCGACAATCAGCGCCTCAAGGAGTAAGCCAACATGAATTTCCAATTGCTGGACTTTGACTGCAGCGACGACGCCGACGGCGTGGTCTGTTGGGATGCACTGGCCCAACCCGATCCTGCTTTCAACCCGGCCTTGCTGCAAGAGGTGGTTCAGGTCTTGGTCTGGGCGCACGCCTTTGACTCCCAAGGCCCCGGCCCCCTGGAAAATGGCGCCAATTGGGACTTTGATCTTCAGGTCACCTTGCTGCCCCAAGGCCAAGCACCGCAGGTGGTGGCCCCCCGCTTTGTGCCCAGCACCGGCCAGCTGAGTCTGGTGCCTGCGCCCCCAGCCGACCAACACATGGCGCTCAGCCTGACCCTGAGCGGCACGCCAGCTTTTGTCCAAGCATTTTGTGAGCAGTTTGATCTGGCATGAGCACTGAAGGGCCTCAGCACGACCCCACAGACGCCACGGCGCCGGTGAGCTTCCGACAGGCCTTGAAGTTTTGGTTCTGGCTGGGCTGCGTGAGTTTTGGCGGGCCCGCCGCACAAATCGCCTTGATGCACGAAGAATTGGTGGTGCGCCGCCGCTGGATTTCCGAAAAACGCTACCTGCACGCATTGCATTACTGCATGTTGCTGCCCGGTCCTGAGGCGCAGCAACTGGCGACCTACACCGGCTGGTTGATGCACGGCACGCGCGGCGGTATCGCCGCAGGCGCCTTGTTTGTGCTGCCCTCTTTGGTGTTGTTGGTGCTGCTGAGCTGGGCCTACACCGCGTGGGGCAGTCACCCTTGGGGTCAAGCCTTGCTGTGGGGCCTCAAGCCTGCGGTGACCGCACTGGTTTTGCACGCGGCCTACCGCTTGGGACTGCGCACCTTGAAAGAGCGCTGGTTGTGGGCGGTGGCGACCTTGTCTTTGCTGGGCATGCTGTGGGGCCTGCCCTTTCCCTGGATCATCTTGACTGCGGCAGCGGTTGGGTTTTACATGACGCGATCGGGTGAGCCGATGTTGCCAATGACGGCTCCTTCGAGCGCGCCGGTCGCCCAAGCGCCTCCCACCGCACCCCAGCCAGATCCCGACAGCCGCCTTGCTTGGCTGAACGACGACACGCCGCCACCTACACACACCCGCTACAGCCCCCAGCGTTTACTGCGGGCATTGGGTTGGGGGCTGGGTTTGTGGGCACTGAGCCTGGGCCTGCTGGCCCTGCTGTTGGGACTGGGTCACACCCTGACGCAAATGGGCGGATTTTTCACGCAAGCGGCTTTGCTCACCTTTGGCGGCGCTTACGCGGTCTTGCCTTATGTGACGCAAGCGGCTGTAGACCAGTATGGTTGGCTGTCAGCGGCGCAAATGATGGATGGCCTGGCCTTGGGCGAGAGCACACCCGGACCTTTGATCATGGTGGTGGCGTTTGTGGGCTTTTTGGGCGGCCACAGCCAGGCCCTGCTGGGCCACCCGGTTCTTGGAGGTGTGGTGGCGGCCTGCGTGGTGACCTGGTTCACTTTTTTGCCTTCCTTTGTCTTCATCTTGGCAGGCGGCCCACTGGTCGAATCGACCCGCCAAATGCCCTCGCTGGCAGGGCCGCTGCAAGGCATCATGGCGGCTGTGATCGGTGTGATCGTGCACTTGGCGGGCGTGTTTGCCAGGCAAACCTGGTTGCCCGGCGGCTGGCACATGCTGCCCGATCTGGCGGCTGTGGCGCTCACGGTCTTGGCCACTTGGCTGTTGATCAAACAGGCATTGGGCACTGTCCAGCTGCTGTCCCTTTGCACAGCCATCGGTCTGGGGTGGCAACTGCTGGTCTAGACAGCAGTGACCGCCCTCGACGTGGAACTTCTCAATTTTTAGGATACAGGTCTGGGTACATGTCTCTGAGCATGCAGCCGCTCTCGTCACTGGAAGGAAGGTTGCCCGTGCGGCGCGCATCTTCCAACTCAGCCCGCACTTGCTCGCGTGTTTTGCATGCCACAGCAGGCTTGGGCGGGTAGGCAGAAGGATTGACTTCATTGAGCATACAACCACTCTCATCGTTGGCCGGTAGATTGCCCGTGCGTCGTGCCTCTGCCAGTTCAGCCCGCACCTGCTCCCGTGTTTTGCAAGGCTCCACCGATTTGGATGGATAGGCAAAAGGGTTGACCTCATTGAGCATGCGCCCCGATTCGTCGTTGGCAGGCAGATTGCCTGTACGGATGGCGTCCATCAGTTCGATGCGCACTTGCTCGCGCGTTTTTGGGCCGCTCGTGTTTTGCGACCAGACCTGGGTGGCACACACCGCCAAGACCCCGAAAGCCAAGGCATGGATAGAAAAATTTCGCATAAAAAATCCTTTCAATGAAAAAAACGCCTGCCATGGCCACGGCATGGAATAGATCGGTTAATCCGTGAAGCCACGACGGTTTGGATTAAAAAAGATCGATGCCGAACCGTCTGTGCGTTAATTCACCCCTTGCACACGCCAATCCACATGACCCACGAATTCCAGATCGACATCCCGCCCTCCTTCATGGCTTTGTATGTGCCACCGGGCAAAATCAAACCCACCTTGGGGCAGCGCGACCTGGCTGGGCGCTACGAGTTGTGCGAGGACTTGGCCAACTTGCTGACCGAAAAAGCCGCCAACCTCCAGTTCACGTTGGGCATCACCGAAGATTTGGTGCTGCTGCAATGCGAAACCGGCTTGTTGACCTCCCCTGCCGTGGTTACCCCTTTGGAGGCTCGCTGGGTGGTGTGCCGTTTGGCCGAGTTGCTGCAGTGGCCCATGGACCAGCTGCTGCAAGCACCCGTCGCAACTGCGCAGGAGTCTGGACTGTGAGCGGGGCACACCCCGATTTGCAGCGGCTGTTGACTGCCCCCATCTTGCCCACATTGCTGCGCTTGGCCACACCCAATGTGCTGGCCATGGTCATGTCGGTGCTGGTGGGCGTGGCCGAGATTTACTACGTGGGGCGACTGGGCACGGCGCCGCTGGCGGCCATGGCCTTGGTCTTTCCGTTTGCCATGCTCACACAGATGATGTCGGCCGGCGCCATGGGTGGCGGCGTGTCGGCGGCCATCAGCCGGGCCTTGGGTGCAGGCGACCTGGTTCGCGCACACACCTTGGTGCAGCATGCTTTGGTGATTGGCCTGGGTGCAGGCCTTTTGTACAGCCTGATCATGGTGTGGGGCGGGCCCCATTTTTATGCCCTGCTGGGCGGCCAGGAGGTGGTCCTCCAAGAAGCTGTGCACTATGGCCAGATCTTGTTTTCGGGGGCTGTGTTGGTCTGGTTGCTCAACACCTTGGCCTCGGTTTTGCGGGGCACGGGCAACATGAAAACCCCCTCGGTGGTCCTCATGGCGACCGCCGTTTTGCAAATCGTGCTGGGCGGCGTGTGGGCTTTGGGCGCTGGGCCTGTTCCCTCCATGGGCATGGTGGGCGTGGCTTGGGGGCACGTGGTGGCCACCGCGGCCGGGGTGGCCTACTTTTTGGCGTATTTGATACAAGGGCGTGGACGCTTGGGCCTGAAAGTGCAGCGCTTTGCGCTGCAAAAAACCATGTTTACCGACATCCTCAAAGTGGGCGCGATCGCCTGCCTGTCGCCGGTGCAGTCGGTGTTGGCCATTCTGATTTTCACGGGTCTGCTGGCGCAACAAGGCACCGAAGCCCTGGCCGGTTACGGCATTGGGCAACGCTTGGAGTTTTTGTTGATCCCGATCGCATTCGGCATCGGTGTGGCAGCGGTGCCCATGGTGGGCATGGCCATGGGTGCGGGCCAGGTGGACCGCGCGCGTCGGGTGGCTTGGACGGCAGGCGGCGTATCGGCTTTCAATTTGGGGGTGATCGGCGCCTTGGTCACGCTGGCCCCGGACCTGTGGGCCCGGATGTTCACCCAAGACGAAGTCGTGCTGGGTTTTGCGCGGCAATACCTGGTGACCGCGGGCCCTGCCTTTGCCTTTTTTGGCCTGGGCTTGACCTTGTACTTTGCATCCCAAGGCGCTGGACAAGTGATCGGACCGGTTTTGGCGGGCACGGCCAGGTTGGTGTTGGTGGCTGGTATTGGCTATGTGCTGGCCCAAAACCAAGGCACAGCAGACAGCTTTTACATGCTGGTGGCGGTGGCCATGGTGGCCTATGGTGTCCTGACCGCAGCGGCCATCTGGCTCACCCCATGGGGCCCAAAATCAAGGGTAATCCCCTAGATTCAAGCGTCACCCATGTAGGGACAATATGGTTATCAAGAATAACTTTATTGACCGCTGTGCCAAGCCTTCCCCGGAGCCATGAATGACCCCCTCTCCCTCTCTCGTCTCCAACCCCATCCTTGAACGCGCCGCCGCCAACGGCGTGGCTCTGGACATGCAAGGCGCTGTGGCCGTGGTGCGTTTGTGCCGCCCGGCCAAGCGCAACGCGCTGAACGATGGCCTCATCGAAGCACTGCGCGACGTCTTTCAAAACTTGCCCGCCGAAGCCCGGGCTGCGGTCATCCACGGCGAAGGCGATCACTTTTGCGCCGGGCTCGACCTGTCGGAGCTCAAAGAGCGCGATGCGGGCGAAGGCATCCACCACTCACGCGGTTGGCACGTGGCCCTGAACGCTGTCGAACAAGGCCGGGTGCCGGTGGTGGCCGCACTGCATGGCGCGGTGGTGGGCGGCGGCCTGGAGCTGGCCAGCGCCAGCCACATCCGCGTGGCCGACGAAAGCACTTTCTACGCCTTGCCAGAGGGCACACGAGGTATTTTTGTGGGCGGCGGTGGCTCGGTGCGCGTGCCCAAACTGATTGGCACCGCACGCATGGTCGACATGATGCTCACTGGCCGCGTGTACGACGCGCAAGAGGGCGAACGCGTGGGCTTTGCCCAATACCGGGTGCCCACCGGCACGGCGCTGACCAAGGCCATCGAGCTGGCCACGCGCATCGCCACCAACGCCCCGCTGACCAACTTTGCGCTCACACACGCCATGCCCCGAATTGCCGAGCAACCCGCCGACCATGGTTTGTTCACCGAAGCGTTGATGGCCTCGATCGCCCAAGCCGCTCCCGAAGCCAAAGCCCGCGTGCGCGCCTTCCTGGAAGGCAAAGCCGCCAAGGTTCAAAAATGATCCTCCAGCCCCAACGCAGGCATTGACACCATGAGCAACATCCAATTCCGGCCCCTGAAATTCGGCGTCACACGCGTCACCATCCAAGATGGCCCGCCCGGGACCCGTTATGTGCAAGCCGACCAAGCGCTGCAAGATTACCCCGACCGGCTGACCGACCGGCTGCAGCACTGGGCCCAAGTCAAGCCCCAACACACCTTCATGGCGCGGCGCGTCCCGCAAGCCGATGGCACATGGGGCGACTGGAAACACCTGAGCTACGGGCAGGCTTGGCACACCGCACGCTGCATTGCGCAAGGCCTGATTGACCGGGGCTTGAGCGTCGAGCGGCCCGTGGTCATCCTGAGCGAAAACAGTTTGGAACATGCCCTGATGGCTTTGGGTTGCATGCTCGCTGGCGTGCCTTTTGTACCGACCTCCCCGCCCTACTCATTGGTCAGCGTGGACTACGACAAACTCAAGCACGTGCTGCGCACCGTCACGCCCGGGATGGTATTTGCATCGGACGCACGCTACGCCAAAGCGATTGCCGCCACTGTGAGCCCAGACATGGAAGTGGTGATGGTCGAGGGCGGTGTGGCGGGCCGAGAGGTCACCCGTTTTGAAAGCCTGTGCGCCACACCGGCCTCCGCCCAAGTGGACGCAGCGATCGCGGCCACGGGCCCCGACACCATCGTCAAGTTCTTGTTCACCAGCGGCTCCACCAAACTGCCCAAAGCCGTGATCAACACGCAACGCCTGTGGTGTTCCAACCAGCGTCAAATGGCCCAGTCCATGCCCGTGTTGGCCGAACAAGAATTGGTCTTGGTGGACTGGCTGCCTTGGAACCACACCTTTGGCGGCAACCACAACTTTGGCATGACGGTCTTCCACGGCGGCACCTTGTACATCGACGACGGCAAGCCCACCCCGGCCCTCATCCCCGAAACCTTGCGTAATCTGCGCGAGATCGCCCCCACGGTGTATTTCAACGTCCCCACCGGCTTCGATGCGATTGCCAGCGCCATGAAAACCGACGATGCGCTGCGTCAAACCTTGCTGTCGCGGGTTCAGATGTTCTTTTATGCAGGCGCAGCCCTGGCCCAGCCGATTTGGGACAGTTTGTACGAATCGCAAGAGCGCGAAGTCGGCGAGCGCATCGTCATGACCACCGGTTTGGGCATGACCGAATCCGGGCCCTTTGGCATTTTTGTGACCAACCCCAACGTCAAGGCGGGCGACCTGGGCGTACCGACGCCAGGCATGGCGCTGAAGTTGGTGGACATGGATGGCAAAACCGAGGTGCGCTACCGTGGCCCCAATGTCACCCCAGGCTATTGGCGCGCGCCGCAAGAGACAGCCGACGCTTTTGACGAAGAAGGCTTTTTCAAAACCGGCGATGCCGTCCAGTGGATCGACGAGGCGAACCCGCACTTGGGTCTCAAATTTGACGGCCGGATTGCCGAGGACTTCAAACTGGCCACAGGCACCTTTGTCAGCGTGGGCCCTTTGCGGGCCAAGATCATCTCGTTGGGTGCGCCCTACATCCAAGACGCGGTCCTGACCGGCATCAACCTCACTGAAGTCGGCGCGATGATTTTCCCCACGCCGGCGGTGCGCAGTTTGTGCGACTTGCCCGCTGGCGCGTCTTTGGCCGATGTGTTGGCTTCGCCCGCCGTGCTCGCGAAATTCCAGGACATCGTGAATGAGCTGGCCAAAACCGCCACCGGCAGCGCCAACCGCATTGCCCGGCTGTGCCTGCTGAGCGAGCCCCCCACCATCGACAAAGGCGAGATCACAGACAAAGGCTCGATCAACCAGCGCTCGGTGCTGGCACACCGGGCCGACATGGTGGCCGCTTTGCACGCAGATGGCTTGCCCAACATCCTCCAACCCCAATGATCCCCTGTAGGAGCCCACACCGTGGGCGATGAGCCACCAGTCAAACCGAATGGCATCGCCCACAGGGGTGGGTTCCTACAAAATACAGAAAGAAAATCATGAGCTTCAAAGGATTTTTCAACGCGTTTGCCGATGTGTGGATGCACGAGGGTGTTCGTACGCCCATGGTCGATTACTGCGGCGCTTTGGGTCACATTTCGCCCACCGACTTGGGCATCAAGGCCGCCCGTGAAGCTTTGAAACGCGCTGGCATCGCCGCCACCGAGATCGGCTCGGTCATCACTGGCAACATGGCCCCGGGCGACTTCGACCAGTTTGTGCTGCCGCGCCATATTGGCCTGTACGCCGGGGTGCCGCAAGAGGTGCCCGCCATCATGGTGCAGCGCATCTGTGGCACTGGTTTTGAGCTGTTCCGCCAAGCGGGCGAGCAGATCGAAGCGGGCGTGTGCGAGGCTGCACTGGTGGTCGGTACCGAGAGCATGACGCGCAACCCGATCGCCGCCTTTGACCACCGCACCGGCTTCAAGCTGGGCGCGCCCGTGGGCTTCAAGGACTTCATGTGGGAAGCCCTGAAAGACCCGGCCGCCGGCATCAACATGATCCAGACCGCCGAGAACCTGGCCAAGAAATACGAGATCACCCGTGAAGAGGTGGACCAGTTCGCCTCGGACTCGTTTGCCAAAGCTGTGGCCGCGCAGGCCGCAGGTTTTCATGCGGGCGAAATCGTGCCCGTGGTCACTGAAAAGTTTGAACTGGAAGGCTACATCCCTCGCGGCATCAAGCTGCAAGGCAAAGTGACCGAGGTCAGCGCCGACACGCACCCGCGCATCTCGCCTGCCGATATATTGGGCAAGCTCCGGCCGGTGTATGAGGGCGGCGTGCAGACCGGTGGCAACAGCTCGGCCCTGGTCGATGCGGCGGCCGCTTGCGTGGTCACATCCGGTGCGTATGCCAAAGCCCAAGGCAAAAAACCGATGGCCCGCGTGGTCGCCGCTGCGGCCGTGGGCGTGCCGCCCGAAATCATGGGCATCGGCCCCGCCCCCGCCATCCGTTTGCTGCTCGAGCGCACCGGACTGAAGTTGTCCGATATTGGCCGCTTCGAAATCAACGAAGCGCAAGGTGCGCAAACGCTGGCGGTGGCCAAAGATCTGGGCCTGGATTTGACCAAGCTCAACGTCAACGGCGGCGCGATTGCACTGGGCCACCCCCTGGCCGCGACCGGCGTGCGCCTGACCATCACGCTGGCGCGTGAGTTGCAACGCAGCGGTTTGCGCTACGGCATCTCGAGCGCCTGCGTGGGCGGCGGGCAAGGCATTGCCCTCTTGATCGAGAACCCCGAAGCGGCATGACCCTCCACGGGGTGGGCTCCTACAAAAAACGACATCCAAAGGAACTGACATGAACATCCAAGGACAAGCAGCATTGGTCACCGGCGGTGGATCGGGGCTGGGCGAGGCCACGGCCCGCGAACTGGCCCGCCTGGGCGCCAAGGTCGCGGTGCTCGACCTGAACATGGCCAACGCTGAGCGCGTGGCCGCCGAGATTGGCGGCGTTGCAGTTCACTGCAACGTGAGCGATGCAGACAGCATGGCCCAAGCCATCCAGACGGCTGCCGCCGCCCACGGTCCCGCCCGCATCCTGATGCAGATCGCCGGCATCGGCACCGCCAAGCGCGTGGTCGGCAAAGACGGCAAAGCCGCGCCTTTGGAAGAGTTTGCCAAGGTCATCAACGTCAACCTGATCGGCACCTACAACGCTGCGCGCTTGTTTGCCGAAGCCTGCGCCCAACTCGATCCCATGGAAGACGGTGCGCGTGGCGTGATGGTCTTCACCGCCTCGGTCGCAGCCTTTGATGGGCAAGTGGGCCAGCAGGCTTACAGCGCCTCCAAGGCCGGCGTGGTGGGCATGACCCTGCCCATGGCGCGCGATCTGGCGCAACACGGCATCCGCGTGTGCACCATCGCGCCCGGCTTGTTCAAGACCCCTTTATTGGCCAGCTTGCCCGAACCGATCCAGCAATCTTTGGCGGCCAGCATCCCCTTCCCTGCACGCTTGGGCAAGCCCAGCGAATTTGCCGAACTGGCCTGCCACATCGTGCACAACGACCACCTGAACGGTGAAGTCATTCGCCTCGATGGCGCGCTGCGCATGGCCCCTCGCTGAAAGTCCATCATGAGCAAAACCGTTGTATACGACGTGCAGGTGGTATTCGGTGACTGCGACCCCGCAGGCATCGTCTTCTTCCCGAATTTTTCCAAGTGGATGGACGCGTCATCACTTAACTTCTTCATGAAGTGCAGCATCTTGCCCTGGCGCGAGCTGGTCAAGACGCGCGGCATCATCGGCACACCGCTGTTGGAGATCAACACCAAATTCATCCGCCCCGCCACCTATGGCGAAACCATTCAAGTGCTCACCAGCGTGCAGGAGTGGCGCGAGAAAGTGTTTGTGCACAAACACGTGGTGATGCGGGGCGATACGGTGCTGTGCGAAGGCACCGAAGTGCGCGCTTTTTGCATCAAGCACCCCGAAGACCCGGACCGCATCAAAGCGATTCCAGTGCCTGAAGACATCAAGGCTTTGTGCAGCTGAGCCTGAGGCCAGCGCACCCGCCACCATCACCCGCCCAAAGCCCCGGTCGATCATGAACACCTACCAAGCCTGCACCGACGACATGCAATTTCTGCTGTCCCGCGTTTTGAACGCGCCTGACCAGTTGCAAGCCCTGCCCGCCTTTGCCGAGGTGGACGCCGACTTGATGCAGCAGGTGCTGGGTGAAGCGGGCAAGTTTGTGGGCGAGGTGATCGCCCCGCTCAACCGCGACGGCGACGAGATCGGCGCCCAATGGAAAAACGGCGTGGTCACCATGCCACCCGGCTTCAAGGCCGCTTACCAGTCCTTCTGGCAATCGGGCTGGCCTGCGTTGGCATCCAGCACCGAAGACGGTGGCCAGGGCCTGCCCACGGTGCTCGAAGCCATGCTCTACGAAATGCTGTCGGCCGCCAACCACGGCTGGACCATGGCCCCCGGCCTTTTGCACGGCGCTTACGAATGCATCAAGCACCACGCCAGCGACGAACTCAAAGCGCAATACTTAGAAAAAGTGGCCACTGGCGAATGGCTGGCCACCATGTGCCTGACCGAGCCGCATGCCGGCTCTGATTTGGGCCTGGCCCGCACCAAGGCGGTCCCTCTGCCCGATGGGAACTACGCCGTCAGCGGTACCAAGATTTTCATCTCAGGTGGCGAGCACGACCTGACCGACAACATCGTGCACCTGGTGCTGGCGCGCCTGCCCGATGCGACCCCCGGCCCCAAAGGCCTGTCGCTGTTTCTTTGCCCTAAGTTCTACCCCGACGGCTCACGCAGCCGGGTGCATTGCGACCGCATTGAAGAAAAAATGGGCTTGCATGGCAGCCCCACCTGCGTGATGCGCTTTGACGAAGCAGTCTCTTCAATAGTGGGCGAACCGGGCAAGGGCCTGAACGCGATGTTCGTGATGATGAACGCCGCTCGCCTGCATGTGGCCCTGCAAGGCATTGGCCTGCTGGACGCCGCCTGGCAAAAGGCCGACGCCTATGCGCAAGAGCGCCGCCAGATGCGAGCGCCGGGCAAAGGCAAATCGGCAGCTGAAGCAGACTTCATCGCAGAACACCCCGCCATGCGCCGCATTCTGGACACGCAGCGCGCCTGGGTCGATGCCGGTCGCGTGCTGGCTTACCGCACGGCGCTCGAACTCGACCTGATCAAACACAGCCCTGATGCGGCGACGCAAGCCGCCGCCCAGCGCTGGTGTGCGCTGGTCACGCCGGTCATGAAATCGGTGTTCACGCACCAAGCTTTTCATGGCGGCAGCGACTGTCTGCAGGTCTTTGGCGGCCACGGCTATGTGCGCGAATGGGGCATTGAGCAAATCGTGCGCGATGCCCGCGTGGCCATGATTTACGAAGGCACCAACGAAATCCAGGCGATTGACCTCTTGGTGCGCAAAGTGCTGGCCGATGGCGGCAGCGGCATGAATGCCCTGCTCGACAGCCTGCAAGCCGACTTGCCGCCTGGGGCCAAAGTCAGCACGCAGGCGGGCGCACGCCTTCAGACCCTGCGCGCCATCACCGCACAAATTGTCAAAACCGCCCCACAAGACGCAGCCCTGGCCTACCGGGTGGCCGACGACTACCTGCGCGCCGTGGCGCTGGTGTTGATGGACTGGGCCTGGTTGCGCATTGAAGCCGGTGTCGACGACAACACGCCCAACGCCCCAACACGCTGGCGAGCTCCGGCCCAAGCCCTGCGCAGCTGGGTGCTGCCCGAATTCCAGATGCGCACATTCATCATCGTCCAGCAGTGCACAGCGGCGGCATAATTCGCCCACCATGCCCCGCACGTCCAAAACGACACCCCCATCTTCTGTGAGCCACACGAGTGGTCAATTGCCCGCCACTCCTTCTGGAAATTGCGCCGTAGAGGTGGTGGACACCGGTTACCTGCAGACCCTGATGGGCTACAACGCCCGCCGGGCAGCGCTGAGCATCATCGAGGTATTTTTGAAGCGGCTGGCCCCCTACGGACTCAAACCTGTGGATTTTTCGGTCATGTCCACCATTTGCCACAACCCGGGTGTGACCTCGCGCCAACTGTGCAACACCTTGAGTTTGTTGCCCCCGAATTTGGTGGGTCTGATTCAGTCGCTCGAATCTCGGGGCTTGATTGAGCGCAGACCGCACCCCCACGATGGCCGGGCCGTGGGCCTGCATGCCACCCCCAAGGGTCTCGAGTTGATGGCTCAGGCCGAACAAACGGCGACCGAACTGGAAGCCGAAAAAACCGCGAAATTGACACCTGCACAGCGCAAAACTTTGTTGAGCCTGCTGCAAAAAATTTACCTTTGATTTGTCGAAAGCGTGAACCATGACACACACCAGCCTGCCTGTAGATGCGCACCAAGCTTTGCTGATTGGCCGTTTGTGGGTTCCCGGTCAAGGTGCCCATGTGGTGGCCGTCACGCCTCTCGAGGTGCTGGATTTGTCAGGCCTGGCGAGCACCTGCAGTGCCTTGTTGGACTTGCCCGATGTGGCCAAGCGGGTCCGCGCCCATCTGGCTTCGGGTCAGGCCAAAACGCTGGCCAGTACCGCCGAAACCCTGGCCCACAGCGATGCAGCTCAGCGCGCTGAAGCTCAAGCCTGGTTCATGGCCCCCTGCGACCTGCAAGCCATCAAAGCCGCCGGCGTGACTTTTGTCGCCAGCATGCTCGAGCGCGTGATCGAAGAACAAGCCCGCGGCGACGCCAGCCGCGCCGAAGCGGTGCGCCAGGCGGTGGTGGCCGTGATTGGCGAAAACTTGCGCAATGTGGTGCCCGGCTCGCCTGAATCGGCCCAACTCAAGGAGGTGCTGCTGGCCAAGGGCATGTGGTCGCAATACCTGGAAGTGGGCATCGGGCCGGACGCCGAAATCTTCACCAAGGCCCAACCCATGAGCGCGGTCGGCAGCGGCTCACAAGTCGGCATCCACCCGGGCAGCCAGTGGAACAACCCCGAGCCCGAAATCGTGCTGGCGGCCAATTCACGCGGTGAGGTGGTGGGGGCCTGCTTGGGCAACGACGTGAACCTGCGCGATTTCGAAGGCCGCAGCGCCTTGCTGCTGGGCAAAGCCAAGGACAACAACGCCAGCTGTGCCATTGGCCCCTTCATCCGCCTGTTTGATGACCACTTCAGCATCGACGATGTGCGCCAGTGCGACCTGAGCCTCAAGGTGCAAGGCCCCGAAGGCTTTGTCATGCAAGGCAGCAGCGCCCTCAGCCAAATCAGCCGCGACCCGCTCAATCTGGTGGGCCAGGCCATGGGCAAGTACCACCAGTACCCGGACGGCATGATGCTGTTTTTGGGCACCATGTTCGCCCCCACGCAAGACCGACACGGCCCCGGCCAGGGCTTCACCCATGTGGTGGGCGATGTGGTCAGCATCTCCACACCGCCATTGGGCACCTTGGTCAACCAGGTCACCACCTCGGACTTGGCGCCCCCATGGACCTACGGCATCCGCGCCTTGATGAACGATCTGGCCAAGCGCCACAGCAAGGCCTGAGCCCGCCCCACTGGGGGCTGGCATAATTTTGGGTTTTCCACATGCTGGCGTCTTTTCAAGACATCGGACCTTTTCTGACAGGAACTTCTCCATGAACACCACCCCATCCGGCCTGCAATACGAAGACACCGTTGTCGGTGAAGGCGAAGTGGCCACAGCGGGCCAAGATGTCACCGTGCACTACACCGGCTGGCTCTACAAGGACGGTCAGCAAGGCGCCAAATTCGATTCCAGCCGTGACCGCCGTGATCCGTTCGTGTTCGGCTTGGGCGCTGGCATGGTCATCAAAGGCTGGGACGAAGGCGTGGCCGGCATGAAAGTCGGCGGTCAGCGTACCCTGATCATCCCGGCCGAGCTGGGCTATGGCGCCCGTGGCGCTGGTGGTGTGATCCCCCCCAACGCCACCTTGAAGTTCGATGTGGAGCTGCTGGCCCTCGATTGAGCACAAATCGCACCGGCTGCGGCACAACCCGCCTTTGGGTGGGTTTGATCCACCTACCCGCCTTTGGGCCGGTTTGATCGATCTACCCGCCTTTGGGCGGGTTTTTCTTGGGCCGCTTTTGCGCTATTTTTGGGGCCTGTGACCTGCAAAGCCCCCCTTGAAGCCTGAAACAACGCCCCTATTTAGAACGGGTATTCATTTTTTGCGGACATTGTTCATGTCAGAAGCCACACCCCAACAAGACCCCAAGCCCCTGAGTGACGAAGAATTGGCTGCAGCTGCCGCCATGACCGCCACCGACCCACTGGCCGATGCCCAAGCTGAGCTGGCGAACCTGAAGGCGCAAAACGCCGATCTGGCCGACCAGTACCTGCGCGCACAGGCCGATGTGCAAAACGCCCGGCGCCGCGCCGATGACGAAATCGCCAAGGCCCGCAAATTTGCGGTGGAAGGTTTTGCCGACAGCCTGCTGCCTGTGCTCGACAGCCTGGAAGCCGGTTTGGCCATACCCAACGTGACGATTGAGCAAATCCGCGAAGGGTCAGAGGCCACGCTGCGCCAACTCAAAAGCGCGCTGGAACGCAATAAAGTGGTCGAAATTGCCCCTCCTGCGGGCACCAAGTTCGACCCGCACCACCACCAGGCCATCAGCGTTGTGCCTGCCGAACAAGAAGCCAACACCGTGGTCTCGGTCTTGCAAAAGGGCTACCAAATTGCCGACCGCGTGCTGCGCCCGGCTTTGGTGACGGTCACTGCACCCAAATAAGCCAAAACCTTTTGTGGCGTGTGGGGACTTGAAAAGCCTATCCCCCGCCCCACTTGCAAACCATCTGTACTTTTAACCAATTTCGGAGCATCAACATGGGAAGAATCATCGGCATTGACTTGGGCACCACCAACTCTTGCGTGGCCATCATGGAAGGCAACACGACCAAAGTGATCGAGAACGCAGAAGGCGCTCGCACCACACCGTCCATCATTGCTTACCAAGAAGACGGCGAAATTTTGGTGGGTGCATCGGCCAAGCGCCAGGCGGTCACCAACCCCCGCAACACTTTGTACGCGGTCAAGCGTCTGATCGGCCGCAAGTTCGCCGAGAAAGAAGTCCAAAAAGACATCGATCTGATGCCTTACACCATTGCCAAAGCCGACAATGGCGACGCTTGGGTGGAAGTGCGCGGCAACAAGTTGGCCCCGCCCCAGATCAGCGCTGAAATTTTGCGCAAGATGAAGAAGACCGCCGAAGACTACCTCGGCGAAGAAGTGACCGAGGCCGTGATCACGGTGCCCGCTTACTTCAACGACGCCCAACGCCAGGCCACCAAAGACGCTGGCCGCATCGCCGGCCTGGACGTCAAGCGCATCATCAACGAGCCCACCGCTGCCGCCTTGGCCTTTGGCCTGGACAAGCAAGAAAAGGGCGACCGCAAGATCGCTGTGTATGACTTGGGTGGCGGCACGTTTGACGTGTCCATCATCGAAATCGCCGACGTGGACGGTGAAAAGCAGTTCGAAGTGTTGTCCACCAACGGCGACACCTTCCTGGGCGGCGAAGACTTCGACCAGCGCATCATCGATTTCATCATCGCCGAGTTCAAGAAAGAATCTGGCGTGGACTTGGCCAAAGACGTGTTGGCCCTGCAGCGCCTCAAAGAATCCGCTGAAAAAGCCAAGATCGAGCTGTCCAGCTCGGCGGCCACCGACGTCAACCTGCCCTACATCACGGCCGACGCCACCGGCCCCAAGCACCTGAACATCAAGCTGACCCGTGCCAAGCTGGAGCAACTGGTGGAAGAGCTGATCGAGCGCACCATCGCCCCTTGCCGCATGGCGATCAAGGACGCTGGCGTATCGGTGGGCGAGATCGACGACATCATCTTGGTGGGCGGCATGTCGCGCATGCCCAAGGTGCAAGAGAAGGTCAAAGAGTTCTTCGGCAAAGAGCCCCGCAAGGACGTGAACCCCGACGAAGCCGTGGCCGTGGGCGCTGCGATCCAAGGCCAGGTCTTGTCCGGCGACCGCACCGATGTGCTGCTGCTCGACGTGACGCCTTTGTCTTTGGGCATTGAGACCATGGGCGGTGTGATGACCAAGATGATCACCAAGAACACCACCATCCCAACCAAGTTTGCACAGACCTTCTCAACTGCGGAAGACAACCAGCCGGCCGTGACGATCAAGGTGTTCCAGGGCGAGCGCGACATCGCTTCGGGCAACAAGTTGCTGGGCGAGTTCAACCTCGAAGGCATCCCGCCGGCAGCCCGTGGTACTCCCCAGATCGAAGTGTCTTTTGACATCGACGCCAACGGCATCTTGCACGTGGGCGCCAAGGACAAAGGCACCGGCAAGGAAAACAAGATCACCATCAAGGCCAACTCCGGTCTGTCTGAAGCCGAAATCCAGCAAATGGTGAAAGACGCCGAGCTGAACGCGGTGGAAGACAAGAAAAAGCTCGAACTCGTGCAAGCCCGCAACGCTGGGGAAGCCGCTGTGCACAGCGTCAAAAAGAGCTTGACAGAACACGGCGACAAAATCGAAGCGACTGAAAAAGAAGCCATCGATGCCGCAGTCAAGGACCTCGAGGAAGCTTTGAAAGGCGAAGACAAAGATGCCATCGAAGCCAAAACCGAAACCCTGATGACGGCCAGTCAAAAGCTGGGTGAAAAAGTGTATGCCGATATGCAAGCGCAGCAAGCTGCAGCCAGTGCCGGTGCTGCCGCTACCGATGCCAAGCCGCAAGACGACAATGTGGTGGACGCAGAAGTCAAGGAAGTCAAAAAGGGCTAACACCTCACCCTCTGCGGCTTGGCCGCAGTCCCGCCGCGCAAGCTGATTCAGCCCCCTGAATCGCCTTCGCGGCGTTCTTGTTCTAACGGTTGGATTGCCTCATGGCCAAACGAGATTTTTACGAAGTGCTGGGCGTTGCCAAAAACGCTTCTGACGATGACATCAAAAAGGCTTATCGCAAGCTGGCGATGAAGTATCACCCTGACCGCAACCAGGGCGAAGATGCCAAAGCCAAAGAAGCCGAGGGCAAATTCAAGGAGGTCAAAGAGGCCTATGAAATGCTGTCGGACGCGCAAAAACGTGCGGCCTATGACCAGCACGGCCACGCCGGGGTCGACCCTAATATGCGCGGTGGTGCCGAGGGCTTTGGTGGTTTTGGTGACGCCTTTGGTGACATCTTTGGCGACATTTTTGGTGGCCAAGGCCGCGGTGGACGCGGGGGTGGACGTCAAGTTTTTCGTGGCGCAGACCTCAGTTACGCCATGGAAATCACGCTGGAAGAAGCGGCCAACGGCAAGGACTCACAGCTGCGCATCCCGAGCTGGGAAGCTTGCGACACCTGTAACGGCAGCGGCGCCAAACCCGGCACCAGCGTTAAAGCTTGCGGCACTTGCCACGGCCAAGGTCAAGTGCAAATGCGCCAAGGCTTTTTCAGTGTCCAACAAACCTGCCCCACCTGCCGTGGCACGGGCAAGATCATCCCGGAGCCTTGCGGCACCTGCCACGGGCAAGGCAAGCTCAAAAAACAAAAAACCCTGGAAGTCAAAATTCCTGCCGGCATCGACGACGGCATGCGCATCCGCAGCGCGGGCAATGGCGAACCCGGCACCAATGGCGGGCCTCCGGGCGACTTGTTCATCGAGATCCGTCTGAAAAAGAACGAGATCTTCGAGCGCGATGGCGACGACCTGCATTGCGCCGTACCGATCAGCTTTTCCAAAGCGGCTCTGGGCGGCGAGATCGAAGTGCCCACTTTGGGCGGCAAAGCGGCCATCGACATCCCCGAAGGCACCCAGACGGGCAAACAGTTCCGCTTGCGCGGCAAGGGCATCAAGGGCGTGCGCGGCAGCTACCCAGGCGACCTGTATTGCCACATCACGGTCGAGACGCCGGTCAAGCTCACCGAGCACCAAAAGAAACTGCTCAAAGAGTTTGAGGAGTCGCTCTCCAAAGGTGGCGGCAAACACCAGCCCAGCGGCGAAACCTGGACCGATAAGTTGAAGGGCTTCTTCGGGGCTTGAGTCTGGGTGGGTATGTTAGGCCGTGCGAGAGGGGCTGCGGCGGGTTCCTCATGGCGGGTACGCAAAAATCGTCACCCGCCGCAGCCCCTCTCGCACTTCGGGATGCATTGGCAGGTCGGTTCATTCGTTGATGCAAGTCAAACCCTGCACCAGCCAATGCCGTGAACATGGGCCCATGAGCGCCACCATCACCTTCCTCGGCGGAGCAGACACCGTCACCGGCTCCAAGTACCTGATCGAGCACCACCAAAAGCGGATGCTGGTCGATTGCGGGCTGTTCCAAGGCTACAAACAGCTGCGCTTGCGCAACTGGAGCCCCCTGCCCGCCAACCCGGCGCACATCGATGCGGTGGTGCTGACCCACGCGCACCTGGACCACAGCGGGTATTTGCCTTTGCTGGTGAAAAACGGGTATCGAGGTCGGGTGCATGCCACCTCGGGCACATGCGACCTGGCCAGCATCTTGCTGCCCGACAGCGGGCACATCCAGGAGGAAGACGCTTTTTTTGCCAACCGACACGGCTTTTCCAAACACGCCCCTGCCTTGCCGCTCTACACCAAGCAAGAGGCCATCCACTGCCTCAAACAATTGCACCCCGAGCGCCAGGGCCAGTGGTTCGAGCCCATCCGGGGCTGGAAAGCCCGCTTTCAGCCCGCAGGGCACATCTTGGGTGCGGCCAGCTTGCTGCTGGATGTGGGCGGGCGGCGCATTCTGTTTTCTGGCGACTTGGGCCGTCCCGATGACCCGCTGATGAACCCGCCTGAGCCGCCGCCACAGGCCGACACGGTGCTGATCGAATCGACCTATGGTGACCGCCAGCACCCCCAAGAAAAGCTGTTCGAAGAACTCGGGGCACTGCTGAAAAAACTGGCGGCTCGAGGCGGTGTGGCCGTGGTGCCGGTATTTGCCGTTGGGCGGGCGCAGGCTGTGCTGCACACCATTGCGCAGCTTAAGGCCGCGGGCGAAATACCCAAAGGTTTGCCGATTTTTCTGGACAGCCCGATGGCGATCCACACCACGGCCTTGTTCGAGCGTCACCCGGGCGAGCACCGCCTGAATGTCCAAGAAGTGCGCAACATGGACCATGTGGCCACCATGCTGGAAACACCTGAACAATCCAAATCACTGATGCACCGACACGGCCCCATGGTGATTCTGGCGGCCAGTGGCATGGCCACCGGAGGGCGTGTCTTGCACCACTTGGCGCAATACGCGGGCGACCACCGCAACATGGTGATCTTGACCGGTTACCAAGCCCCGGGCACACGGGGCGCGTCGCTGGCCAGTGGTCGCAGCACCATTCGCATCCACGCACAAGATGTGGCAGTCAGGGCCGAAGTGGCGCAAATCGAGTCGGCCTCGGCGCACGCCGATGCCAACCAACTGCTGAGTTGGCTGCACAAAATGCCCAGCGCACCCGGACAGGTCTATGTGGTGCACGGTGAGCGCGAAGCGTCCGACATGCTGCGCCAGCGCATCGAGCATGAGATCAAATGGCGCGCCTTGGTGCCTGAGCAGGGCTCGGTCTGGCCGCTGTAAGGTGGCTCAGAGAAAACGGTCCAGCAGTTTGCGCGAGTGTTTGTCCATGGCCGCCAGGTCTCGGATCATGTACTGCACACCGTCGGCGTCGTTGATCAGCAGCACCGTGCCCGTCAAGCGGCGAATGTCTTCCTCGCCTTTGAGTAAAAACCGGGCCGTGCCGCGATCGGTTTGGACCGTCCAGGTGCTGGGGGTTGCAAAACTGCTGACACTTTCCAGCCGATCGATGACGGGCAAAAATTCCCGCTCGGACAAGGCTTGCAGCACACGCGATTGCAAGTCGGCGGGCAAATCACTCAGGGCATCCACCCAAATCAGTTCATGCCCTTCTGCATCCATCAGCGCCACGCCCCCTTGGGGCGAAGTGACAGGATACGCCCGCAAGGCCGTGACGGGCGCGTGCTGGGCACCATCGGGCATGAGCAGCACCCATTGGCCAAAAGCATCGCGTTGCAAATCAAATGTGTTCATGCGAGCACCTTCTGTTCGAGACCACCGCCCAAGACCGTCTCGGCCTCGGCTTGGCGCTGCTGCGCTTCGTACAAGCGCCAATAAGCGCCCTCGGCGGCGATCAACTCATCGTGCGAGCCCTCTTCCACCACGACACCTTTGTCCATCACCACCAAACGGTCGGCTTTGCGCAGGGTCGACAAGCGGTGTGCAATCGCGATCGTGGTGCGGCCCCTGACCAAATTGTCCAGGGCCCGCTGGATTTCCTTCTCGGTCTCGGTGTCGACCGCCGAAGTGGCCTCGTCCAAAATCAAAATGCGGGGGTTGATCAACAAAGCGCGGGCGATCGAGATGCGCTGACGCTCGCCACCCGACAGACCTTGCCCCCGCTCGCCCACCAAGGAGTCATAAGCTTGCGGCATGCGCATGATGAACTCATGGGCGTGTGCCGCCCGCGCAGCAGCCACGATGTCTTCACGGGTAGCGCCTGGTTTGCCATAGGCGATGTTGTCCGCGATAGTGCCGAAAAAGAGAAAAGGCTCCTGCAAAACCAAGCCAATTTGACTGCGGTAGTCGGCGATTTTCAATTGCCGAATGTCGGTGCCATCCAATTCAATCGACCCATCGGTCACATCGTAAAAGCGACAAATCAGGTTGACCAAAGTGCTTTTGCCAGAGCCACTGTGCCCCACCAGACCAACCATTTGGCCCGGCAAGATGTCCAGGTTCAACTGCCGGATCACGGCCCGGTTCCCATAGCGAAAGCCGGCATCGCGCACCGTGATGCGACCCTGCACGCGCTCAGGCAAAGCGACTGGCCGAACGGGCTCGGGCACGCTGGAAACATGGTCCAAGATGTCAAAGATGCGCTTGGCACCCGAAGCCGCTTTTTGCGTGTGCGAGACGATGCGGCTCATGGTGTCCAAACGGCCATAAAAGCGGCCGATGTAGGCCAAGAAAGCCGTCAACACTCCCACGGTGATTTGGTCGCGTGACACCAACCAAATGCCAAAACCCCACACCACCAACAAGCCCACCTCGGTCATGAGGGTGACGGTGGGTGAAAACAAGGCCCAAACACGGTTCAAGCGGTCATTCACCAGCAGGTTGTGCTGGTTGGAATCTCTGAACCGCTTGGACTCGCGGTCTTCTTGTGCAAAGGCCTTGACCACCCGGATGCCAGGGATGGTGTCGGCCAACACATTGGTCACCTCGGCCCAAACGCGGTCTATTTTCTCAAAGCCCGTGCGCAAGCGTTCACGCACCAGGTGAATCAGCCAAGCGATGAACGGCAGGGGCAGCAAAGTCACCAAGGCCAAGGTGGGGTTGATCGTGAACAAGATGACCGCGGTCATCAAAATCATCAGCACATCGGTCGCAAAATCCAGCAGGTGCAGCGACAAAAACACATTGATGCGGTCTGTTTCATTGCCGATGCGGGCGATCAAGTCACCGGTACGGCGATCCCCAAAATACTCCAAGGACAAATTCAACAAATGGTCGTAGGTGGTCGTACGCAGATCGGCCCCAATGCGCTCGGACACCAAAGCCAAAATATAGGTTTTGGCCCAACCTAAGCCCCAAGCCAGTAAAGCTGCGCCGAACAGGCCCAACAAGTAAAGTGACACCAGACCCGAGTCGATGGCCACCCCGTTTTGGTAGGGAATCAACACCTCGTCCATCAGGGGCATGGTCAGGTAAGGGGGCACCAAGGTGGCTGCGGTGGAGGCCAAGGTCAGCACAAAGCCCGCGAACAAAGACTTTTTGTAGGGCTTGGCAAAACGCCAAAGCTTCAGCAGCGTCCAGGTCGATGGGGGTGTAAGGTCTTCGCGACCACAGCTCGGACACTCGTCATTGTCCTCTCGCATGAGCGCTTGGCACACAGGACACACGGCAACCGACAAACTTTGCTGCAACGGTATGCCATTGCCCGAAAGTTGAGCCTTCTGGTTATCAAACTGGGCGGCCCAGCGGGCGGCCGCCGATTGCAAGCCTAAAGTGAACCGCCACACGGCCAGTTGCCCGGCTGGCGAAACCAATGCCAAAGTTCCCACTCCAGCGTGATCGCTCAGCTTGAGGCTCAAATCTGGCTGCAGTGGCCAGCTTTGCCAAGTTTTTTGCACGCCCGAACCAAACAAGACCCTTTGATCGGTCAAAATCACCACGCTTTTGACGAAAAACAATTTCTCATCAAGGTCAACCTCCAGCCCTGCTGAAACGTTTTCTTGGGGTTGAAGAATGGTGTGAACTTCTGCTTGCCAAGCCTCTGGAATTCCAGGAAGCGCCGAAACTGAAGCAGGTGTTGGAATCATGTCAAAAAACCGCAGTGTGCCCGTCACGCAGATGGTGCGGAGCGAGAATGAAAACCCTTGATCTGGCCCACTGCTTCCACAAGATTGCCCATGTTCAATTTGAATCCTGATTTTTCAGCGCACTTGAAGGCCAATGCCACAATCGGCAGTTCATTGTATCGCCGCACCTTTTGCATATGAGTCCCAAAAATATCGAATTTCTGCGCATGACGTATTTGCGCGGACCCAACATCTGGACCTACCGCTCGGTGATGGAAGCCCTGATCGACATCGGGGAGCTGGAAGACTTCCCCTCCAACCTGCTGCCTGGCTTCAATGAGAGACTCAAAGCCTGGTTGCCTCTGATGATCGAGCACCACTGCACCCCGGGTGTTCGTGGTGGTTTTTTTCAACGCCTGGACACGGGCACCTGGGCTGGACACATTCTGGAGCACGTCAGCCTCGAATTGCAAACCCTCGCAGGCATGCCCATGGCCTTTGGCAAAGCGCGAGAAGCCGGTCCGCGTGGTGTGTACAAAGTGGTGATCCGCACAGACAATGAAACCGTGGGCAGAAAGTCGCTCGAACTCTCGCGCGAGCTGATTTTGGCCGCCATCCACGACACCCCATTTGATGTGCCTGCCGCCGTGTCTCAACTGGCGGCATCGGTCGATGCTTTGCACGTGGGCCCCAGCACCTACAGCATCGTTGAGGCGGCCTATGCCCGTCGCGTGCCTTTCATCCGGCTGAATGTCGGCAACCTGGTTCAGTTGGGCCATGGCGTCAAGCAACGCCGCATCTGGACGGCCGAGACCGACCGGACCAGCGCCATTGCCGAGGGCATCTCCAGAGACAAAGACCTGACCAAAAAACTCTTGGCCATGTGCGGCGTGCCCATTCCCGAAGGTCAAGTGGTGGACAGCCCAGCTGCTGCCTGGATCGCTGCACAAGAGATCGGTTTGCCCGTTTGCGTGAAACCCAGTAATGGCAACCGTGCACGCGGGGTGTCGCTTGACCTGAGCACACAAAGCGAGATCGAAACCGCTTATGACATTGCCTTGGCCCAGGGCCGTGATGTCATCGTTGAGCGCTTTGTCCGTGGCTCTGAGCACCGTTTGCTGGTGGTGGGCGACCGCATGATTGCCGCATGCCGCGGAGAAGGTGCCAGCGTCACCGGCGATGGCCAACACACTGTGCGCGAACTGGTAGAGCGCCAAATCAATTCAGACCCCCGACGCGGCAGTGTCGGCAGCTTGCCCCTCGAATTGGTGGTCTTGGCAGACAACAGCCCAGAAGTGCTGGAACTCGCTCGCCAAGGCTTGACCATCGACAGCGTACCCGCTTTGGGTCAGTCGGTGCTGGTCAAACGCACCGGCAACATGACCACCGACATCACCGATGTGGTGCACCCCGATGTAGCTGCTCAGGCGGTTTTGGCCGCGCGTGTGGTGGGCTTGGACATCGCAGGCGTGGATGTGGTGACCCCCGACATTTGCCAACCCCTGGGAACTCAGGGCGTGGTGGTTGAAGTCAATGCAGGCCCCAGCCTGTTGATGCACCTGAACCCTGCCGAAGGTCAGCCGCGACTGGTTGGTCAAGCGATTGCCGAACACCTCATCTCGCCCACTGAGACGGGCCGAATTCCAGTGGTCGGCCTGATGGGCGATGGCGACACCACCAAAAGTGCAAAACTGATCGCCTGGCTTTTGCATTTGCAAGGCCTGTTCACCGGTCTGGCTTGCGCTGAAGGCTTGTATGCCAACCAACGTTGCCTCTTCAAAGGCAATGCCATGGACTTTGACCAGGCTGAGCGTTTGCTCATCAACCGCTCGGTTGAAGCCGCCGTCTTTGAAAGCGATGCCCGCCATCTGCTCACCCAAGGTTTGGCCTATGACCGCTGCCAAGTCGGCATTGTCACTCACATGCCCAAAGCAGCACCTCTGGCAGATTTGTACCCAGGGCCTGACGAAAAAATGCCCAGCTACATCCGCACCCAAATCGACTTGGTGCTGCCCACTGGCTATGCCGTTTTGAATGCCGAGGATGAGGCGGTGGCTGATCTTGCCGAATTTTGCGACGGGAGTGTGATCCTTTTTGCATCCGATGAGCATCAAGAACGGCTGCAGGCCCACCTGAAAGAAGGCGGACGCGTGGGCTTTTGGCGCGATGGCCAGTTGATTTTGGCCGAAGGCGCTGCAGAGCAGTCGGTGTTGTCCGTTCAGCGTCCCGGGGTGTCACGTTTGCTCAAAAACAACTTGCTCGGCACCCAAGACATGCTTGTGGCTGCTTGTGCGGCCTGGGCCATGGGCATGGATGCAGACCTGATTCGCGCCGGTGTCAAAAGTTACGGCCAAATCCCGGCAGCCTGAATCGGCTCGACAAAAAACAACAGGAACCGATCTTCATGGAAGTGTCCAGAATTCGCGCTTTGCGCGGCCCCAATTTGTGGAGCCGTCACACGGCCATCGAAGCCATCGTCACCTGCACGGCAGACGAACAAGGCCTCAGTCCACAACACCCCACCGAGCAACACCTGCGCCGAATTTTTCCCGAAGTGGGCCCGTTTGACGCTGTAAGGCCTGGGCTTGCCGTCAGCTTGGCCCATGCACTAGAAAAAGTCACTTTGGGCTTGCAGATCCAAGCCGGTTGCCCTGTCTCCTTCAGCCGCACCACGCCAACCGAAGAGCCTGGTGTCTACCAAGTCGTGGTGGAGTATTCTGAAGAAACAGTAGGCCGAAAAGCCCTTGAATTGGCCGAAAAACTTTGCAACGCTGCCATCTCGGGCATGGGTTTTGACCTCGAAGCGTCGATTGCCCATTTGCATGAACTCGACGAAGACATCCGCTTGGGGCCTTCCACAGCGGCCATTGTGGACGCCGCCTTGGCAAGAGGCATTCCAGTCAGACGCCTGACCGATGGGAGCATGGTGCAGTTTGGCTGGGGCGCCAAGCAACGCCGCATCCAAGCGGCCGAAGTCGACACCACCAGCGCCATCGCCGAATCCATCGCCCAAGACAAGGCCCTGACCAAGAGCTTGTTGCACGCTGCAGGTGTGCCTGTGCCTTTGGGCAAACCGGCCTCCACGCTAGAGCAGGCGTGGCAGATCGCCCAAGAAGTCGGTTTGCCCGTGGTGGTAAAACCCCAAGACGGTAACCAAGGTAAAGGGGTCTCGGTCAACATTTCAGATCGCACCGCCTTTGACAAGGCTTACGCCACCGCCCTGCGCTACGGCGTGGTGATGGTCGAGAAATTTTTGCCAGGTCATGACTACCGACTGCTGGTGGTGGGCAACAAGCTGGTGGCGGCCTCGCGCCGGGAGCCTCCTTTGGTGGTGGGCGATGGCAAACACACGGTGCGGCAATTGGTCGACCTGGTCAATGCCGATCCGCGCCGCGGCGACGGCCATGCCACCTCGCTGACGAAGATTCGTTTCGATGACATTGCCATCGGGCGCTTGCACGAACAAGACCTGCAACCCGAATCCATTCCCGTCAAGGGCCGCAGGGTTTTGCTGCGTAACAACGCCAACCTCTCCACGGGGGGGACCGCCACCGATGTGACCGATGACGTGCATCCCGAAGTGGCCAGCCGCGCCATCGAAGCCGCTCAAATGGTGGGTTTGGACATCTGCGGCGTGGATGTGGTGTGCGAATCCATTCAACGCCCCCTTGAAGAGCAAAACGGCGGCATCGTCGAAGTCAACGCTGCACCGGGCCTGCGCATGCACATCAGCCCCTCGTATGGGAAAGGCCGCGACGTGGGCAAGGCCGTCATCGAACACATGTACGCCTCCAGTGACCATGGCCGCGTCCCTGTGGTGGCTGTCACCGGCACCAACGGCAAAACCACGACCGTTCGCTTGATCGCCCACCTGATGCGCACCCAGGGTCTGCGTGTGGGCATGACCAACACCGATGGCGTTTATGTCAACGGCCGGCAAACCGATTTGGGTGACTGCAGTGGCCCCCGCAGCGCTCGCAACGTGCTCATGCACCCCGAAATGGATGCGGCGGTTTTTGAAACTGCAAGGGGTGGCCTCCTGCGCGAAGGCCTGGCCTTTGACCGCTGCCAAGTGGCCGTGGTCACCAACCTGGGCACGGGCGACCACCTGGGTTTGAACTACATCACCACGTTGGAAGACCTCACGGTTGTCAAACGTGTGATTGTGCTCAACGTGGAGCCTGATGGCATGGCCGTGCTCAATGCCAACGATCCGGCGGTTGCCGCCATGGGTCGACACTGCCCCGGAGAGGTGACCTACTTCGCGCTGGATCCCAACCAGCCTGTGCTGGCCACGCACCGCGCCCAAGGCAAGCGTGTGGTGTATCTGGACAAAGGCGATATCGTGGCCCAAAAAGGGCAACAAACCTATCGCATCCCTTTGAGCCAAGTACCACTGACCCGACAAGGTCAAATTGGTTTCCAAACGGAAAATGTGCTGGCCGCAGTGGGCGCGGCATGGGCTGTGGACATGCCTTGGGCGGTCATTGCCGAGGGCTTGTCCAGCTTTGTCAGCGACATCCAAGGTGTGCCTGGGCGCTTCAATGTCTTTGATTACCGGGGCGCCACCCTGATCGCCGATTACGGTCACAACCCCGATGCCATCCAAGCCTTGGTGCAAGCCGTCGAGAACATGCCCGCGCACAAACGCATGGTGGTCATCAGTGGCGCTGGCGACCGGCGCGACCAAGACATCCGAGACCAAACCCACATTTTGGGCAAAGCCTTTGATGAAGTCTTGCTCTACCAAGATGCCTGTCAGCGGGGCCGTGAGGACGGCGAAGTCCTCGGATTGCTGCGCGAGGGTTTGCAAGGTGCGGTCCGAACCACCCATATTCAGGACATTCAAGGCGAGTTCAATGCGATCGATGTGGCTTTGTCCCGCTTGTCACCGGGTGATTTGTGCTTGATCTTGATCGACCAAGTCGAAGAAGCCCTGGCCTACATCACGGCCAAAGTCAAAGCGTCCCATTGATCAGCATCGCCAGTAAGGCGCTGGCGATGAACACCTCGCTCCAAACCCACCATCGGCGTCCAGTGGCCGCTGGTTTTTCAACTTTTTCATAGAACCAAGCGCCTGCCAGCAAGGACAAAATCAGCGAGGCCAGCATGCCCAAGGCGTTGACCCACACGTCTGCAGGCCAACCGTGCGTGACCACGGCATTGACCACCAGACTGACCGCGAAGTGCACCACAAAAACGCTGTAGGACACACGCGACAACCAGCCCATCCCTTGCCGCCAAGGTCTCTGGGTTTGGCCCGCGCCCATCCACCAAGATTGGGGGGCACACGCCAGGCTCATCGCCACGCCCCAAGCTGTGGCCACGCGCCACCGAGGCTCCAGCCACCAAGCCACTGCACCCAGCACAAGGATTGCCAAGGCACCGATTTGGGGGGACTGGGCATGGCGCACCGCGTGTGCCAGCCAGCCCAGGCCATACGCGCCCAGAAAATACAGGTTCAGATCTTCCAGCTCGGGATGCCGGTTCCACCACCACAAAGACGCAGCCACCAGCACACACCAAAAAGCAAGCAACCCAGCCTTGAGTGGCCACCGGGGCCAACGTGCATGGGCCTGTTGGGCCATCAGCATCACTAACAGGGCCGTAACATACAACTGCAAGTCAACTGCGACATACCAAACCCCGGCAGACAAGCCATCCATGCCCCACAGGTGCTGCAAGAAAAAGACATGGGCCAAAGCTTGCCCAAACTCGGGCGGAGGTGACAAAGAATCGTGGGCAAAAAACGGCCGCAGCAGCTCTGTCACCAGCACTGTGAGACTGAGCGCTGCGAGCAAGGGAATGGCCAATCGCAGGTAGCGCTTGCGCACCAAGCTGCCCAACTGCGAAACCGAAAAGTTCTCTTGTTTGGCTAAGCTCTGGGCCGTGAGGTAACCGCCGCAGACCAAGAAGACCTGCACAGCCAAGCGGCCATGCTCGGTCAACCAGCCGATCCCCAGCGGCCAAGCCTGCGCCACCACATCGGCCATTGGCCCGTAAAAAGCCAGATGGTGCAACACGATGAACAGGCAGCCCAGCCCTTTGAAGGCCTCCAGCAGCCAAGCGCGCTCGGCCGCAGAAGGCATCGGCGGGTTCATGGCAGAAGCCGGCTGGGTCACATGGCCAAACGCTGGCGAGCAGCTTGGTACTGCGCCTTGAACTGGGCCACCAAATCGGCCGTGCTTTGCACCGACTGGATCGCGCCAATGCCCTGGCCGCAGCCCCAAATGTCTTTCCAGGCTTTTTTGGCGTCCCCGCCAAAGTTCATCTTGCTGGGATCGGACTCGGGCAAGTTCTCAGGGTCCAAGCCAGCTGCGCGGATGGACGGGGCCAGGTAATTGCCATGCACGCCCGTGAACAGATTGCTCAAGACGATGTCATCCGAGTTGCAGTCCACGATGGCTTGCTTGTAAGCGTCGGCCGCACGCGCTTCGTGCGTGGCAATGAAGGCCGAGCCGATGTAGGCGAAGTCCGCGCCCATGGCCTGCGCCGCCAAAATCGCGTCGCCCGTGGCGATGGAGCCCGACAAAGCCACCGGGCCATCGAACCATTGGCGGATTTCCTGGATCAAGGCAAACGGGCTTTTCACGCCCGCATGGCCTCCGGCACCCGCAGCCACAGCGATCAGGCCATCTGCGCCTTTTTCAATCGCCTTGTGCGCGTGCTTGTTGTTGATGATGTCGTGCAGCACCACACCGCCGTAGCTGTGGGCGGCCTCGTTGATTTCTTCGCGAGCGCCCAGCGAGGTGATGATGATCGGCACCTTGTATTTGACGCACAGGGCCATGTCATGTTCCAGCCGATCGTTGCTCTTGTGCACGATCTGGTTGATGGCAAAGGGCGCAGCCGGCTTGTCCGGATGGACCTTGTTGTAAGCAGCCAAGGTTTCGGTGATCTCGATCAACCACTCTTCGAGCTGCTCGGCAGGTCGGGCATTCAAAGCGGGCATGGAGCCCACAATGCCGGCCTTGCACTGCTCAATCACCAGCTTGGGGTTGCTGATGATGAACAGGGGCGAAGCGATGGCGGGGAAAGGCAGGTTGGCCAAAACAGGGGGCAATTTAGACATGGGGTCTCCTCAAAATTATTGTTGGAATCAATTTCAGAAAGCGTCCAGCGCCATCGCCGTCACGCTGCCAGCGCCTTCGACAATGCTGTCGCGCACGCCAGGGGCCTTGGACAGGATGTGGTCGGCGTAAAACCGCGCGGTGGTGACTTTGGCGGCCATGAAGGCCGCATCTTGGGCTTGCGCCTCGGGGGTGATCGCCACCAACAAAGCGCGGCCCATTTGCCAGCCGGCCATCAGGTTACCCGCCAGCATGAGGTAAGGCACGCTGCCTGCAAACACATCATTGGGGTGGGCCTTGGTGTTGCCCGCCACAAACTCAACCACGTCCACAAAGGCTTCGCGCGCAGCTTTGAGGCGACGGGCCACGGCCTGCGCATCGGCGTTGCCAGAAGCAGCCAATTCGCTTTCGGTTTGCGCCACTTGCGCGGCCAAAGCCTTAGCGGTTTGGCCACCGTCACGGGCAGTTTTTCGCCCCACCAGGTCGTTGGCCTGGATGGCGGTCGTGCCTTCGTAAATCGTCAAAATTTTGGCGTCGCGGTAGTACTGCGCCGCACCCGTTTCTTCGATGAAGCCCATGCCGCCGTGCACCTGCACGCCCAAGCTGGTGACTTCCAGGCTCATCTCGGTGCTGTAGCCCTTGACCAGCGGCACCATGAACTCGTAGAAGGCTTCGTTCTGCTTGCGAACCTCGGCATCCGGGTGGTGGTGCGAGGCGTCATAGGCGGCAGCGGCGGTGGCAGCCATGGCCCGGCAGCCTTCGGTGTAGGCGCGCATGGTCATCAGCATGCGGCGCACATCGGGGTGGTGAATGATGGGGCCAGCAGCAGGCAAGCTCCCGTCCACTGGACGGCTTTGCACACGGTCGCGGGCGTACTGCACGGCACGCTGGTAAGAGCGCTCGGCAATCGCAATGCCCTGGACACCCACTGCATAGCGGGCTGCATTCATCATGATGAACATGTATTCGAGACCACGATTTTCTTGGCCGACCAGATAACCCACGCCGCCACCGTTGTCGCCGAACTGCAGCACCGCTGTGGGGCTGGCCTTGATACCCATCTTGTGCTCGATGCTCACGCAGTGGACGTCATTGCGCGCGCCCAAAGAGCCATCGGCCTTGACGAGAAACTTGGGCACGACGAACAGACTGATGCCTTTGACGCCCTCGGGCGCGCCCACCACGCGGGCCAACACCAGGTGCACGATGTTCTCGGCCATGTCGTGCTCACCATAGGTGATGTAGATCTTGGTGCCGAAGATTTTGTAGGTGCCATCGGGCTGGGGCTCGGCGCGGGTGCGCACGGCGGCAAGATCTGAGCCAGCCTGGGGCTCGGTCAGGTTCATGGTGCCGGTCCACTGGCCGGAAATCAGCTTTTCCAAATACGTGGCTTTGAGTTCATCGGAGCCTGCAGTCAACAGTGCTTCGATCGCGCCATCGGTGAGCAAGGGGCACAGCGCAAAAGCCATGTTGGCCGAATTGAGCATTTCGCCGCAAGCTGCGCCAATGGTTTTGGGCAGGCCTTGGCCACCAAAGTCGACTGGGTGCTGCAGGCCTTGCCAGCCGCCTTCCGCGTACTGTTGGTAGGCCTCTTTGAAGCCGGGCGTGGTGGTCACGCCGCTGCCGTTGTGAAAGGACGGGTTTTTATCGCCTTCCCAGTTGAGGGGCGAGATCACGTCTTGGTTGAGCTTGGCGCACTCCTCGAGCACGGCTTGGGCGGTTTCCAAACCAGCATCTTCAAAGCCGGGGATCTGCGCGATCTGGTCGATGCGGGCCAGATGCTCGATGTTGAAAAGCATGTCCTTGAGGGGGGCGATGTAGCTCATGGTTTATCTCTGTTCGTTGAAAGAAAGATTGAATTTGGCCTTCGGGAAGACGCCTGGCGCGGGGCTCGATTCGCCACTCAGGAAGGGGCCTGCGGCGGGGCTCAGAGGCTCTTCGCTTTGCCGCATCGCCCCGCCGCAGGCCCCTGCCTGAGTGGCTGCGTTCAGGCTTATTTGAACGGGCATGGTTTCAATTGGCGACATGGAAACAGGGCAGCCTTCGGCTTGTCTTTTCGCTGCGAGCGCAAAGGGCTTGAAACGCAGTGCGCCGGGTCCGGTGGCTGGGGCTGGCGATGTGGCAAAGCGAAGCGCCTCTGAGCCAGCCCCGGCCACCGGACCCGGCGCACGGAAAAAACGTGGACCCTGTTGCAGCATGGAAGCGTTCCAGGGCCCGTCAAAAGATCAAAGCGCTTGTGTCAACTCAGGCACAGCCGCAAACAAATCGGCTTCGAGGCCAAAGTCGGCCACGCTGAAGATTGGCGCTTCAGGGTCTTTGTTGATCGCTACGATCACCTTGGAATCTTTCATGCCCGCCAAGTGCTGGATCGCACCCGAGATGCCGCAAGCGACATACAGCTGAGGCGCCACGATCTTGCCGGTCTGGCCCACTTGCAGGTCGTTGGCCGCGTATCCGGCATCTACCGCTGCGCGGCTCGCGCCAATCGCAGCACCCAGCTTGTCGGCCAAGGGCGTCATCACTTCGTTGAACTTTTCTGAGCTGCCCAATGCGCGGCCACCGGAGACGATGATCTTGGCGGCCGTCAACTCGGGGCGGTCGTTCTTGGCGATCTCGCTGCCCTTGTAGCTGCTCTTGCCGCTGTCGGCTTGCGCGGCGGCGCTTTCCACCGCGGCGCTGCCACCGGTGGCGGCTGCCGCGTCAAAGCCCGTGGTGCGCACGGTGATGACTTTGGTGGCATCTAGGCTTTGCACCGTGGCCATGGCGTTGCCCGCGTAAATGGGGCGCTCGAAAGTGTCGGCCGAGATGACTTGTGTCACATCACTGATTTGACCCACGTCGAGCTTGGCGGCCACACGAGGCGCCACGTTTTTGCCTGCGGCAGTGGCGGGGAACAGGATGTGGCTGTAGTTGGCAGCAATGGCCAACACTTGGGCAGCGACGTTTTCGGCCAGACCATGGGCCAGCGCCTCGCTGTCGGCTTGGATCACTTTGGATACACCTGCGATTTGGGCGGCGGCTTGTGCAGCACCAGCGGCGTTGTGGCCTGCAACCAGCACATGCACATCACCGCCGCAAGCAGCAGCAGCGGTGACGGTGTTCAAGGTCGCGCCCTTGATCGAGGCGTTGTCGTGTTCGGCAATAACGAGAGCAGTCATGATCAGATTACCTTTGCAACGTTTTTCAATTTATCCACCAAGGTAGCGACATCGGGCACCTTGATGCCAGCGCTGCGCTTGGCAGGCTCGGCCACTTTCAGGGTCTTGATGCGGGGGGCCACATCGACGCCCAAGTCTTCCGGCTTGAAGTTGTCGAGCTGCTTTTTCTTGGCCTTCATGATGTTGGGCAACGTCACATAGCGTGGCTCGTTCAAGCGCAGGTCGGTGGTCACCACCGCAGGCAGACTGATGGACAGAACTTCCAAGCCGCCGTCGATCTCACGGGTCACGTGGGCTTTGCCGTCCACGATCTCGACCTTGCTGGCGAATGTGGCTTGTGGCAGATCGGCCAAAGCGGCCAACATCTGTCCCGTCTGGTTGCAATCATCGTCAATGGCTTGTTTGCCCAGAATGATCAATCCGGGCTGCTCTTTGTCCACCAAGGCTTTGAGCAGTTTGGCCACAGCCAGAGGCTGCAAGTCCAAATCCGCGGGTGTCTCCACCAAGATGCCGCGATCAGCGCCAATGGCCATGGCGGTACGCAAGGTTTCCTGGCATTGGGCCACGCCACAGGACACAGCGATGACTTCGGTGGCGAAACCTTTTTCTTTCAGGCGCACGGCTTCTTCAACAGCAATTTCGTCGAAGGGGTTCATGCTCATCTTGACGTTGGCAATGTCCACACCCGAACCATCGGACTTGACTCGGACCTTGACGTTGTAGTCCACCACCCGCTTGACTGGAACCAGAATTTTCATGAAATCAACTCCATTGAAGATCAAAACTCATGACGTCGACGCTGACGCCGTGCACAATAACGATTAACGTTGACGTAAACGTCAATTGTGCCTCAAAACCAATTTTCAAGCTGCTCATTATCACCAAAAAAGCACGGTCGTTCGGATTTAAATCAGCGCCAAATGCTGAATTTTGATCAGACCCCCGGGAATTCACCGACCGATTGGTCGGCTCCTCAGGGTTAACATGGGTTAAATTCCGATCTTTTCCGGATTAGATTATGTTTTGTAACCAATTGAATGGAGACCTTTGATGAAAAAAACCCTGATTTCCTTAGCCACCGTGGCCCTGACCAGCTGGGCCGGCATGGCCCAAGCGCAAACTGTTTTGACCGTGTCCAGCTGGGTTCCACCCACGCATGGCTTGTCTGTGGCCCAAAAAGAATGGTGTGACGCGCTCACAGCCAGAACTTCGAACCGCGTGCGTTGCAACATCTTGCCCCGCGCAGTGACACCGCCTGTGGGCACCTACGACGCCATTCGCAATGGCTTGGCTGACGTTTCCTTCACCGTACACGGCTACACCCCCGGGCGCTTTGTGTTGACCCAAATGGTGGAATTCCCATTCATGGGCGACCGTGCCGAGCCACTGTCCGTGGCTTTCAACCGCATCGCCAGCAAGTACCCCGAATTTGCCGCTGAGCACCAAGGCGTCAAGGTCTTGGGTTACTTCACCCATGGCCCCGGCATTGTGTTCAACACCAAGCGCCCCATCACCAAAGTGGAAGACCTGGCGGGCATGAAGTTTCGTGTGGGCGGCGGCATGGTCAACGAGATCGCCAAGAACCTTGAGATGAACGTGACCCTCAAGCCTGCGCCTGAGTCTTATGAACTCTTGTCCACAGGCGTGATGGACGGCACCTTGTTCCCAGCCGAATCCACCGACTCGTTCAAAATCGACAAAGTCATCAAGCACGCCACCACTTTCCCCGGCGGTTTGTACAACACCAGCTTCGTGTTCATGATGAACCCGGCCAAGTACAACAGCCTGTCGGCTGAAGACAAAAAAGCCGTCGACGAGTTGTCGGGCGATGCGGTGGCCAGCCGTTTTGGCAAATCATGGGACCGCGTGGACGACATTGCCTTGGGCAACATGCAGAAAAACGGCGTCAAGTTGATCAAAGCCGACGGCGCCTTCATCAGTGGCGTGACCATCCGCGTGAGCAAACTCGAACGCGACTGGGCCCAAGCTGCCAAGGCCAAAGGCGTGAAGGACCCTTCGCGCATGTTGGCCGAGTTCCGTGCCGAAGTCGCTAAACTACAACAGCAAAAGTAAACCTGTCTGCTGAAGCGTCGGCTTCTGAGAGGTTAGAACCACAACGGTACCTGCCGCAGCTGCAGGTACCGTTTTTTCTATGGGTATGACGTTGAAAAGAATCTTTGAAACCGTCTGCGGCACGTTGGCAGGTCTGGCCTTGCTGGGCATCATGGTGTTGACCTTTTTCGACGTGAGCGGTCGCAAGATCTGGTCGCACTCCATACCTGGCTCATTGGAGCTGACCGAACTGCTCATGGTGGTGGTGATTTTTGGCGCTTTGCCCCTGGTGTCCCTGAAGGGTGAGCACGTGGTGTTTGACTCTCTGGACACGCTGTTGCCAAGCTGGCTGCAAAGAATTCAACAAGGCCTGATCCACCTGGCTTGCGCTGCCTTGCTGTTTGGCTTGGCTTTCCTGATGTGGAAGACCGGCGCCGACATTGCCACCACGGGTGAAACCACGGCCCAACTGAAAATCGCCAAAGCCCCGTTCATCCAAGGCATGGGGGTGTTGTGCGGCCTGACCGGATTGGTCCATGTGGCCAAAGCTTTTTGGCCCGCCATCGCGGCTGAAGACGCATCCGAAGGGGGCACGCTGTGACCGAAGCCTTACTTGGATTTTTGGCCATCTTTGTATTGGCCCTGTTGCGCATGCCCCTGGCGTTTTCCATGGGCTTGGTGGGCATCGTGGGCATTGGTTTGACCCGCGGCTGGATGCCCGCCATGGCCAGTGCGGCCCAAGTGGTGCACGAAACCGGTTTTGCCTACACCTTGTCGGTCATTCCCCTGTTCATTTTGATGGGCAATTTTGTCGCCCGCGCCGGCTTGGCGCACGAGTTGTTTCATGCGGCCTACACCTTCATTGGTCACCGCAAAGGCGGCTTGGCACACGCCACCATCGCAGCCTGCGCAGGTTTTGGTGCCATTTGCGGCTCGTCCATTGCCACCGCCGCCACCATGAGCAAGGTGGCCTACCCGTCCATGAAAAAAATGGGCTACAGCGACGCGATGTCGACCGGTGTGATCGCGGCAGGCGGCACCCTGGGCATCATGATCCCGCCTTCCACCATCTTGGTGATCTACGGCATCATCACCGAAACCCACATCGGCAAGCTCTTTGCTGCGGGCGTTTTGCCCGGCATTTTGACGGCACTGTTGTTGATGCTGGCCGTGGTGCTCATGACCTGGCACAACCCAGACCATGCACCTGCCGGCGAAAAATTCAGCTGGACTGAACGTTTCAAGGCCGTGCGTGGCATCTGGGGCGTCTTGCTGTTGGTGGTATTGGTTTTAGGCGGCATTTATGGCGGTTTCTTCACCGCCACCGAAGGCGCGGGCATGGGGGCCATGGGCGCATTTTTGTTCGCTTTGGCGCGCAAAGCCTTGAGCTGGAAAGTCCTGTTGCAAGTGCTGATCGAGTCGGCACGCACCACGGCGATGCTGTTCACCTTGCTGATCGCCGCCACGATCTTTGCCAACTTCGTCAACTACACCAGCTTGCCTTTTGAGCTCAAAGACTGGATCACCGGCTTGGGCCTGTCCCCCATCATGATCGTGGCGGCCATGATGCTGATCTATGTGCTGCTGGGCACCGTGATGGAAGAGTTGACCATGGTCTTGCTGACCATCCCCCTGTTTTTCCCCATCGTCGTGCAACTGGGCTTTGACCCGGTCTGGTTTGGCGTGCTGATCGTGATGGTGATTCAGATCGGGTTGATTTCGCCCCCGGTCGGCATGAACCTGTTTGTTCTGAACACCTTGCTGCCACACGTGGGTTTGTCCAATATCTTCAAAGGCGTCTGGCCCATGGTGCTGGTCTTGATCATCACTCTGGGCATCTTGCTGGCCTTCCCGGAGATCAGTCTGTGGCTGCCGTCGATGATGGACTGACCATGTGCATGACCCGCTGCGGGTACGGGATCTGGATCTTGTGCTCGCGCAGCGCCGCCAAAATCAACATGTTGATGGTGGAACGCAGGGCCAGTTGGCCGTTTTCTGGGTCGGCAATCCAGTAACTCACGGTGAACTCCAGACCATCGGCGCCAAACTGACTCAAAAAGGCATTGGGGGCGGGGTCTTGGAGGACCCGATCCTGGCTCTCGCAAGCCTCGATCAAGAGCCGCCGCACCAATTCCACATCGCTGTCATAAGCCACCGAAACAAGGGTCGTCTGCGACAGCTTGGGGTCCATCAAGGTAAAGTTTTCAACCCGGTTGATGATCAAGAACTCATTGGGCACGATGGATTCGCGGCCATTCAAAGCCCGGATCACGGTGTAGCGCGCCTTGATGTCGACGATACGCCCCTCAAAACCATCCACCAAGACCATGTCACCGATGCGCATGCTGCGCTCGGCCAGGATCACAAAGCCGCTGACGTAGTTGGAGGCCAACTTTTGCAAGCCAAAGCCAATGCCTACGCCCACTGCTCCGCCCAGCACCGACAAAGCCGTCAGATCAATGCCCACCGACGACAAGGCCAGCAGCAAGCCCACAAACATGAGCAAGGCCCGCACCGTGTTGCTGATGACCTTGCGCAGCGACAAGTCGCCACCCGTAGCCGATTTGAGCAAGCGCGCCTCGATGGCCGCCGACACCCAAAGCGCCACAATCAACACAGCCCCAGCCGTGAGCGCCCCCTCGATCAAGGTGCGGACCGACAGCATGCTGCCGCCGATTTTCCAGCTGATCTGGTCCAACTCGTTGAGCACCAAGGGCAAAATGCCCGTGACCCACAGCACCACCGCGCCCCAAGCCAACCAGGAAATCGTGCGCTCCAACACCCGCACAAAGGGCGCGTTGGCAAACGCCACCTGCAGCACCTTCACGCCCAGGCGGATCACCGCCAGCGAAATGCACACCGGCAACAAAACCGCAAACAATGGCGCAGGCTGCTGCTGGGTCAGCAGCGTGCGGGCCACAAAAGTCAGCCCCAGCAACAGCACCGGAAACAGGACCCCATCGACCAGTTTGCGACCCAGCAAAATGGCCATATCCTGGCCGCTGAAAACCCGGCGCACACCCCAGACCATGACCCAAGCCAGCATCAGGCAAACGGCAAAAGCACCCAAGGCCATCAAGGACTCCGGCCGCGCCAAAGAAAACACCAAACCCAGCGGATCGACCACTGCCATGTTGCTCATGCCCGCCATGTGGGTGTCCTCTTGTCGATGAACGCCTGCACGCCCTCTTGCGCCACGTCGTGCACCATGTTGCAGGCCATGGTCTGACCCGCCAATTGGTAAGCTGCCGCTATGCCCATCTCACGCTGCTGGTAAAACAAAGCCTTGCCCATGCGAACCGCCTCGCGCGGTTTGGCCAGGATGGCATTGACCAGCTCGTCCACCTGGGCATCCAACTGATCGACAGAACACACGCGGTTGACCAAGCCGCGGGCTTGGGCCTCGGCAGCAGAGATGAAACCGCCTGTCAACAGCATCTCCATGGCCTGCTTGGCATGCATGTTGCGCACCAGCGGCACGCTGGGCGTGGCACAAAACAGGCCGACATCGATGCCATTCACCCCGAAAGTGGCGCTGTCTACCGACACCGCCAAATCACACTGGGCCACCAACTGACAACCGGCCGCGGTGGCTAGGCCTTGCACACGGGCAATCACCGGCACAGGCAGCTGTTGAATGGCCATCATCATTCGGCTGCACTGTGCAAACAGCTTTTGGTAGTAAGCCAATTCAGGCTGTGCGCGCATTTCTTTCAGGTTGTGCCCAGGGCAAAAAGCCTTGCCCGCAGCGCCCAGCACCACCACCCGCGCTTGCTCGTCTTGCACGATGGCATCCAGCGCTTGCTGTAAAGCGGTGAGCATGGCTTCACTCAAGGCGTTGAAGCTGGCGGGACTGTTCAAAGTCAGCCTGTGCACACCACGGGCATCGCGCTCATGGAGTAGCACATTCGGGGTTTGGGGTGAGGTCGGTTCGGTCATGTCCCGATTGTGCCGAAATTCAGTGGCGAGCCGCCGAATGCAGGCTCGCCGTTCTGGTCAAACGTCGGCCAAAACCCGCAAATGCGCCTCCACACTGCGGCCCAGCGCGCTCAGGTTGTAGCCGCCCTCCAGGCAACTGACAATGCGGCCTTGGGCATGACGCAGCGCCACATCTTTGATCCGCTGGGTGATCCAAGCGTAATCTTGCTCCACCAAGCCCATCTGGGCCATGTCGTCTTCGCGGTGCGCATCAAACCCCGCGCTGATGAAGATCAACTCGGGCTTATGGGCCTCAAGGCGCGGCAACCACATCATGTCCACCAACTCGCGGATCTCCATGCCCCGGGTGTAGGCCGGCACGGGCAGATTGACCAAATTGGCAGCGCTCGATGTAGAGCCACCTTCGGGGTAAAACGGGTGCTGAAAAAAGCTCACCATCAAGATGCGCTCATCACCCGCCACGATGTCTTCGGTGCCATTGCCGTGGTGCACGTCAAAGTCCACAATCGCCACGCGCTTGAGGCCATGCCGCTCCAGCGCGTACTTGGCAGCAATCGCCACGTTGTTGAAAAAGCAAAAGCCCATGGCCTTGTCGCGGCACGCGTGGTGGCCGGGTGGACGCACTGCGCAAAAAGCGTTCTCCAGCTCACCCGCCATCACAGCGTCGGTGGCGTCGATGGCAGCACCCGCAGACACCAACGCGGCATCCCAAGTGTGGACATTGATCATGGTGTCCGGATCCAAGCTGGTGTGGGTGGGTCCGCCAGCGGCCATGTCCTCGCGCAACATGTCACCCAAACCGCGCAAAGCCGCCACATGCATGCGCCCATGGGCCAACTCGATATCTGCCAAAGCTGCAGGGGTTGCCTCACGCCGTTGCAAGGCCATGTCCACACCGCTGATCAGCAGCCGGTCTTCGATGGCACCCAAGCGCTCCGGACACTCGGGGTGGCCTGGTCCCATCTCGTGTTTCCAGCAATCTGGGTGGGTGAAATAACCTGTCGCGCCCATGGTCTCGTCTTCCCGAATGGCCTCAGCTTGAAGCTGACGGTTTGGTTGGATGGCTTTGTTTTTGTGACTTCCAGCTTATCACGCGGTCCATGCGCCGACATGGCCTCACGCTGAGGCGACTCGGCGTTTAAACTGGACATCCCATGCATCCAGCTCTATTTCACTTTCCACCCAAAACCATGCCACAACGCTGGGCCCCTCTGGCTTTGTCACTGCTTTTGAACGCTTTTTTGCCGCACACCACTTGGGCACAGGCTGAACCGCAGACCACGCCCAAAACCGCTACAACGCCCCGCCCCAAAGCCAAGGCCGACACAGCACCTCCACAAGACATCAAGGCACCAGCACAAAGCACGAAATCCACCAAAACCAAGACCAAGTCCAAAAACTCTGGCCCTAAATCCTCAAAAGTAAAAACCAATGCAGCCAAGGCCGCGTTGCCTGCAGCCGCAGGCCTGTTTTTCAGCGAATCGAGCGCGGCCATGGACTGGTCAAGCCAAGCGGCTGAACGCTTGCAGCTGGACCCGCAATGGGTGCGAAAACACCTGGGTCAAGCCCGCCGACTCCCTTCTGTAGAACGCTTGGTTTTACCCGCCAGCAGCCCTGCTGCCAAAAACTGGGCCGCCTACCGCGCCAGGTTCATCGAGCCGCAGCGCATCCAGGCAGGCCTGCGTTTTTGGCAAACCCATCGCGGCGCCCTGGAACGTGCAGAGCGTGAGTTCGGCGTGCCCGCCTCGGTGGTGGTGGCCATCATTGGCGTGGAAACTTTTTACGGGCAATACACGGGCAACTTCCGCGTCATCGATGCCTTGGCCACTTTGGCTTTCCACTTCCCGACCGCACACCCGCGAGCCGCAGCAAGAGAAAGTTTTTTCAAAGGCGAGTTGGAACAATTTTTGCTGCTCACCTCGCGCAGCGGGGCCGACCCTCTGAGCATTCGGGGCAGCTATGCCGGCGCTATGGGCTTGCCGCAGTTCATGCCCTCGAGCTGGGCGCGCCACGCGGTGGACTTCGATGGCAATGGCCGCATCGACCTGTTTGGCAGCCCGACCGACGCCATCGGCTCGGTGGCCAACTACTTCAAAGCCTTTGACTGGCGGCCCGGTATGCCCACGCACTACCCCGTCACCCTCACCCCAGGCCAAACCGACATGGACAGCTTGATGGCCCCAGACATCTTGCCCACCTTCAGTGTCGCCAACTTTGTCAGCAAAGGCGCCAGCCTGTCAGGCGCCGCCCTGCAACACACAGGCCCCTTGGCCTTGATCGAATTGCGCAACGGCAATGAAGCGCCCAGCTACGTGGCCGGTACAGAAAACTTCTACGCCATCACCCGCTACAACTGGTCCAGCTACTACGCCATGGCCGTGATCGATCTGGCCGAGGCGGTGGCGCGTGAAATGCAAAACAGCCGCTAAGGGCATCCACCCATGAACCCGCTGAACCCCAAAAAACTGTTGCTAACCAAATGGACTGCGGTCAAACCCGTGGCCAAGCAAAAGCACTTTTTGGTCAGCCGGGTGATTCAGCCCGAACTGCCCACCGACCCGATTGAATTGGTGGAAATCGAAGCGGTGTTTTCAAAAGCGACTCAAGTCATCGCTTGGCGTGAACTTCAGGACGACAGCGTGTGGCGGCAGGGTTGGGTTTGACTGGGCCTGACGCCTAAGTAAGATGCCACATCTCTAAGGGATCAGCATGACCATCTAGAACAGTTCACCCAATCTTGACCTTCTGAGCGAACGCGGGGCTCTGTGTGCAAACGGGCATCTTGGCATCGTGAAAAACACCATTGTGTCGGGCAGGAAATCAATGCCAACCATGTCCATGCTGTATCGGATGGATGGGTCTATGGCGTGGCCAGGCCCTTGCATTCGGGCCGCACATGCCATGTTTGGGATGTGCGCATCAGCGATGAGACCGCTTAAGGCGCAGATGTGGCACTGAGTTCTAGGGTGGCCGTGCGAGACACTGACAGCACTCCCGCAGATCCGCCGTTGCAGGGCACATAGGGCTGAGCCGCCAGGTTTGATCCAGACCTCAATGCAACTTCACCGTTGGGTTGGTTTGTTTGGTGATCATGCGCGACAGGGTGAAGAGCGTGGTTTTGAGGACACCGTGAATGGCGAGTTCATGCAGTTTGTACAAAGACAGGTACATCAGCTTGGCAAAATAACCCTCGATCATCAGACTCTTGCCGATCAAGCCGCCCATCATGTTGCCCACCGTGCTGAACTTGCCCAGCGACACCAGTGAGCCAAAGTCTCTGTAACGGTAAGGCTTCAGAGGCTTGTTGGCCATGCGGCGTTGAATTTGTTGCCACATGTGGGTGGCTTGCTGGTGCGCTGCTTGCGCACGCGGCGGCACAATGCCTGCTCGGCCCCCATCGGCATCCGAGCAGGGGCAAGCTGCACAATCACCGAGAGCAAATATATCGGGATCGCGTGTGGTTTGAAGCGTGTCATGGACCACCAATTGGTTGATCCGGTTGGTTTCCAGCCCGCCAAAGTCTTTTAAGAAATCAGGCGCTTTCACGCCAGCGGCCCACACCACCAGTTCTGACTCGATCTCTCGCCCATCGGCCAAGCGAATGCCCGTGGGCATGACCTCCATCACTTTGGAGCTGGTGAGCACCTGAACGCCCAAGCGCGAGAGAAGTTGCTCAGTGGCTTGCGACAAGCGGGGTACCAAGGCCGGCAAAATGCGGTCGGCCGCCTCAATCAAGCTGACTTTGATGTCTTTGTCCACATCGATGCGGTCCAGGCCAAAAGCCACCACCTCGCGTGTGGTGCGATGCAACTCCGCAGCCAACTCCACCCCCGTGGCGCCCGCGCCGATGATGGCCACATGCAATTGGCGTTTGTGGATGACGCCGGCCTGGTTGTGCGCGCGGATACAGGCATTGACCATCCTGGAGTGAAACGACTTGGCGTCATGCTGCGTTTCCAGCTTCAAGGCGTGCTCTTTGACGCCCTGGGTACCGAAGTCATTGCTCAAGCTGCCAATGCAGATGACAAGCGTGTCGTAGTGGATGTATTGGGTGGGCGTCACAGCTCGGCCTTGCTCATCCACATAGGGTGCAAGCTCGATGCTTTTGTTGGCGCGGTCCAGTCCCTTGAGCTCACCAATTCGAAAGGTGAAGTGGTTCCAATGGGCCTGCGCCATGTAGTCGACTTCGTGGTCGCCAAGGTCCATGCTGCCGGAAGCAATTTCATGCAACTTGGGTTTCCAGATGTGGGTGCGGTTTTTATCGACCAAGGTGATGAGCGCGCGTTTTCGTCGGCCATAGGCATGTCCCAAACGGGTCGCAAGTTCCAGACCGCCAGCGCCACCACCCACGATGACAATTTTGTGTTGTTTGCTCATTGAAATGCTCACGATCAGGTCGACCCGTTCGGCCCATGAAATAAACGCCATGAAACGGCGCTTCCCATGAACACACCAGATTGCATAGTCTGTATGAATTTGGATTTATGCGCAATGCAAACGCCAAATTTGCAGACATTGGATGTCGGCGTGAGCTGCGGGATGACAGCGTGTGACGGCTTGGTTAGTTTTGAAATTATCCAGTGATAACATTCATCCGACTTGGAAACAGGAGCAATTCAATGAGCGTCAGTGCCGCAACTCTTGTACTCGCTGCCAGCATGACGATCACCCTTCCCGCCTTGGCCACCGAAAATTGCTCTCAACTGCCGGATGCATTGCAAACAACGCCTGTCAACCACATCAGTCAAAACACTGAACTCTTGAGCCTAGACAACAAGCTAGACGTTTATCTCAAACCATGTCTTGCCCCACTCACGGAACAAAACAAAAGAGCCATCTGTGCCAACGGCAAACTGGTTGCCGAGCAGACATTGAGGGTTGTGGCCCGAATTGACCAAGCCGGTTTGAGAAATCCGTTTTTGGCCAATGCAAAAGTCAAGTCGTATAAATCCGCATTAAATCTTTTGGACCGAATAAATCAATTGCGTGCTAACGGTACATGTGTATAACCTTGATGAAATCAAAAATGTGATCCATCTTCGATCTGCAGCATGACAGCGTGTGGCGGCAGGGTTGGGTTTGACTGGGCCTGACGCCTAAGTAAGATGCCACATCTCTGAGGGATCATGCATGACCATCTGGAACAGTTCACCCAATCTTGAACTTCTGAACGAACGAGGAGCTCTGTGTGCAAACGGACATCTTGGCATCGAGATGCTGGAGGCGGGTGACAACTACCTCAAAGCACGCATGCCCGTCGATGCCCGGACTCGGCAGCCTGCCGGGGTGCTGCATGGTGGTGTGTCCGTTGTTCTGGCCGAAACCTTGGCCTCATGGGCTGCGTCTCTGGTCGTCGATCCTGAAAAACACCATTGTGTCGGACAGGAAATCAACGCCAACCATGTCCGTGCTGTATCGGATGGCTGGGTCTATGGCGTGGCCAGGCCCTTGCATCTGGGCCGGACAAGCCATGTCTGGGATGTGCGCATCAGCGACGAGGACGGGAAACTGGTCTGCGTATCCAGGGTGACCATGGCCGTCTTGCAAAGCGCATCACGCTATTGATGCTTTGCTGCCAGTCCCCTGCTGAGCGAAATCACGCCTCTTTTGGGCTTCAACTATCTGCCCCCGTGTGCACAGACTTCACCCTCACCAAACGCCCCCTGTGAGTCACTGAAGCAGTGGGCTGCTTCCATCGCCCACGGCCTACTTTAGATTTTTCAGAAAGTATTCGACCATTTCCTTTTGAGCGATTGCAGCCTCTTTGGCGGAATACCGCATGGTCACCACGCCACCAGTCTGGGCCTTGGCAAAAGGACTGTAGGCAGGCGGAGGCGGGCTAGGCCAATCAAACGCATGAGTAGCCCCCTCAACCATCCGCACAGTCAATTGACTGGCAATGGCAGGAAACTCCTGGCTCATTCGCAAGCAGTCGGTCTTGGGATTGAAATCAAAATCGTCGTTGGTGCCTGAAGTAATGTGTATGGGTTTGCCCGTGGCACCCCAATTTTGTGGGCGACCGGGGTTGATCCAAGAACGAATTCGTTGTTGGTCATCCATGATGTTGCTGCAGGCCGGATAAAGCGCAAAGTGGGCCGCGAAAACTTGCTCTTGCCGCAATGCTGGGTTGTCTCGCGCCAATCGGGCAGGTCTGACGCCCATACCCGCCATGATCGCAACAGCACCGCCACTGGAAAAGCCTGCAAGGCCAATTTGGTTTGGATTGATCCTTGCATCTTTGGCGAGATAAACAAGTGCACCCCATGCATCTTGCAATCGGTCACATAAGACCGGTGCATTGGGTTCGCTGCCACTTCGCACGCCACGGGGCGTGTAGGAATCAATCTCCAGGGTCGCGATACCCACTGCATTGAGCGCCCGCGCATAAAAACCACCAACCCCCACGATGCCCGCATTGCTGTGGAGCAAGACCACGGCGGGGACTTGTTCTGAGGCCTTGGTTGGCACACGCAGAAGTCCCCCAACACGACTGACCTCTTTAACTCGGTCATTGCATTTGGCACCCACAACTGGAACGTCAACATTGCTGGATGTGACTTCACTGAATGCGGGAGCGGCCATGACCAGCAAAAAGAGTGTCAAGAAAGCCAGGGGCACATGACACACGCGGGCGTTTTGGAGCATCAACATGGAATCCTCGTTTCATCATCGCGAATCGTCTCGGTGATCACTGCTCTGGCAACAGCTTTCTCATTCACTGAATGCATCACCGTGGACCGCAGCACAACTAAGCCGCAGGCTTGGCCTTGTAACGGTAACGGAAGGTGCAGCAAGACGCGCCTTCCATGATGGTTTGTTGGCGCTCCAGAGATATGTTCGGATCATAGCCTTGGCAAAACGTGCCGTCCCGGTTGCAAGAGAGCAAATGGCCGATGTGGCCCAAGCCCATTTCTTTGTAGGTCTCGGCATACTTGCAGCGCGTGATGTCAAAGTCGAACACCGTGTCGCTGGCTTCGAGCACCTTCATTTCCAGGGCACCATCGTGGGTCCAGTTTTCATAGAGCTGAATGAAGTTGGCCATCGAGGTCTGGCCGCCCACCTTCTCCGCAAAATACTGGCCTTCTGCCACTGCGGCTTTGCGAATGGCCGTGTCCAGAATGAGGGCCGCGCGCTCCTCTCCGATTTGCGCCACCATCTCCGCATAGATGGGGCCAATCACCTGAGCCTGAAGCTTGCGCTTGGTGAGGGTGGGGATTTCTGCTGTCATGGATGCACCTTTGCCGTTTGGGGAATTCAATGCGCTTTCATGGCTTTGCCGACTTCCAGCGTGCCCTGCTCCGAGCCCGAACGCGGCACGGTCTCGCCATCGCGGTCTGTGACCTTTGCCATGGCCGCCAACAGGCGCTCGGCGGTGTCAGGGCCGGTGCCCAGGTGCACACCCTGGGTCAAGGTGATGTGGGCCACTTCAAAGCTGCCTGCGCCTGCGCAAATGATGGTGCGGTTGGGCGCATCCTCGCTCGCCATGACCAGCATGGCAGGCACCACGGCGCTGGGGTCCAGGGCTTGCAGCACCGCCTCGGGCATCAGGCCTTCGGTCATGCGGGTAGCGGCTGTGGGGGCCAAGCAGTTGACCCGAATGTGGTGTTTCTCGCCCTCGATCGACAGGGTTTGCATCAGTCCCGCCAAAGCCATCTTGGCCGCACCGTAGTTGGCCTGGCCAAAGTTGCCGTACAAGCCACTCGAGGAAGTGGTCATGACGATGCGGCCGTAGTTTTGCGCTTGCATGATCGGCCACACGGCCTTGGTGCAATGCACCGCGCCCATGACGTGCACATCCATCACCAGCTTGAAGTCGGCCAAGTCCATCTTGGCAAAGCTCTTGTCGCGCAAGATGCCAGCGTTGTTCACCAAAATGTCGACCCGGCCCCAGGCCTCTACCGCCTGTTGAACCATGGCTTTGACGGCCTCAAAGTCGGTGACCGAAGCACCATTGGCCAAGGCTTCGCCGCCCGCCGCGCGGATCTCGTTGACCACCGCTTGCGCGGCCGACACCGAACCGCCCACGCCGTGCACATCGCCGCCCAGGTCGTTGACCAATACTTTGGCCCCGCGTGCAGCCAGGCCCAAAGCGTGCTGCTTGCCCAAACCGCCGCCTGCGCCTGTGACGATGGCCACGCGGCCTTTGAAATCGATGCTCATGTGTTTTCCTTGTGACATTGAAAGACGGGGCTGACCTGTTTCATCTGCTAATCTGACCCCCATGACCCTGTAGCCCACTGCGCAAGGACTTTAAACCAGCCCCCGGGCCCAGCCTGTTACCCGATTGACACCCTCATGGAACTGAACACCACCATCTTGACCGCCCCACCCCTGGACGCCGCCACCGTGGTGATGCTGCGCGATGGGCCGGCAGGCCTGCAGGTGCTGTTGATGCGCAGGCACCAAGCCTCGAACGTGCTGGGCGGCGCTTATGTGTTTCCGGGCGGCAAACTCGACCCCGATGACCAAAACCCGGCCTGGCTGCAGCGCCTGAGCCAGGACAGCGCCACCTTGCACCAGCGGCTCAACGAGCCCGATATCCCGGGCGAGCGCGCCGCAGGCCTGTTTGTGGCCGCCATGCGCGAAGCCTACGAAGAGTGCCGGGTGCTGCTGGGCTGCGCTTCGCACGCGGACACACAGGCCCAGACCCTGCTGCACGCCCTGCGCAGCGGCCAGAGTTGGCACGAGGCCTTTGCGGCACAGGCACTGGCCTTGCATACCGAACCCCTGCTGCCTTGGTGCCGGTGGATCACGCCGCGCCAAGCCTCGGTGACCAACAAGCGTTTTGACACCCGGTTTTTTGTGACTCAAGTCCCAGATGACCAACTGGCCGAACACGACAACTTTGAGGCCACCGAGGTGCTGTGGATCACCCCCCGCGATGCGCTCTTGCGCTACTGGAACCGCGAGATCGAGTTGGCCCCACCCCAAATCATGAGCTTGGTGCACCTGAACCGCCACCCCAACGCCCAAAGCGTGCTGACCGAGGCACACAACCGACGTCCCCCGGTGATCGAGCCTGAGCCTTATGACCAAGAGGGTGTGCGAACCATCTGCTACCCGGGCGACCCACGCCATTCGGTCACCCAAGCGGCTTTTCCCGGGCCCAGCCGTTTGATGTTCAAAAACAAACGCTTTGAGCCAGAGCGGGGCCTGTCCGCTTTGCTCGACTAAAATGCCATATCCTTCTTTGGTCCCACCAAAGCGCCTTATTCACCTTTCGCCATCACGTCCCATGAGCATCACGCCAAAGCCTGTTTTTCTGTCCATCGACAGGGCCATGGAATTCATTGGGGACACCCAGGGCGTGTTGTCTTTGCTCAAAACACTGCACCAGACCCTGAGCAATGACTTGCCCCAGTTGCAAATCCTGCTCGACCAAGGTGATGTGTATGGGGCTAACCGTATCCTGCACCAGCTCAAAGGTTTCACGCCGGTGTTTTGTGTCGACAGTTTGGTCGAGCATGTGGTGCGCGTGGAAAACATGAGCAAGCACGCCGAGGCAGCTGAATTGAGCGCCGCCTACAGTCTTTTGGCCCCAGAGCTCGAAGCCCTGCGTCAAGAGGTACTGGCGCACATGGCGCTACAAAACCAAGTGTGAGAGCCGCCATGGCGGTTGTCCAGCCCTTTTACTCGGGTGCGCTGACGGTTTTTGGCTGCCGCTGCGCCAACCACACATCGATCTTGTGGGCGTCGTGCACCAGTCGCAATTCATCAAATGCCTGCTGGGCGGCGGGGTACACCCGGCGCATGTAATTGAGCCATTGCTTGAGCCGCCCCGCCCGGTGGCGAGTGGCCACCCGCGCACTCACGCCACACCAAAAAATCTGCATCAAATCCAGCAGCGTGGTCCAAGCCACACCCTGACCAGGCAAGAGCACATCGCCGGTCCTGCGTTGGTGTGCAATGGCCAAGGCCAAACCAGGATCGGTCACCATGCCGCGACCGATCATCAAGCGGTCGCAGCCTGTCACCTCTTGGCAACGCAGGGCATCGGCCACGGTCCAGATTTCGCCATTGGCCACGATGGGCAAACGCACATGCTGGCGCAAGTCAGCAATGCGGTCCCAATAAGCCGGAGGTCGGTAGCCATGGGCTTTGGTGCGGGCGTGCACCACCAACTCATTCGCCCCGGCCGCCTCGATGGCCAGGGCGCAGTCTTCTGCACGGCTGTCGTCGTTGTAGCCCAACCTCATCTTGGCCGACACCGGAATGTGCGCTGGCACCGCCCGGCGCACCGCCGCCACGATTTGGCCCACCAACTCAGGTTCGTCCAGCAACACCGCACCGCCACGGTGCTGGTTGACGGTTTTAGCGGGGCAGCCAAAGTTCAAGTCAATGCCATAAGGCGCCAATTCGGCCAGGGCAGCGGCGTTGTCCGCCAAACACATCGGGTCAGAGCCAAGCAGTTGCACCTTGACTGGCACACCCGCGGCCGTGCAGCTTTGGTTGAGCAGCTCGGGGGCTACACGCAAAAAGGCGCGGCGCGGCAAAACGGTGTTGGTGACCCGGATGAATTCGGAAACACACACGTCCACCCCCCCAACCCGGGTCAGCACATCGCGCAAGGTGTGGTCGAGCAGCCCCTCCATGGGGGCCAGCATGATGGGCATGTTGAGACGATCAGCCCAGTTTGCGTTTGAGGCGAACTTCTTCCACCTTGACACCGCCCAGTGGCACGGTGCGGGCGGTGTTCATCTCGCGCTTGAATCCGGCCAAGTCATGAAACCGCAAAGTTTGCTCATGCAACAAAGGCAACCACACGGTCACTTCGGTACAGTCTTCGTCCTCAAGGCCTTCGCGGGCAGCGTCCCACAAGGCCAGGCCCACACCTTGGCCAATCCGGTCAGGGGCAGCGTAGATTGCCCAGATCTCGCCCGTGGTGTTTTTGGACTTGGGGTCGCGCGAACGGTCAAAACCCACAAAACCCACAATCTCTTGTCCTTGGGTGGCCACAATGACTTGCGGCTCTCCGTACTCGATGGCTTCTTTCCAATACGACACACGCTTGGGCATGGGCGTGGCGTCCCAATGGGCATCGGGCACTTGCCCGGCATACGCCATGCGGCAGGCGTTCAGGTGCAAGGCGGCCACGGCGGGAGCGTCTTGGAGTTTGGCAAATCGGACTTGGATATCGGACATGGCTTGTACTTGAAGAAATGAAAAAACAAGGCACCGGGCGCACAGGGCATTTGGTGCAAAACCCGACATTGTCGCCGCATCGGTTATCTTCAAGGCATGAGGATGATTTTGAAACGCACCCCCAGCTGGTTTGGGGGGCTGAGTTTGTGGGTAGTTTTGAGCCTGTTGACGGGCACCGCGCACGCACAGAGCCCCCGCCGGTTGGCCGACGACATGGCCGAACGCACCCGGGCCTGCACCGCTTGCCATGGCGAGCAAGGCCGGGCCGGGCCTGACGGTTATTACCCACGTTTGGCTGGCAAACCTGCTGGCTATCTGCACAACCAGATGCGCAATTTCGCCGAAGGCCGCCGGCACTATGAATTGATGACGCGCCTGGTCGACCCCTTGACCGATGCCTATTTGGGGGAGATGGCGCAGTACTTTGCCGACCTGCAACTGCCCTACCCTGCCCCCAAAGCCCAAAACGCCATCACCCCCGATCGCTTGGCCAGAGGTCAACAGCTGGTGACGCAAGGCGATGCCTCGCGGGGCTTGCCTGCCTGCACCCAATGCCATGGCGTGCGCCTGACCGGTGTGCAGCCCAACGTGCCGGGGTTGCTGGGCTTGCCGCTGGATTATTTGAATGCCCAGTTGGGCGCATGGCAAACCCGCCAGCGCCGCGCCCACGCACCCGATTGCATGGCCGAAATCGTCCAGCGCATGCCCGCTGTTGACTTGATTGCGGTGTCGAGCTGGCTCGCCCGCCAGCCGCTGCCTGCCGACACCCGCCCCGCCGAGCGCCCGCCCGCAGGCCCTGCCTTGCCCGAGGCGCTGAGCTGCGGCAGTGCACCAGAACTGTCGGCCAAGATGCCTGCCAAAACACCCCAAGGTGCCCGACCATGAACCGCCATGGCATGCACCCTCTTCGGCGCGCAGCTTGGATCAGCTTGATCAGCTTGCTGGTGTTGGTGGTCGCGGTGATATGGGACAACTGGGGCGATCTGCTGACACCGTCCAAACCCGCCTCTGGTGCTGCGGTCAAGGCTAACGAAGCCCAAATTGAACAAGGCCGCTACCTGGCTTTGGCGGGCAACTGCATGGCCTGCCACACCACCCG